>DCVM01000138.1 GCA_002327985.1 Syntrophaceae bacterium UBA2188 | reverse complement strand
GATTCATTGAGTGGTTCGCCGCGAGCCGTTGAGATTTCGTGAATCAACTTGAAATATCGTTTCAAATGGGCCTCGGCTGTCCAATTCCGTAAATAAGCCTCATAGCCTCGTCGTCCCACCTCATTTCGGTAGGATGGATCTTCTAAAAATTTGTCCATCGCTGCCATCAACTCCTCCTCTGTGTGGTAAATGAAATCACCCTTGCTTTCTTCTATCAGTTCCGGCATCCCCCCCAGATTTCTTAGGATAACGGGCGTTCCCTGCCTGAGAGCCTCTATGGTTACGAGTGAGAAGATCTCATAACATATCGATGGAACAATCAAGGCTACTGCCTTCCGATAGAAGATTTGTAGTTGTTGGTCCGGAAGATGACCCAGAAAATGGATATTGCTGTTACCTTCTGCTAACTTTTTCAGATGGGTCTCGTAAGTGCCTTTCCCGGCAATCAACAGTTTTGCCTTGCGGTATTTTCGGAAAATAGGGATGAGGGTCTGGAGGCCTTTGAGTTTTTCCAGGCGTCCGACAAATAGAAAATAGGGCTCCTCCAATGCCTGATCAGTGGACACGCCTGCCGCCTCAGGGACAAAACTGGGTAGATGGACAATAGGGAGGTTGAGTCCAAAGTGATGATGTATGTCCTTGGTAAACCTGCTCAGTGCGATAAAGGTGTCCACATGTTTGACAGCAGACTTCATTAGGCCGACATACCTCCACCACTGTGGCGGGCGTTTGTATATCAGGCTGCAGAATAAACAATGAGGTCGTGTACAAGCCGTGCGGTTGAATTTAAATAGGGTGTGAGTGGGGCAGACCAACCAGTACTCATGCATCGTGTAAAGCTTAATACCCTCCCCATACTCTAAAATTTTTGGCCCACCCACGAGTGAGATATTGTGATAGTGGATCACGTCAAACCCTTTTTTCAGAATCTCTCGGATGCGGGTGGATTTGAAAAATGGAATGCCCGTTTGTTGGGTTGCCAGTGGAGAGAGAAAGCCAAACCGGCTCTTGAGACCGTGTACGATCACATTGGGGTGATCCTGATAAGGACCCGTTGGTTCTCCTGAAGCTAAAAGCCGATAGGCATCAATACAGTGGATTACTTCCACCTGATGCCCACGCCGAGCCAGCTCATTAGACAGTCGATGAACAAATATACCATCACCACCAAAATTATAGGGTGGGTAAAAAGTGGTGATCATACAGAAACGAAGCGGTCGGTTTACCATCTTAAACGATTCTGAATAAGACGTCTTATCCCTCGAGGAATGCTCAGCGTCCGGATGTACCAGGGGAAGAGTCCTGTCAACATCAAATCAAACAACTTTTCCGATCTAAGATAATAAGCATCTACTCTTTTGAGGGTGTATGGATCTTTTCCCACTGCAACCAGACCGAGACGGTCAGAACACGCACAGACAAAATAAGACCGAGCCATTTCCAGAACGTGATGATTGTAACGTCCGTAAGGATAAGCGAAAGAGCGGACGGGAAAGCTTAGTCCATCCGCGATGATTTTCTTGGAATCCCCCATCTCAGAATCAATCTGCTTGGGAGATAGCCTGGTGAGGTTCGGATGGGTACAAGTATGGGCACCAAATTCTATACCGAAACGGTGCATCTCCCGTATTTCCTGCCAATTCAGCATGGGCCGGCCCTCAAGAGAAGGAAGCCGTGTCTTGTCCTCAGTGCTTCTCTCTTTGCCCACGGCGAGAAAAACAGTGGCCGACATATGATACCGTTGCAGCACAGGGAAGGCTTCTTGATAGACACTTTCGTAGCCGTCGTCGAATGTGATCGCGAACGCTCTTTCCGGAAAAGGTTTCGTTGAACGGAGACAGTCTGCCACTTCAAGAAGACTAACCGTTTGATATCCCCTCTCATGAAGTTTGAGCACACCACGACGGAACAATTCCGGTGGATAGGAAATCACAGAAGCGTGGTCTTTGAGATCATGGAAAGTCAGAATTGGTATCCAAGCTGCCATCGTGACTACGACCAGCCCTCTATCTGAATCAATGAGAACCTATTCGATGTATCCCAGGCCTCTCAGCCGTTCTTCAATTTTGCGTGTCTCTTCCACGTCAAGTGCTGTGCTCTCTGATTGCCATCCGCTATCCAATGATTTGATTTTATGAATAGGATGGTTGCCGAGGTAATCCTCAGTAAAAATTTCGGTCAAGACTCTTCCATCCATATCCTCGGGGATAGGATGGTCTTTTAAGTAGAGAATGGTCGGGGTAATGTCGTAAATGGTAGCGTTCATTAATGCTGCCCCCTGTTTGATGTGAGGACCACCAGCAATGAAGATACCATTTGAGCGGTGAGATCCCCTCCACCGGGAACCGGAACTCGTCTTTTTGGGCGCCTTCAGGAGGATCCTTTCCACTTCTCCATGATAAGAAAGATCATCTCCCAATACATCCTCATCCCACTCGACTATTAGGTCCGCTGTATTCTTAGCGAACGGTCCGTGATAAATATCTTCTGGGTGATATACTACTTTTACCAAAGGAGCGCCACTTGCAGGATCGGTGAGTTTCAGCAGGATTTTTTTGATTCGTTCATAAAGGGAAGGGTACTCTTGCATTGGAACGACTCCCTCGGGCTCTCGGCCCTGGAGATTAATAAAAATCTGTCCTTCAAAGGGGTCAGCGAATACTTGAGTCTGAGACCATTCAATGCCTGAGAACTTGAATTCCATGTTGGCATGAAGGGAAAGCTTTGGAAAAGCCCGGGCAAGAGGGTTCTGAAATTGAGGGGGAATGACTCGCCGTCCGTAAACAAGAAGCTTTTCTAAAAGCCTACCTTGCCACCGACTTCCACTTTGTCGGTATTGGAGCAATCCCAATTTTGCAAACAAAGGATTTAAACACCGCCTTACAGAACGCAATGGGCCAAACCCGTGGTCAGAGACCAAAAACACCGTCGTGTCTTTGTCAATGAGCTCCATCACATCGCTGAAAAACGAATCAATCTGCTGGTAAAGGCCACGAATGGGTCCCCATTCAGGGTTCTCAAGAGGCACTTCTCCTTCAGGCCAGTAACAGTGCTGAACTCTATCGGTGGCCACGAAAACAGCCATCATGACGTCCCAGGGACGGGTTTTCATCAGATGGAGAATCGTGCGTGAGCGCCCTTCCATCATGTTTTTCACCGAGTCCGGTAACTGGTGCGGGTTCCGACGGCTCAGAACCCCCAAATTCGGAACGTCAATCACATAATCAATCCCTTCACGGTAAAGCTCATCAAGGAGGCCTGGGGGATGAGCAAACCTGGAACTTCGGAGGCCTGGGGTATCCATCCCAGCCAACATGAACCCATTCACAGGATCTGCAGGGTAACTGATCGGTACGTTGATGACCCCGACGTACTGCCCCGATGCGCTTAGAAGCCGCCAGAAGGGATCCTTTCTGCGGTCTGCTGCGATCATTGGCCGCCATTGGGTGCCCTGCTGCGGCGGTGCGTCACCAAAACTAAAGATACCATGCTGGCCAGGGTTATAGCCGGTGACAATCGAACTCCAGGCGGCGGCGCTGTTCATGTTGGGCCAGGCCCGTAAAGGAGCATGGACGCCATGAGCCATAAGCTTTGCAATGGCAGGCAGATGTCCTGCTTGGACCAAGGGATGAATCAGGTCAAAGGTTGCTCCATCCAGGCCGATGATCAGGGTGCGATGTTTATTCATAGGGAGTTCTTCCATTTCACTTCAATCGTGTTACCCATTTTAAGTATTCATTTTATCGTTTTTTTCTTGGTTCAACGCACGTTCCATTAAACGGAGAGGCATCAGCTTACCTCCCCTTGTCCAGATAGGGCTCATCCGCTTAATTCTGAAAGTATTCGCTTGTTCCCATATGCTGCGGGCAAGATCGGCTGACACGCTGCTTCGCCCCAGCTCTTCTAATACGGTTTGGATGACCTCTGCCTCATTCCCAATCTTCACCTTGGGATGCACCAAGAGACTGAGCCGAGTAAATCCTTGCTCATCTTCCTCCTCGACCAGTTGGTAGTCAAGGGGGCTCCCTCCAAATCGGGCTGGGAGGACTTCTTCCAAAATTTTTATAATCTCGCTGCCAACCAGAGTAACCCCCTCACCGGTCAATTTGCGAAAACTACGGACATGACGGAGATGCTCTGAGAAACCGTACTCTTCCATAGGACATCCGCAAGAACGAGTTTCGATCTCTCCGTAATCGTCGTTTTCTACATTCAGGATAATTTTAGGAGTGGAAGGCAACAAAGAGGTATAGTAAAAGGCATTGACCTTGATTTCGAAACCCGGGACCTGAATCGGATGCTGAATAAGGGCCAGGCGATCTTTAAAAAAGTGTAGATCATTACTATCCACAGAGTGAGTACAACCAAACCCGACGATACCTGCTTCGGAGAACCAGTAGGAGGTAACAAAACGTGCACCGGTCCGTGTAATCTCCTGTACCTTAGCGGGCGTGGGGGGTTCCCCACCAATGACAAAGGCCAGGCCTGTAAGATCGATTCCTTCTTGTTGGGCCGCCAGACAGATTCTTACCGCCATACTGACATGTGTGCGGATCAGGCAAGGTCCACGAGACATTAAGGTATTTTTTGCCCAGTGAGCAACCTGGGCAGCCTGATCCAGGGTCAACGGTTTAGGCCATGGGAAGGGGAGTCCAAAAAGACGTCCCATGAGGATTGTGTAATATTTAGCGATCTGGTTTTTCAGGGCTGGCTTGTAATTTTTCTTGGTAATAGGGGAGAACCATTTGCATGGGATATTTTCGAAAAGAACACCTCGAAGGAGATTGTCGATTCCCGTGCTATCGGGAAGCGTACCAAACCATAAGCAAGTTGGTAGGTAAAGTATACCATGAGCATCATTGGACAACATGATGTTAGGGGTTAAGGCGGCAAGGTGGTCTAAGTCGACGGTAACCCGTGTTCCTGCTCCAGTGGTTCCACTTGAGGTGGCTTCGTAATAATGACGTAAATAAGGGTTATCAAAATTCCGAGCCTCCACTGGAAAAACTTGCCCACTCCTTACTATTGGCTCTCGCCCCTTAAACTCTTCAAAGGTGACAAAGACTCCTGCCTCTCTTAACGACCGAAGGGTGTTTTCAAGACCTCCTTCCTTCACCATGTTCTCAATGTCACCCATCTCGCATTGAGCCAATTTCAACAGAGGAAGATAGGGACTTTTTGGATAACCGAAGATTCCCCTTCGGACCAGACGCAGGAAATTCGATTCCCGTTCTTCGAGACGTTTTTTGACAATCCCCTTCGCTTCTTCAAGAGAGATCCTGAGACGAAGGAAACTCTTCAGCCCCCAAGCGAAACGAACGTACATTTTTAAATCATCAAAAACGTTCATCATTTTAAATTCTTTTCAGGATAGGAAATTCATTAACTTTTAAAACTTATCATGGGGTTAGTCAAGCAGTCAGGGAAACCCCGTTAGAAATTTTATCGGGGCATTATTTCTACGGGGCGAAGGAAAAGCTATTGGAAAAATCAACCCCCTAAACGTTGACGGAAGAATCCACTACCAGTTGCCTCTTATTATCCTTTTCCTTTAAACCTCCATTCCCGGAGAAGAGAGAAGAGAATGAGGATGAGACCCAATCCGATGAATACCGCTGAAATGCTGTGAGTAAGGAATATGGTGAAGTTTCCTCGAGAGGAAAGTAAAGCCTGACGAAATCCATTTTCCATCACGGGGCTAATAATCATTGCAAAGATGAAGGGAAGAACTTCAAGTCCGGTCTTTCGCAGGAGATAGCCGATTGCCCCAAAGACAACCATCATTAAGACATCGTAAGGGTCATTGCCGTTACTATAGGCCCCTATTAAACAAAAAAGCACAATCAGTGGCAAAAGTATCCTTTGTGGCACTTTGAGAACCTTGACCCAGATGCCAATTAAAGGGAGATTTAATATGAGGAGAAAAATATTCCCTAAGTACATGGAGGTAATGACCCCCCAAAAAATATCTGGATGGTCCTTGATTAGAAAAGGACCTGGATGAATTCCGTGAATCATCATCGCTCCTAATAAGAGAGATGTTACGGCATTGGTGGGGATGCCAAGGGAAAGGAGAGGAACCATCGCTCCACCAACGGCTGCATTATTAGCCGTCTCAGGGCCAGCCACTCCTGCTATTGCTCCCGTCCCAAAGCGTTCTGGATGACGAGAAAGACGTTTTTCAACAATGTAAGAGCTAAAGGAGGCCATGATGGCCCCGGCTCCAGGTAAGAGACCAAGAAAGAAACCGATCACCGTCCCTCGACCCATTGGGAGAATCGATTCCTTCCAGTCCTTCTGTGTTGGGAGTAAGCCTTTCATAGTCATTTTGACTATGTTTTTTTCAATCCACTTTTGCTCCAAATGGATGAGAACTTCAGCCATGCCAAAAAGCCCGATGGCCACTGGCACCAATTCCATCCCTTTCATGAGGGAAACGGTTCCAAGGTTGAAGCGTGGAACTCCTGAGACATAATCTAATCCGATGGTTCCTGCAAAACAGCCCAGCAAAGCAGAGATGAAACTTTTTAACTTTGACCCTTTGGCAAGCAAGACGATCAGGACAGTGGCTAAGAAGGTGAGCGCAAAAAGCTCAGGAGGTCCGAAACGAAGGGCAATGTTTGCCACCGCGGGTCCCATTAACATTAAGCCTATGACGCTAATGGTCCCACCGATAAATGACCCGAAAGCAGAGATACCCAGAGCCGGTCCGGCTCTCCCATTCTTTGCCATCTGATGTCCATCGAGGCAGGTGACGATAGATGTTGCTTCTCCTGGGATATTAACTAGGATGGAGGTGGTGGATCCACCATACTGCGATCCGTAATATATCCCTGCGGTCATGATCAAGGCAGCCTCCCGAGGGATATAAAAGGTTACAGGTAAGAGGATAGCCAGGACGGTCGGCGATCCAAGTCCGGGTAAAACTCCCACAAGGGTCCCAACCAAGACCCCAAGGAAACAGTATAGGAGATTGGATGGGAGAAGGGCTGTGCTAAAACCCATGTAAATGTTGTGAAATAAATCCATCCTTAAAAGCCTAATGGACCCTTAGGGAATAAACTTTTCAGAATTACTCCAAAGATGAAATAAGTGATCCCTGTGGAAATGAAAGCAGCCAACATGGCTGTATACCATTTAAAATAAGATACTTTCACAAAAAGAAAAAACATAAATAATAAGGTCAAAATGATAAATCCAAAAAATTCCAGTAACCCGGTGAAGGCCAGTAATGCGACATAAAGAGGGATGAACT
This sequence comes from Syntrophaceae bacterium UBA2188, assembly GCA_002327985.1. Classification (GTDB taxonomy): domain Bacteria; phylum Desulfobacterota; class BSN033; order BSN033; family UBA1163; genus UBA1163. Next base: position 98,637 of record DCVM01000138.1, on the reverse strand, counting down.
GCCTATAAAAAGTAGACCATGGGGGGAAGGCGTCTCCCTCCTTTTCTTTTTTACCTTTCAGGATCATCAATAAGAGAGAGAGAATAATAAGCAGGATAGCCAGCAAGGCAGGGAAAAAACCCGGACCGGGGTGACTAAGATTTCCTCTTTCGAGATGCCTTCCTTCCCAAAGGATGCCGATCCCAAGAAGAGCGATGACAAATCCAATAATACGATTCATGCCACCTCTTTCAGGCATAGTTTTATTTTGTGGCGAGATTAGCCTCTTTGATGATCTTTTCCCAAAATTTGATTTCGTTATCCAGAAACGCCTTGGTTTCTTCAGAATTCATGAACGCCGCTGTAAGTTCAATCTTTAAAAGTTTTTCTTGGACGCCTTTATCCTGGATGGCCTTCTCCATGTTGTTTTCCAAAGTCTTAATGATTTCACTGGGGGTTTGAGTTGGAGCAAGCCATATGAAATAAGATGAGGCCACCATATCCTGAAATCCTTGCTCAAGGCTTGTGGGGATCTCCGGTAGCAGTGGATTCCGTTTTCTGGATAGAATGGCAATGGGTCGGATGGAGTTGGATTTAATATACGGCAAGGCAAATGATATGTTGGTTGCGCTGATCTGAACATGATTTCCTAAGATGGCTAACAACGCCGGAGCATCTCCCTGATGTGGGACACATTGGAGGTGAAGGTCTGTCAGGTTATTCTTATATTTAAGATATTCCATGGCGAGATAGCTGACCCCGCCTTTTCCAGCAATACTATAAGATAAGGCCCCAGGATTCCCTTTTGCATAGGTTATTAATTCTGCTATATTTTTTATCGGAAGGTTCTTATTGACACACAGTATATTTTCAAGCTTGACCGGGATGCCGATGGGTCTGAATTGGGTATACCGATATGGAACACGGGGATCGTATAAAGGGCGTGTCAAAAAACCACCAGTCGTTCCGAGTAGCGTATAACCATCGGGCTTCGAATTAGCCACGTAGACAGTGCCAACAGTTGCAGCCCCTCCGACCTTATTGACTACAACGATAGGCTGCCCTAAAAATTCAGCCATTTTCTCTCCAATAATTCGAATACTCAAGTCATTGTTTCCCCCTGGGGCATAAGGGTTAACAAACTCTATGGGTTTGTTAGGATAGTCCTTTGTCCAGCATCGGGATGGTATGATCATCAACACTAATATAAGTCCTACAACAATGATCCCTATTTTTTTCAGGTGCATTATGTACCTCCTTTAGGCTTTAACTTTTTTTTCATAAAAAAGTTCTTACACCAATCAGGTATTAAAAAAATCCCTGTTTCCATCTTAGTGAGATCGGATCAAGGGATTCTAAGTCTAAAGAAAATGATTGACAGCTAAATAATCTTTTGAGGGTTTAGGAGTTGAAAGGATCTATCTTGTCCTCAAGTCAACAATCTTGTTATAGATCCAGCCAATGACTGTACCACATATCGTACCAAGGGCAAACCCGTAAAAAAAGCCAATGATACTTCCTAAAAATGAGACCCGATATCCAATAAAGAATTGGCTCAGGAGTTGTAAATGGGGGCCCACGACATGTCGTCCATCCGGGGTCGTAGAACCTCCCTTGATCAAGAGCCAGTTGGTTCCGATGAAGATAATTAAACCCAACACGATGCCGAGAACCAACCCGTAAACTTTAGCATTTAAACGGATCACTCCTCTCAGCAATTTCTCGTCATTTGGAACTTTTTCAGCACCCATTTCGTCCCCCTACAGGTTCTTTCACCTTCGATCCATTCTATCAGAAATGATCCAGGAAATCCCTGAATGTTAACAATTCCACTTTTCTTCTTATGCGATAGATATAGTATGCGATAAAAAAGTTTCTGAGATAGGCAATGAGCCACCCCAACAAGAATCCCCATGAAAAACCATAAATCAGACCAATCAAAGCTCCTTTCATCGTGACCGTATATCCGAAGAAATAGTGGTTAAGGAGTTTTAGATAGGCACTTGCAGGTCCACCCGTGGTGGCTAACCAGAGGGTGGCAAGAAAAATGATGAATCCAAGAACCGCCCCGACTGCCACACCGAGCCCTAATGGGTCCATCCTCGAGAAGACAGCAGGAAGAATCTTATCCAAAACCGCTTCCTCACTTGGTTCGATTTTCATTTCCTCGTGGTATTCCTGCTCCACATTGACAGCCCACAGATCATGATTCGCCCCAAGAATATTTTCCGCTGACAACATGGCTGTCAGCATGGAATGGTCCTGATTATTGTATTTATGCATGCCATTTCGGCCAACCAGTTGAAGGTTGCCGATCCCTTCAAGGAATTGGCGCACCACATCGAGAGATTTACGATAGGTCGAGTCATAGACAGGGTAAGCTTTGGGCATGCGCACTACGGTACCCTCTTCAACATCATTTTTATTGACCAAACCTAATGCTTCCAGGTCTTTTTTGCCAAGTTCAATCAATTTTTCATCGGGCATGTTCCAGAGGTCATCCCCTTCAAAACAAAAATATTCTAAACCCAAACACGTCTTATTCGAGTCAGGAACCATGAAGGGACTCCAGTTTTTAAAATTCTGGATCCGACCAACCTTCACCTCTGGATCGTGTATGTAAACCCATGTGTCCGGGAAAAGCATGGGTTTATTAATGATAAGGGCGACCGTTAGAAAGTCTCTGTACTTCAAATCATTGGCCGCATCCAGCACCTCTTTTGGCACCTTGGGTTTAAACTTTTGTAAAGCTTCTCGGAGAGGCATGCTGCTGATGAAATTCGTGCCGTATACTAATTCTATTTGCCCGTTTTGTTTTACTTCGAGAGCCTCTACCTTGTTTCCTGACCACCGAATTCCTTCAACGGCTTTCCCTAAACAAACATGAGAACCGTTTTTCTCGATGCTTTCTACCATCGCTTTCCACATCATGCCAGGGCCAAATTTAGGGTAATCAAATTCGTCAATCAGAGTTTTGATCACCTTCTTTTTATCTTTTTGATGGGTTTGGCTTTTAAGGATTGCATTTTTGAGAGCCGTCAGCAGGGATAGCCCTTTTACTCTCTGCCCGGCCCACTCGGCGCTGATCTCGTTGCAAGAGATCCCCCAGACTTTTTCAGTATAGGTTTTAAAAAAGATTTTAAACAGACGCTTCCCAAAACGGTTTGAAACCCACTGTTCGAAGGTTTCTTCCTCCTTGGAGGGAAATAACTGAGCCATCAGATAACTGAAAAAAATGAGGATGCTGTTCCCTATCCCCAATCCCAGCAGGGCGTTCAGAGGGCGAAGAGGGTAGTGAAAAAACTTTTTGTTGTAATAGATTCGTGAGAGTCTATTGCGTCGAAGTAAATCCTCACCGAGGACTTCCTTCCAAATATCTTCCACGGACTTCACCTTGGTGAAGAAACGATGTCCGCCGATATCAAAATAATAGTTTTTGTAATTGACCGTTCTGGCAATCCCGCCAGCCGTTTGGTCCTTCTCCAGCACAATCGATTGCACCCCTGCTTTAGAAAGCACATAGGCAGCAGTCAAACCCGCCGGGCCAGCACCAATAATTACAACGGGACCCGTTTGCATCAACGACACTCCGGAGATTGAGCGGTGTCAGGTATTCCTTTTGGGGCAGGTGGCAAACTCGGTTTTTGGGATCGATCCCTGAAGAGAAGAGATCGGCCATAACCGATGGCAAAGGCCAAACCACTATAGAAATAGTAGAACCAATGCCACGGAAGGGTTCGGATCATAAACCAAAAACCACGCTGGCGAAGAAAAAACCTATACACCGGTATATTCATGATGATAAGTAGCAGGGCAAATGCAATGGCAACGGCGAAAGAACCAGACCACCAGAAACCTCCGGCCAGAGCTGCGAGAAAAGCGTAGGTCAGCATCACACTAAGGCGGCTTGAGAATCGCAGATTCAGATCATTGATAAAGCGTCGATCCCTCAGAATCAACTCAGTCCATGGAAGGGCTCGATCAAAGAAGTCGGATTTTAGTAAGGTTCGGATATCCCATCGCTTTAAGTGTTTCACCTGAAGTTCCTTGAGGAGCCGAATCCGATATCCAGCCCGTTTCAGGCGGTAACCCAATTCAATGTCTTCGATGCAGGGCTTTCTGTAGGATTCATCAAAACCTCCAAATTCTATGAAAATCTGGCGACGAATGGCTCCGCAGCCAGCCCAAAAAGTGGAAGCCTCCTCACGGGACATCTGATGAACATAATGGTGGAGGAGATTCTTATATTGGGACAAGAAATTGGGTTCTCCCGGTTCATCATCGTAGGATCCGAAAAGGGCGGTTAATTGAGGATCGTTGCTAAAAGCAACCCCGATCTGGTGGACGGCATCTGGAGGGATCACCACATCTGCATCGACAAAGAAGAGAATATCCCCTTGAGCATCGCGGGCTCCTATATTCCTGGCTCGAGCAGGCCCTTGCGGTTTCGGAATTCTCAGCAGCTTTGCCCCGAATTCTTCCGCGATGCGCCAGGATTCATCGGTATCCCCATCTGCCACAACGATCAATTCAGTAGGAGGTGGAGTAGCCTTCGTTAAGGCTGAGAGGGACTCCCGAAGCTTGGCGCCTCCATTTCTTTCCGGGACGATGACCGAAATGGTTAGCGGAAAAGAGTGAGGTATGGAATGAGACGCTTTGTCTAATTTTACATCATGCATAAACTTCTAATATTAAAATAAAATGCATATCATTATGCGATAAACATGCTAAAAAATTTAATCGGCAAGGCCATCAAAGTCAAGATATTTTTTCGTTGATAAAAAGATAGTCAACACGTCAATGACAATATTTTTTGACTTTTTGGGATATATCTTTTAAATAGGATAGGGTGACCTTAAGTTAAGATCGAGATGCTTTGATTAGGGAGGGAACATGTCATATGCATTTAAGGATTTCCACTGGACCAGACATATCCCAATTAAAAACTATTTTCTACCGAAGACCCTGTCGGAGGCATTAAATATCCTTGCAGAATACCAAGGGAGAGCATTAGTGGTAGCCGGGGGGACGGATGTACTCCCTCAGTTGCGGCGAAGGGAAATAGATGCGGAGGCTCTTGTTGATATCACTCACCTTCCAGACTTGAAATCCATTGAGGAAAGGGGGGAGCGGATTGCATTAGGCGCTCTGGTCACCCATGCCTCTATTACTTCTTCTCCATTGGTGAGAGAGAAAGCAAAACTCTTGGCAGATGGAGCCGGTTATTTGGGATCGCCACAGATTCGTAATATTGCAACCGTTGCGGGTAATCTGGTCAGTGGTCAACCGGCAGCGGATACCAGTACACCCCTCCTTGCCCTTGATGCCTCTGTTACCATTGCCTCCAAGGACGGAGAAAGGATTGTTCCGTTAACAAAATTTTTTCTCGACACCGGTAAAACCATTTTAGATTGCCGTAGGGAGATATTGACACGCATTGAGTTCAACGCTCTTAAAGAACATCATGGTTGCTGTTACCTTCGTCTGAGCCAACGCAAAGCCTTAGCCTTGCCCATATTGGTTTGCGGGGTTTTGGTTAAGGTTGATAAAAAGAGAAGAGTCATTGAGGAAGCTGCCGTAGCGCTGGGGCCTGTTGCGCCCATTCCTTTCCGTGCCATACGGGTTGAAGAGGCGTTGCGCGGAAGTCCTATCAGCAAGGAAATCATCGAGGCTGTGGGAACGATTGCCATAGAGGAATGCAACCCTCGAGACAGCCTTCTGAGAGGGTCTTCTCTATACCGGAAAGAGATGGCCAAAGTCTTTGTTAAACGGGGGCTTCAAAAGGCCCTGGCACAGGTAGGTTTTCCTGTGACTTAACTCAAAAGGGTGAACCATGGGCACTGTAAAGATATCTTTCAAGTTGAACGGATGTGATATGAATGTAGAGGTTTTACCCAATACATTACTCGTGGACCTATTGAGGGATGTTTTGGGATTGAAAGGGACCAAAGTGGGATGTCGAGAAGGGGAATGTGGGGTATGTACCGTCCTCCTTGAGGGTGAGGCAGTAAACTCCTGTATCCTCCCAGCGGTAAAGGTCGGAGGAAAGTCCGTAGTGACGATTGAGGGTTTGGTGAAAGAGAATGGGCAACTGCATCCTATTCAGCAAGCCTTTATTTCTGAGGGTGCTGTTCAGTGCGGATTCTGTACTCCTGGCATGATCATGAACGCAAAAGCACTCTTGGACAAGCATCCACATCCGAGTGATGGGGAGATCCGCTCAGGGATATCAGGGGTTCTATGCCGATGCACGGGATATCGAAAAATTGTACAAGCCATTAAAACGGCAAGTCAAGCTGGTGGAAGAAAATAAAGTGAAACGAAGATGAAATCTCAAATTTTATCCAGAAGGATAGACGATGGCAGAGAAGTCAGATAAAAAGAAAAAGGTTAAAGTCGTCACAAAAGAGAAAGAGGATCTTCAGCAACTGATGGCTGCCCCAATAGGGCTTTCTGTAGTAGGGCAGTCTTTAGACAGAACAGACGCCTTCCTTAAAGTCTCAGGGAAATTGAGCTTTGGGGCCGATTATCCGGAGGAGGGCTTCTTACATGGAAAAATCTTGAGGAGTCCCTTTCCTCATGCGCTGATAAAGTCCATCCATGTGGAGAAAGCCAAACAGCTTCCTGGTGTCGTGGCGGTGCTTACTGCCAAAGATATTCCAGGGAGGAACGGTTTTGGGGCTATCCTTCCAGACCAGCCTGTCATCTGTGGGGATAAAGTAAGATTCGTAGGCGATGGGGTGGCACTGGTTGCCGCTGAAAGTGAAAGGATTGCAGAGGAGGCCCTGGAACGAATCGAGGTAGATTACGAGCCCTTACCTCCGGTGTTCGATCCGATTGAGGCGCTGAAGGAGGATGCACCCAAGATCCACGAAAAGGGTAATCTGCTTTCATACAATAAACTCCGAAAGGGGGATATTGAAAAGGGTTTTGCTGCAGCGGAGGTAGTTTTGGAAAGGACATACCAGGTTCCTATCTTGGAACATGTATATCTTGAACCAGACATTGCTATGGCCATCCCGCAGTCGGATGGGACCATGTTAGTTGAAGGGCCCATGCAGGCGCCATTCACGGTAAGGCGCAATTTAAGTGCGGTTTTGGGTATCCCAATCAACAAAGTCAGAGTGCGCCAGATACACATGGGAGGTGGATTTGGGGGAAAAGAGGACTCTCCTATTGATATTGGGTGTCGGGCAGCGGTGTTGGCGAATCACACAGGGCGACCCGTACGGTTGGCCTTGGAGCGGGAAGAGGTGACTCTCCAAACCAGCAAACGCCACCCCATGGTGATGAAAGTTAAAATAGGGGCAAAGAAAGACGGTAAGCTGGTTGCCTTTGAGGGCGTCATCTATGATGAGCAAGGGGCCTACGCAGGCTTAGGGCCGGTTATTCCTCCAGCAGGTGGTTCACATATTCATTCCATGATCATGATGCCAGGTCCTTATGAGATTCCTAATGTAAAAGTGGATGCTTACCTGAGCTACACCAATCATCCCTATGGTGGGGCAATGAGAGGCTTCGGCGCTCCTCAGGTGCACATTGCCCATGAGCAAGCAATGGATGAGCTCGCCGAAATCCTTGGCATGAACCCTATTGACATCCGCCAGAAAAATGCTTTCAAACAAGGTTCCGTTACTGCAACAAGTCAGGTTTTAGATCAGAGTGTAGGATTGTTAGATACCCTTGATTCCTGCGCCAAGGCGTTTGACTGGGATCGTAGATACCGGGAGACGGGTTACCTCGACAAGGAGCGGACCAAGCGTCGAGGTGTGGGGATCGGAATGGGCTGGTACCGGACAAGCATTGGGACAAGTAGCGACGGGTGTGGTGCCAATGTCTATGTTCATGAGGATGGGTCGGTATTACTTTTTACAGGCATTACTGAGATGGGTCAGGGCGCATTCACCGTGCTTCCTCAAATCTGTGCAGAGGAACTTGGGGTACGATTAGAGGATGTACGTGTCGTCCAACCGGATACGGACATCGTGCCAGAATCCGGACCTACTGTTGGAAGTCGGTCTACCACCTTAATGGGGAATGCCATTGTGCTTGCAGCTCGACAGGTTAAGGAGGCGATATTCGAGATGGCCTCCGAAATGCTTGCGGTTCCCATGGAACAATTGGAGGCCAAAGATAGAAAGATTTACGATCAAAAACATCCTAATCAGTCTGTTCTGTTCAGAGAGGTGGTTGCAAAATGTATGGGAAAGGGTAAACGACTTATTGGACAAGGCTGGTGGGCACCGCCGATGGCGAGCCTGGACCCTGAGACAGGGCAAGGGAACCCTTATTTTGTCTACACTTACTCAACGCATATGGCAGAAGTCGTGGTCGATGTAGAAACAGGAGAAGTAGAGATAACAGACTACGTGGCTGCATTTGATATTGGAAAGGCCATCAACCCAAGGACCGTTGAGGGTCAAATTGAAGGCGGAGTGGCTATGGGGATAGGGTACGCACTAATGGAGGAGGTGGTGTTGAAAGAAGGTTACATACAGAATATGAATTTACAAAATTACCTGATCCCGACTTCTTTGGATATTCCGGACATTAAACCGATTATTCTCGAAGTGGAGAACAAATATGGTCCCTATGGAGCCAAAGGGATCGGTGAAATGCCCAATATCCCTGCCACCCCTGCTGTTTTAAATGCAATCGCCAATGCCTGCGGTGGTCGAGTGCGCTCTCTGCCTGCAGATCCAGAAACGGTTTACTGGGCTATAAAAGAAAAAGGAGGTCCACCAAAACATTAAATTTTTACATTGCGAGAGAAGAAGAGGGTGATTATTCATAGCTCTGACACTAACTAAGATAGGAGGTAATATTATGGGAAGGAGAACAATTTTACTAATTGGTTTTTCAATGATCTTGACGTTTTGTTTGGCTTTCAGTGGGGTGGGGGATGCGAAGGCACCCGATAAAATAAAAATCGGGTTGATGTTTGGTTTGACTGGGCCGGCGTCTCCTATTGGTCCGGTTCAGTTAAAGGGCGCACAGATGGCGATCAAAGAAATCAATGATGCGGGTGGTGTGAAGCTGGGCGGCAAGATGGTTCCCGTGGAAGCGGTGGTCAAGGATGACGAGACCAAGCCGGACGTGGCCCTCCGGCGGTTCCGGGAGCTTAAATATGAGGACAAGGTACATGCGTTGGTTGGCTCCACCTTTGCGGCGATTTCTGCCGCCTTAAACCGTGAAATGGTAAAGAGCCCGATGGCTTATATCTCCGCTTGTGTGGCACCCATGAGCATGTTCAAGAAGGAGGAGTTAGCACCGACGACCTTTGGTATTCATGGAACCGCTTATTCCATCGGATATTCGGGTGCGGCGTACATTGCAACACAGCTCAAATATAAAAAGGTCTACTTTTTCGCTCCTGCCTATGCTTTTGGATGGGACCAGAAAGCGGGAGCTGCAGACGCTTTCAAGAAGTATGGGATCACTTGGGAATATGCGGATGCACCGGTTGGGACGGCTGACTATACCACTTACTTACAGAAGATCGCCGAAGCCAAACCCGACGTCGTCATGATGGCACACTGGGGGATTGATGCCATTAATGTCCTAAAGCAGGCGAACGAGCTGGGTTTGGGTAAGAAAACCACCATCTGGTTTAACTGGATGACAAACGTCTTCGGAGGGGGTGTGCCTGCCGAAGCATTGGAAGGAGTTTACTCGCTAATGTCCTGGTATTGGAACATGGAAGGGTTCAAAGACGAAGAGGTGGTCAAGGTGGGCAAAGCTTTTGTTGATAAATACATGAAGGCATATGGCGAACCCCCGGATCCTTATGCAGGCATGGCTTATGTGGGCACCAAAGAATTAATTAGAGGAATTGAATTGGCTCAATCGGTCGAGCCCAAGGATATTGCCAACGCCATCATGAGCAAACCTACATTCGACTCCATGAAAGGTCCTGGTACCTGGCGGAAAGATCATCAGCCTCTGTTCAAATATGGGGCTTTTGTCGTCAAAGGAAAAGGTCCGAGCGAAAGAAAGGACAAGTGGGATCTGGTGAGGGTCATTGGTGCTTATACGGGAACCGACTATCTTCCTACATTAGAGAGCGAGGGATACTAACGATCCTACTCGATTTGAGCAGAAGATGGAGGATCCCTTCATCTTCTGCTCGCCAGAGGCAGTGAATGGCAGATACAATCTTATTGGCTAAAGGCGTCACCAAAAGGTTTGACGGGTTGACTGCCGTTCATAATGTTACTTATGAAGTGAAGGCGGGTGAAACCGCTGGGATTATCGGGCCTAACGGAGCGGGGAAATCTACCTTTTTCAATCTCTTAACCGGTTTCTTTATCCCCGATGAAGGACAAATATTTTACTTGGGGGAAGAAATCACCCGAACCCCTTCTTACGAGAGAGTAAATCGAGGGATCGTTAGAACTTTCCAGCTAGTCTCTGTGTTTGATACCATGACCGTTTTAGAGAATATGATGCTCTCTCGCATCCGCCAGGGGAGAGATTACCGTTCCAAGCGAAGGTTTTTCTTTAAAAGTGTTTACCACCCAGACTTAGTAGACGAGTGTTTACAGGCCCTGGACACGTTAGGCATTGCTGATAAAGCCGATATAAAGACTTCTGATTTATCTTATGGTGAGAAGCGCGAACTTGAGATTGTGATCGCCTTGTCTTTGAATCCCAAAGTTCTCTTGTTGGACGAACCTTTTGCTGGGTTGAGCCCAATAGAAATCGGTCATATTAGCAGAGTGGTCCAACAGCTTTCAGGTAAATTTGCAATCCTTATTGTCGAACATAAGATTTCAAAGCTGGTAGAACTGGTCGAGAGACTCTGCGTACTCAACGAAGGGACGCTGGTCTGCAGTGGCACACCTGGCAAGGTGATTTGTGATCCCCAGGTGCGAGAATGCTATTGGGGAAAGGAAGAGACGGCGTGATCCTCACTGTTGAGAATTTAGAAGTTCACTACGGACGTGCTAAGGTATTGCATAACATTGCGTTTAAGATGGATGAGGGAGAGCTCGTGACGATTGTAGGTCGAAATGGTTCCGGGAAAACAACACTTTTGAAGACCCTAGGAGGGTTCCTGAAGCCCTCGGCAGGCTCAATCCTTTTCCGCGGTCAGAGAATCGATGGGTTAGGTCCCGAGAACGTTGCCCTGAAAGGAATAAGATATGTATTCCAGGACAAGCGGGTTTTCGGAGAACTCACAGTCAAAGAAAATATCGAATTAGCCGCCTACCCGATTAAAGAGAACCTGGAGAAAGCAGTTCAGAAAGTGCTCAGTGTCTATCCGAGACTTGAAAAATTCCTTCATTCGAAGGCGAAGGGGCTCAGTGGTGGGGAACGACAAATATTACTGATCGGGAGGGTTCTGATTGGCCAACCTCAACTCCTACTGATTGATGAGCCCACAGAAGGACTGGCAGCAAAAATTATCAGTGAAATTACCGCCATATTGCTCTCAATGAAAGGGCAGTTTTCAATGATCGTTGTAGAACAAAACCTTGCCACCGTTGCTCGTTTAGCAGACAAAATTCATATTATGAAGGAAGGCGTGATGTTCAAGGAGATTACCGATCCCGAAATGATCAGGCAACCTTCTCAATATGAAAACGATTTGTAAGTCCAAGACATGCGTATGATTAAACGATTGGAAAGATCTCCCACTCTCATTCTTGCCGTCATCACCGCAGGATTCATTATTTTTGGGTATTCCACCTCCATCCTTAAAATTACTGACTTCATTATTTTTTGTATTTACGTCTTAGGATACGATCTCCTTTATGGGCATATGGGACGTTTGTCTTTCGGGCATATGCTTTACCTGGGAGCAGGTGCCTATGGGACTGCATTATGTGCTAAATATTTGAGTTCGAATGTCTTCCTGGCTATCCTGTGCGGTATTCTTTTTGGAGCTGCCATAGGAGGCATTCTGGGTCCAATCCTCATTCGGACCAAAGGAGCCTGCTTTGCCCTTCTGAACCTGGCATTCAATCAGGTGGGTCATTTTCTGGTGTTGGTGCCCTTGGCAAAGATCACGGGTGGCGAGGATGGGATTTCTCTCCATTTTACGGGTTATCGATTTCTTGATTTTAGTAACATCCACCAACTCTTTTTCTTATCTCTGATCTCCCTTATCCTAGTTGCATTCTTGATTATAAAATTTACGCATTCACCTTATGGCATTTTACTGAAGGGGATAAAGGAAAATGAAACAAGAGTCAACTTCCTGGGCTACAACACCTATCGTTATAAGCTGATCACTTTCGTCCTGTCAACGACGATTGCAGCCTTTGCGGGAGCATTGACTACCTTGAATTACAATTATGCCAATCCGAGCTTCATCGATCCTCATCGAAGTGTTGAGGTAATCTTTGCGACCCTGATGGGAGGTGCAGGAAGCGTGTTGGGGGCGGTGATTGGAGGAGCAGCCTTTATGACGATTAGCAATTATCTGCCCCGTTATATTCTCAGGTGGGAGATGTTCCTGGGCCTAGCCCTTCTCATTATTGCCTTTAAATTCAGAAAGGGAATTTGGGGATATATCAGAGAGATCTGAATCATACCTCTTTGAATATTATATGCTGCAAACCATCTTTTATGGTCTAACTATTGGCGGTATTCTTTATATCATTTCCATTGGGCTTTCTCTCACCTTCGGAGCCATGGGTATTGTCAATTTTTCCCATGGTCTCATATATGCCATCGGAGCCTATACGATTTATGCCGTCATGGCCAAGATGGGAATTAACTTTATTCTCGGGGCCGTTATAGCAGTCCTGGTATCCATTCCTTTCAGTTATATCATTGAAAAATATGTGATCAGAAGGCTGTACGGGGAATCCATCGATTATGCCATTATTGCTACCTATGCGGTATTGTTGATTGGTGTCGATGCCATCAAATGGATATGGGGGGCAAGTCCTCTGCCCATCAGCGATCCTGTAGGTATCTCCATACAATTCCTGACCATGGAGATGCCACTCTATCGACTGATCATTATAGGGTTGACCCTTCTTATTCTCATCGGTCTCTCTCTCTTTTTTAAAAAAACGATCATAGGGAAGATCATCATTGCAGGCTTAGGTGACCGGGAGGCCGTGCGCGGCTTGGGGATCAGGCTTGATAAGTACTTCGCCATCATTTTCATTTTAGGGAGCGCTTTAGCTGCCTTAGGAGGTGTTCTCTACTCTCCGATCAGTACCCTACATCCTTACATGGGTTTTCACATCCTTATCCTCTGTTTCGCTGTGGTGATTGTAGGAGGCATGGGAAATCTTCGCGGAACCGCCATTGCAGCCTTTTCCTTGGGTTTGGTCATGGCGATCACAGGGAGAATTTGGGGACCGGCAGCCGAAGCAATGGTTTACGTAGTCATGGCATTCGTCTTGATGATCAGGCCGATTGAGACATAAAGAGAGGCAAAGAAATCTTTGGATGAAAATCTTATTTGAAGGATTGAATAAGCGTTTTAAATCTTAACTCACATTTAGGGGTGACCTTTCCAAGAAGGATTTTTCTGCCATTGCTCATTTCCTAATTCTTATTTCCCATCTCTCAGTTTCTGGATTTCTTTTTGGACGTCCTTCCACATATGTCCGTGGAGGGTAAGGGTAAGCTTACACATCGGGCAGGTTAAGAGAGCCCCTTCGAACAAATCCTCGACAAAATATTCTGCCTTCGGGCCACATACTGGACAACTAAAAGGTAATTTCTGCTCCATTTAATCTTGGCTACGTATATAGGTTAGGGTCAGGAGGCCCGTTTCGTTTAAAGTCAAAGGGTAAAGGTAAAACCGATTACCCAACAACGTAACCGATTTATGATACTGGCCTCTTAACCCTCGCCTTTTTACTAAGTATTTTCATGTCCAAATTCCTGGGATGGGCTTTCCACAAGCTTTACATTTTCCATCCCTCAGGTGGATTTCTCCCACCATATATCCTGTGCGTTGGATGACCATTTTCTTGCATTTTGGACAGAATGTGTTTTCAGCCTCATGCCCCGGGACGTTCCCAATGTAGACATATTCAAGACCTGCAGATAAAGCCACGGTCCTGGCTCTGTCCAGTGTCGAAACCGGTGTTGGAGGAAGGGTCTTGAGTTTGTATAATGGATAGAATCGGGAGAAATGGATTGGGGTATCGGGTCCCAATTCCTTTTTAATCCAGAGGCACATCTCTTTTAGCACAGACATCTCGTCATTTTTTGTGGGGATGATCAGGGTGGTAATCTCGAGATGGACTTTTTCTTTTTTCAGAGTTTTTAGTGTCTCAAGAACCGGGCCAAGTTCACCACCGCACAATTCACGATAAAAATTCTCTGTAAATCCTTTCAAATCGATATTTGCCGCATCTAACACTTTGCATAGATTTTTGAGGGGTGCTGGATTGATAAAGCCATTGGAATGGGTCACATTCAGAAGGCCTGCCTTCTTTGCCAGGTGGCAAATTTCTATCATATATTCATAAAAGACAGTGGGTTCCACATAAGTGTAGGCAATCGATTGGGCCCTAATCTCTTGAGCCTCCTTCACCACTGTCTCGGGAGGGAATTCCTTGTTGTATATCTCCTCAGGAAATGCCTGTGAGATTTCCCAATTCTGACAAAACTTACACTGGAAGTTACACCCCACCGTTGCCAGGGAATAAGAGATGGTGCCAGGAAGAACATGGAAGAAAGGTTTTTTTTCTATCGGATCCGGATGAATGGCACAGGGATTCCCATAGACCAGGCTATAATATTTTCCATCTCTGTTTTCTCGAACCTTGCACAGACCCCGTTTGCCCTTCGCCACCCGGCACCGATGGGGGCAGAGCTCACACTGGATTTCTCCTCTCTCCAAGGAAGTGAAAAATGGGGAGAGCCTTGTTTTAATGAGCCCCTTCTTGATCATTTGTGCTTGTGAGGTCTCTGGAAAACCAAAGAGGTGGGGAACAGAAAGCATGCAGAAACTGGCACCACAAAACTTTAGAAATTCCCGCTTTGTTAGTTGAGAATGAGCTCTGACCTTGTCGGATAATCGGTTTTTAACAAGGAATGGAATAGATTGGCTATGATAAGGCTCACTCACGGTTTAGGTTCCTCTCTATGTCTATGATTAATAAATTACAGTGAAACGGGGGGTGACGTCAATACCTTTTTAAATGGTTGAAAATCTTTACAAGAGTCACACGCTGGAGTAATATAGGTGTGTAAGTAATGGTGAACGCAAGATGGATCTAAGACGCCGGTATTTTATAAAAAAATCTTTATTCTTAAGCGGTTCATTGCTCCTCTCTCCTTTTTCTCTTCTTGCAGGACAGAAAAAATACGATCGATGGATTCCGGCCTATGAAAAATTGGAATTAGAAGGAAAATTGGCTCAGAGAATCAAACAAGCCTATGCCCTCTTCGAACATTGCACACTTTGTCCCCGGAATTGTGGCGTGAACCGGCAAAAGGGAGAAAAAGGATTTTGCCGAGCTCCCCTTAAACCTGTGATTTTCAGCTATCATCCTCATTTTGGAGAGGAAATGTCTCTGGTGGGTGGAAAGGGATCTGGAACCATTTTCTTTTCAAATTGTAATCTTCGCTGTATCTTCTGTCAGAACTGGCCCATTTCTCACGAGGGAAGAGGAAAAGAAATTCGAGATGAAGACCTGGCAGACGTGATGGTTCACCTCCAGAAGATGGGCTGTCATAATATCAATCTGGTCACTCCCACCCATGTGATGCCGAACATTCTCAATGCGACGAGAATGGCCTTAAAGAAAGGGCTCCATTTACCTTTGGTTTACAATACCAGTGGCTACGAATGTTTGGAGATATTAAAGATATTAGAGGGCATTGTAGATATCTACATGCCGGATATGAAATACATGGACACAGATAAGTCGGCCAAGTATTCAGGCGGGGCTGGGGATTATCCTGAAATGGCAAAGAAAGCAATCCTAGAAATGCACCGACAGGTGGGAGAACTTAAGCTGGATCGTCAAGGAATTGCCATTCGGGGTCTGATGATTAGACATTTGGTAATGCCTAACCGGGTGGCAGGGACAGAAAAATTTGTTAAATGGATGGCTGAGGCCCTTCCAAAATCTACCTACGTGAACATCATGGCTCAATATCGCGTGGAATATAAAGCTTATGATTATACAGAGATTGCCCGTGGAATTACTGTACAGGAATTTCTGGAAGCAATGAATTGGGCGGAAAAAGTTGGATTGACCAACCTGGATCCTCAATCCGTGGCACTCAAAAACTTTTATCACCATCACCGTACCCATTAAATTTCTCAACGGAAATCAAAATGGGCATCTTCCTATGCATGAATTGAGTCATTTCTGACCGTTAAATCATTTTCCTTGATTTTAAGTCCATTAAAAGTTACTATGGTTCATAATTAGTTGCAAAGAGCCTTTTTAGGTGACCATGGTTAAGCCCGTCGAGAACTCTAAACAACTTCTTTGCGGGCCTTTTTATAAGGTTGCTAAATTACCTGAAAGTGTTGGATGGATGTTCCTTGCAAAAGGGGCAAGGGTGCCGTGAGGGTCATATCGATGGGAGGGAAAAATGAATCGCAAACCAAAAATAAATAAGAAAATTTATGTCGCTAACCTTCCTTTAGAGACCAGCGAGCCCGAACTCAAAACTCTTTTCTCCAGTGCAGGAGATGTGATGTCTGTCAAGATCGTAAAGGACAGGCAGACGAGCCAACCCAAAGGGATTGCCTTCGTGGAGATGTCTACCCAATGGGAGGCCCGTCGGGCGGTCTCCATGCTGAATCGAAAAAACTTTATGGGAAGGGATCTCCTGGTCAAGGAAGCCAGAGTCAATCGTGGTTTTCGAGAGAATTGGTAATATAAAAAGGGAAGCTGTTGTTGGGATTTATCATAAAAAAATGATGAAGGTTTAGATTTGCCAGCATGCAAGGAGAGGGTTCTCATGGTCAGGGGAAGACTTGAGTGATTTATGTCAGGATTAACCCGGTATCATTTGACTAAAAATGGAGACCAATTTATTGCATCGGCAAAACGGGATGTCAACCAAAAAAATATGCTTACAGAACATCAGGAAGAAAGATTGGAAAATCTTTATAAGGAAAAGTCGAGATGAACACCCAATAGGAACTATTTGTCTCCGATAAAGAGCAGCGACCCATTAAAGACCAGAACTAAAAGGTTTCGTCCGAAATGGATACCTTTGTAATGCCCGATCACTTTATAAAATCTTCTTCTCCCTTTAAGTTTCACTGAACACGCCTGTTTCAGAAAACCCATGAAGGTGTTCCAGAAAATTAGGTAGGACCTCATGGAACAACCCTTTCGGGGATGTTGAATTATTTAAGTCGTTCCCTATAGTTCTAACCATCCTCAAGAACTTTCATACCGTCGGCCTTCCTGCTGTTTGGAAAGCAGGTGCTGCCGATGTTTTTTATTCCCCCCAAGGCATCTCATCACTTGGACCGATGTCATTGACAAGATTGATCTTTCTGCTATATTAAAACCCAACTTTGAGGATGGATGAAATGACTCCCTATGTGAATTTTGCAGTCCTTGCAGATCATGAAGTGGAAGGCCAGGACTATCGCATTAAAATGAAATACCAAGACCAACGTATCCTAATCATGGCCCCTCATGGCGGGAGAATTGAACCAACAACAGAAGTGATTGCTGAAGCGATTGCAGGCCAAGATTATTCCTTTTACAGCTTTGAAGGCTTGAAAGCAGATAGTCGTAAACTTCATATTGAGAGTCATCTTTTCGACGAACCTCATGCACTGGAAGTTGTCCAAAAGGCCGATGTTGTCATCACCATTCACGGACAAATTGATCAGAAAGAAGAGTTTGTTATGGTAGGAGGGCTGAATGACAGCTTACGGTCAGAGATCATACAGCAATTAGAGGCGGTCGGTTTTCAAACGCGAACTCCCACCGAAGGGCTGATGGGGAGGGATCCCCAGAATATCTGCAATAAAGGAAGATTAAGACGGGGCGTGCAATTAGAGGTGAGCCGAAAGGTTCGTGATTTGCTCAGAAACGACAAGGATCGACTTCGAGTATTTGCTGAAGCGTTAAGGAGGGCGGTCCAGATGAAGGGAGGGTGATTTCTTATGGCAAAACTGATTAAAAAAAGGTCAAAAAAGGCAGGCCTTCCTCCCGGAACACTCGTCCACATCGGGGAGAAAAGGGCTGGAGAGATTAAAATTACATTGATCGATTACGATGAGGTTAACTTTCAGGAGAGAGAGATTAAAATGGTGGAGGAATGCTTTCCTTTTCGGGAAAAGCCCACCATCACATGGATCAACGTGGAAGGAGTCCATCGGGTAGAAGTGGTTGGAAGGCTTGGTCATTGCTTTGGACTCCATCCCCTTGTGCTCGAAGACATCTTGAATACGGACCAACGCCCCAAGATGGAAATCTATGGGGATTATATCTACATCGTTTTAAAGATGCTTTATGGGGGCATAAACCATCCGATAGAGGGGGAACAGGTGAGTTTGATTCTCGGTTCGAATTTTGTGGTCTCCTTCCAGGAAGGAAAAGAAGGTGACGTTTTTAATCCGCTGAGGGAGAGGATCAGAAGTGGAAAAGGGCTTATCAGGAAAATGGGCTCGGATCATCTCGCCTATTCATTGATCGACACGATCGTAGACAATTATTTCTTGATCCTTGAAAATTTGGGAGAGAAAATAGAAATCCTCGAAGAAGAATTGATGGTCCATCCAACGACTGAAACACTTCAGGAAATTCAACGATTCAAGAATGAGATGATTTTTTTGAGAAGAGTGGTATGGCCTTTGAGAGAAGTCGTCAGCGGTCTGGGAAGAAAAGAATCATCACTGATTAAAGAGACCACGGAGATCTATCTCCGAGATGTCTATGATCATACCATTCAGGTCATGGATACCATAGAGGTCTATCGGGAGATGCTTTCGGGCATGCTCGACATTTATCTTTCGAGCGTCAGCAATCGGCTGAATTCGGTGATGAAAGTGCTGACGATCATTGCAACGATATTTATGCCCCTCACCTTCATCGCCGGAATTTATGGGATGAATTTCAAATATATGCCCGAACTGGAGTGGCGTTGGGGTTACCCAGCCGTTTGGCTCATTGTCGTGATCATTGGTATCTTGATGTTGATTTATTTTAAGAGAAAGAAATGGCTATAAGAGAGAAAAACCGGATGCCCTTATTTCCTGTGAGTGAAGAGAAGAATCGATGGCTTAAAGAAAGGATGGAAGTCCTAGGTATCCATGAGAAGGATATCGAAGAAAAATTCATTCGGTCTTCCGGGAGCGGGGGACAGAAGGTAAATAAGACGTCCACCTGTGTTTATCTCAAACATCTTCCTACAGGAATTGAGGTAAAATGGATGAAAGAGAGGAGCCAATCTCTCAATCGGTTTCTGGCAAGGCGTGAACTGGTGAGGAGGATTGAAAAGTTGTCAGGAGAGGTCACATCAGATGATCATGAGATGAGTAAGGTGAGGCGGCAAAAGTTAAAAAGAAAGAAGAGGGCGAGACAGAAATATTCACGATAGGTCAAGATTAAGGTTGAGGGGGAGGAAACCTGTGGAAAAAGATATTGCAAAATTTCTGTATGAGGTGGGTCAGCTTAAGAGGGTTAAAAGATCAGGATGGTGGATTGCTGGAATGAAGGATCCCGAGAGTGTGGCAGAGCATTCTTTTAGAACCGCTGTCATTGCCTATATTCTTGCCCGGTTGGAAAAAGCAGATGCAGGAAAAGCCATTCTCATGGCGTTATTTCATGATATGCCAGAGACGAGAACCAACGATGCCCATCGAATTGTCAGAAGATATGCGAACTGGGTAGATGTTGACAGAAAGGCAGTTGCCGAACAATCAAAAAGACTTCCTGACGAAATGGCGAAGCAAATGATAACGCTATTTGAGGAATTTGAAGAGGAGGCTTCTTTTGAAGCAAAAGTCGTCCGTGATGCAGACCTCTTGGAATGTATCGTGCAGGCCCGAGAGTATCAGGCCATAGGTTATCATGATGTGGCTGATTGGATTTTCAATGCTCAGTCTGCCCTCAAGACAGAATCGGCGAAGAAATTAGCCTCGGAGTGCATTGAGACCGAACCCAAAGAATGGTGGCAAGGCTTGAAGGCAAAAGAATAGAAGAGATGAGTGGAATGAAGCTGACTAGGTTTGAAAAGTTCTTTTGAAAAGGAGACGGGTTAAAAATGAAAAAAAGGCTCTTGATAATTGGAGGAGTTGCCGCAGGGCCCAAAGCCGCTGCCAAGGCGAGAAGATGCGATCCTGAGATGGAGATTGTGATTTATCAGGAGGAAGATGAAATTTCCTATGCAGGCTGTGGGCTGCCTTATTATATCAGTGGTGTGATTGGAGAAAGAGAGGATTTGATTTCACGGACACCTGGCAAGTTTGCCCTGGAGGGGATCAAAATCCTGAAAAATCGCAGGATTGAAAAAATTGATATCCCGAGCCGCGCTGTCTTAGGCCGAAAAATTGGATCAGGAGAGGCCTTTACGGACCGTTTTGATAAGCTCGTCATTGCCACAGGTGCTTATCCAATTCGGCCTAAACTTGAAGGCATTGATTTAACTAATATTTTTTATCTCCGCTCTATCTTAGATGCTGACGCCATTTTCGAAAAGATACAATCAAAGGATATCCGGAATGTGACGATTGCAGGAGGTGGTTATATCGGACTTGAAATGGCTGAGTCACTTATTCATCAGGGTAAAAATGTAACCATTGTTGAGTTAGCCCCTCAAATTTTAACACTCTTCGATGAAGATTTTGCCGGCATCTTAAGGCAATATCTGGAGAAGATGGGAGTGAGGGTCTTTACCTCGGAGGGTATACAAGCCCTGAGAGGGACAGAAGGGAAGGTCACTCACGTTCAAACCGTCTCCAAAGGGATAGAAGCGGATGTGGTTTTGATGAGCCTTGGGGTCCGCCCTCAGGTCGAACTAGCAAAACAAGCTGGACTGAAGATTGGTGAAACAGGAGCGATTTGGGTCAACGAGAGGATGGAGACCAGTGCTGAAGGGATTTATGCTGCCGGAGATTGTACCGAGACAATCCATCTTATCACAGGAAAGAGAACTTGGATTCCTTTGGGATCCACTGCGAATAAACAGGGAAGAGTAGTTGGAGTCAATGTCTGCGGTGGAAATGATATTTTCCCAGGAGTGATGGGAACAACGGTCTTTAAGGTATTCGATTTTAACATAGCTAAAACGGGATTGAGCATGAGGGAGGCAGGGAAGGAAGGGTTTCATCCGATTCAAGCCATTGTCAGGGGATATGATCGAGCTCATTATTATCCTGGAGAAAAGGAATCAGTCTTAAAAGTGATTGTTGATCGTGAAACAGGTCGAATCCTCGGAGGTCAAGCCATTGGAGAGGGCCCGTCAGATAAATTCATAGACATCCTCGCCATGGCCCTTCACGCCAAAATGGGCTGCCGAGAATTAGCCAATGTAGATTTGGCCTATGCGCCTCCTTTCAGTCCAGTCCTTTCTCCGATCATTGTGGCAGCCAATGTGCTTACGAACAAATTGGAGGGCAAGGTGGAAGGGATTCAGGCTTCAGAAGTGAGAGAGAAGCTTCAAAACCAAAAAGAAACTTTTCAGGTATTGGATGTCAGAGAAGAGGACGAGGTGAAGGAGAAAAAAATTCCCAATACGACCTGGATCCCTTATGGGGAATTAAAAAAACGAGTTCATGAACTCGATAAAACAACGGAAATGGCTATCCACTGCGAGTCAGGCCTCCGTTCTTACGAGGCCTGTCTCAAACTTAAACATGAAGGTTTCAAAAACGTAAAGAACATTGATGGAGGAATGCTCTGCTGGTGTTATGATCTTGAAGTCTCCCCACCCCAGGCCTCTCCCTCGAGTGGGAGAGGGCAAAATGGAGGAGGGCAAAATTAAATTCCCTGTTGACATCCCTTTCTATACATATTAAAGATAATCCATTATTTTTTAAAAACTAAAACAACCTTTCGATATTATGGAAGAAAATTGTACTTTCTGCAGAATCATCAGGGGGAAAATTAGCTGATTTTTTATACCAGGATGAGTACCTGGTTGTGTTTAAAGATATCCGTCCCCATGCCCCGGTCCATCTTCTCATTGTCCCGAGAGAACATATTCGAAGTCTCAACAATCTGGGGGAGAAGGATAGGGATACTATTTTTAGAATGATTGTGACAGCGAAGGAAATGGCAGAAAAACAATCGATCGCCGAGTCAGGCTATCGTTTAGTTTTTAATGTGGAGCGGGGTGGCGGTCAGGTCATTTTTCATCTCCATCTTCATTTACTGGGGGGCTGGTGATCGGGTTTTTTAATCCCATGGTAAAAGGATAAATAGGGTTATGGGTTTAAAAAGAGCAGGTTTCATGCTTTTGATATTCTCTGGGATATTTTTAAATGTGGGCTGTAGCTATATGGTGAAAAATGACCAGCAAAAATTTTACTCAAAATCCCAACATGGGGAAGATAAGTTCCTGGTTGTACAAGGGTATAACATCCATTATGTTGAAGCAGGAGAAGGCCAGCCCCTTCTTCTTATCCCTGGAGCATTTAGTACCTACAGACATTGGAACAGGGTTATTCCTTACCTTTCGAAATACTATAAATTGTTCTGTATCGATTACCTCGGCGCAGGGGATTCCGACAAACCACGGTCCGGATTTGGCTATACGATTGAAGAACAAGCAGATTTAATTGTAAAAATGATAGAGACATTGCAGATTTTAAAAGTTCAAATTTTAGGAGTCTCTTATGGGGGTGCGATTGCTTTGAACCTTGCCGCTCGGTATCCAGAAAAGGTGGGTAAGGTCATTTCAATAGAAGGGAATGGTATCAGTAGTAATAAACATCAGAAAATTTCTTATGGACCCATGGAGGACTTATTAAGATTCCCATTAATTGGAGAGATTCCTATCGGAGTGATCCGTTCGGGCTTAGCTGATAAGTTTGTAACGAAGTCGGTGATGGGAAAAGCATGGGAAGATTTAAATGAAACAGAGAGGAAGCAGGTAAGGAAGATCATCTCTCAAAGCAACAGAACAGCCTCACGAATCTCATGGTTCCATATCTCCCGGACGTTGAAAACCTCAAGGGATTTTAGTGAACATGCTAAAACCATTTCCATCCCCATTCTCTATCTTTACGGGGAAAATTCCAATTATCAAGGAATGGCCAAGGCAAACGCCACCTTTTTAAAAACCCACCTTTCCAATGTTGAGATCGTATCGTTTCCAGATGGAATCCACGATTTGCAGTTGCAAAAACCAAAAGATGTGGCAAGCCTTATTTTGGAATTTCTGGCTAAAACTCGGACTCATGAGGAAAATGCATTCAATGCAAATAACCCAACCACAGTTTCTGAATAAACCCCAATTTCCCAATATTTAATAAGGTTTGTCAACGGATAACGATCTCATCAACATATTTTATCCAGTCATATCCATAGGCGTCTTCATAGACCAATCTCAAAGGAAAACCATGTTTCTGAGGGAGGGGTTCACTATTGACACGATAGGCCAAAAAAATCTTTTTTTGATCAATTTTTTTGAGTGAGATGCTAATTCCCTTTCCATAGTCTCCATGAATATCAATATACTGAGACTCTTTTTTAATTTTTGCTTCCTCAAGTAAGCTTTTCAAATTCACCCCTGTCCAACGGCCATTATTGGAAAAAAAACCGGGGCAGATGAGCAGAACCACTTCCGTCAATGAAGGATATTTGAGGATTTGGTCATAGGTTAACGAAAGAGGGCGCTCCACTTTCCCTTTCACTTTCAGTCGATATGTCTTTAGGTCAATGGCTATATCGGTTGGACCCATTGTTCCAAATTTTTCAAGAGGATCAACTTCAAGGTTCCGGTTGTCAATTTCTTCCGGATTCATATTCTTCAATTCTTCTCTTGAAAACCCTCTTGGAAGAAGCTTTTTGGCTTTAGCCCAGGAGACAGCAAGAAATTTCCAACCTATTAAGAAGGTTCCAAAACCTATTAGAAATAATCTTCGTGTCCACATCGTTTCGCAATCCCTGCCTGCGGCGGGCAGGCGCAATCCAAAATCCACCATATTCAACGCACTTCGGGGATAATATTGCCTCCGGATGGGAAAATGGCTACATCCGCTTGAGGTATTTTTTCGAAAACCTGTTGAATCGCTTTCTGAATATTCGAGGCATAGGTAAATTTCATCATCTTGACCTGTTCGGGTGACAGTCCCTCGGTGACATGGGTCACAATGAACTTTTCTGCCAGCTCTTTAAAATAAACGACTTGCATGATATACGAGATACCGAATGATCGAAGATGTTCAGGGATATCCCCAATGATCAGACGCCGGTGAAAATCCCCTGCGCTTTCATCACTTCCCATTTCTTTAATCAAAGGCAAAATAGATCCTGCTTGTTTCTGCGGGGCGATCCAGATGATGGCGCCTCCGGACCGAGTACAAAACCCTGCCATGGTCAGAGCTTTTGTTGCCTGAACTCCTGTTTCCAATGGATAAGCCGAAGTGATGGTCACATCAGCAAGTTTTGATAGGGGAACTCTATAAAGTGAACTGGCATAGTTGGAAGCTTCTCGATGTTCTGCAACAGGATCTCCAGCAAAGGCTCGAATGATCTCTTTTTTTTCATTAATAATGAAATCAAGTTTAAATGCCAATCTGGATAGGCGTCCAGCGTCCACAATTTCCTCGTAGAAGGCATTTCCATCGAGAAGGTTGACCCGGCTTTGACGATGACGCATCCATGAAAAATGATGCTCGGCTACAGAGCGATAGGAGCAGACCCCGGGCATCATGATCTTGCATCCTCCCCCATACCCAGCGATGGGGTGAGGCATGCATTCTCCAACGCCAATAATTAAATCGGCAAAGGCAACGTGGCGGTTGATTTCAACCAAAGTTCCCCGGTGGGTTTTGCCAATGATCACATTATCAGGAGCATGGGGATCGTGTGCAAAAAGGTGTCCCTGCAAACGAGAAAAGGCAGTTTCGCCCACTTTTTGCCTCAGTTGATCCATGGAAGGAATGGGATGGGTTCCTAAAGCACAGATTCCCGTAATTCGACCATCCGGAATTCCGCCTTGGTTCAGGCGGTCAAGAATTTCAGGTAATGCCAGATGAACCGGCGTCGGACGCTGAAGATCATTAAATAATAAAGCGACCTCCATTCCCGGGCGTGCCAGTTCTTCCATCTTAGGTGATCCGATTGGATGATCCATGGCACGTTTGATCTCTTGAGCTGGGTTTGTCACTCCCGGGATAGGGGGTTTGTCATCAGTTGATATTGGATTCCATCCCATCGGGAGTGAAAAATCCCTTTTTTCATTTCCATAGTTCACATAATAAACCATAGTGAAATTTCCTTTTTTTCAGGGACTATCAACCCAAATCGTTTTTTAAAATGTTAACATTTCATATTATAAGATACAACCAAATCCATAAGGGAAATATTATAAAAATATGCCAGAATACCCCTCAGCTCTGCTGGGGGGATGAATGGCCTCCCTCTCCCCTGGGGGGAGAGGGTTAGGGTGAGGGGGAAATGATCTTATCATCACCCCCACCTTAATCCTCCCCCATCAAGGGGGAGGAAAGTTTTTTAGAGAATTTGATGCCCCGCAGCTTGCTGCGGGGTAGTTCACTTCTGCTTTTAGAAATAGGCCAAAAAGGTGCCTAAAATTTAATTGAAAGATGAAAAATGAGCTTGACAAATCAAAAAAAACTGGGGTACAGTACCCCTAATGCACAGGTTGGTGATCAAGAATACGAAAACGATTCGCCGGAGGATCTACGAACATCTTCGCGAACAACTCCTGAATGGGGAGATCCCCCCGCGTCAGCATTTGATCGAAGCCAAGATTGCCCAAGATCTTGGAACGTCGAGAACACCGGTCAGGGAGGCTTTTCATAGTCTGGAGTTGGAAGGCCTGATCGAATCAATCCCGAGGGTAGGTTATGTCGTCAAATCCATCAGCGAGCAGGAAGTCGAAGAAATCTGTGAGATCAGGATGGCCATCGAAGGGGTGGCGGCTCGCTGGGCCATGGAAAAGGCATATAAGAAATTAATTGAAGAACTGAGAAAAAATATTTTCATTTCAGATGGGAAAGTGTCGAAAGGAGACGCGAAGGCCTTTATCAATCTGGACGCTCAATTTCACGAGATCATTGCCCGATTTAGCGGGAGCAAACGTTTGCTCGAGTTAGCCCAAACCTTAAGGCGACATATGTTACGATACAGAGTTAAGAGTATTTATTCGGTCGATAATGTGTTGAGGGCCATTGAGGGACATAAGAGAATCATGAGGGCAATAGAAAAACGAGATTTAGAAGAGGTCAATAAGGCCATTAGGTATCATATGGAGCAATCAAAAAAGGATATCTTGAAATACGCTTTTATGGAAACCTCAAAAGGAAAGAAATAGGTTTCAATGATCGAGATTAAATTTAGGGGTCGGGGCGGGCAGGGAGCGGTCATTGCTTCTGAAATTTTAGGGAGAGCCTTTTTTTTAGAAGGGAAATACCCTCAATGTTTCTCCGTTTTCGGTGGAGAACGCCGGGGGGCTCCTGTCTTTAGTTTTTTACGCGTGGATGATGAACCAATCCTTCTGAAATGCCAGATCAAACATCCAGATCAGGTGATCATCTTCGATCTTTCCTTAGCAGGCGAAATGGAAATCTCTCGAGAACTGAAGCAGGGTGGGATCATCCTGATCAATACGAGCCGGGAGATCGGTTCCTTTAAAGAGCTGAGAGCGTTCAAAATGGGTTTGATCCATGCCGGTCCCATTGCGAGAAAGGCTGGGTTAGGAGATACCTATAACACCGCCATGTTAGGAGCCTATGTTCGATTAACAAATTTGGTAAATTTGGGGACAATGATTGAGGCCATCAAGGCCATGGTCCCTTCAAAGGTTAAAGCCAATATTGAAGCAGCCCAGGAGGCCTATCAGCAAACGAAAATATACGAAGTAGCAGGGATAAGCCTATCATGAAAATAATGGGTGACTCCTCATTGAATTTTGTCATTCCCATTTCTTATGGCAGTACCGAGGTGATCGAAACAGGGAAGTGGGGTTTCCAAAAACCCCACACGGCTTTTATGACAGCCCCCTGTCAGGAGGCATGTCCTGCAGGCGTGAATATCCCTCAATTCCTTTACCTTACCCAGGAAAAGATGTACGATGAAGCCCTTTTTACCATATTGAGAGAAAATCCTCTGCCCGGCGTATGCGGAAGGGTTTGTTTTCATCCCTGCGAGACCGGCTGCAACCGAGGCCAATACGACGAATCTGTTTCCATCCATGCGATGGAAAGATTTGTTTCAGATGGTGCAACGAATCAAATTCAGAATATCCAACTTCTATCCAAAAGGGACTCCAAAAAAGTGGCTGTTGTGGGGGGGGGGCCTGCTGGTCTTTCCTGTGCCTACTTCCTTTCTCTTTTGGGACATCACGTAACTCTCTTTGAAGCTAAAAAAGAACCGGGAGGAGTGATGCGCTGGGGAATTCCTGGATATCGACTTCCGAAATCCATTTTGCGAAGAGAGATCCAGAGGATATTAAATCTTCCCATCGAAATGAGGACAGGCGTCCGGGTAGGGAAGGACATCCCTTTTGACGTCTTGGATGAATTTGATGCCATTTTTCTTTCTCCGGGTGCTGGGGTGAATGCACCCCTCTCCATGAAAGGGGGGCATTTGGAGCGAGTCTGGAAGGGCGGAGAGTTTTTAGAGCGAATCAATTCAAAAGAAAAAATCAATTTGGGAAAAGAGACGATGGTGATCGGCGGGGGCAATACAGCCATGGATGTTGCCCGCTCAGCATTGCGCCTTGGTTCCAAAGTAACGGTTGCTTATCGGAGAACCAGAAATGAAATGCCCGCCATCCAAAGCGAAGTGGTTGAGGCGGTGGAAGAGGGGGTCAGGTTTGAATTTTTGGTCCAGCCGGTGAGAATCAATTTGACTCAAAAGAAGAGAATAGCGGTAACTTTACAGCGGATGAAACTAAGCTCCCCAGATCCAAGCAATAGACCTAGGGCTGTCCCGATCAAAGGTCAACTCCTCACCGTGGAAACGGATAGTCTTATCAACGCTGTCGGTGAATTGGTCGACCTTTCATGGATTCCTAAAAAACTCATTGGAGATGATTTGATCAATCCAAATTCAACTCCCAAGATCTTTGCAGGCGGAGACGCTGTTCCCCAGCCGAGAACCATTGTTACGGCCATTGCTTCAGGGAAGAAAGCGGCTATTTCCATCGATCTCCTTCTACGAGGGGAAGATCATCATGAGGTGCTTTCAAAGATAAGCGTTGGGGGAAAAGGTTCTCTTTCCATGGAGGCGTATCTTCAGGGTCGAGACAGTGGAAGATGGCCAGAAAAAAGGGAAGTCGTTTCTTATCGGCAGATCAATACCCTCTATTTTGAATCAAGTCAAAGAGTTAGAATGCGGAAACGGCAACGGAATAACGTGTTGAAAGGTTTTTCAGAAGTCAATTTGGGTTACAATGCCAAAGAAGCCATACTCTCAGCCTCGCGATGCTTTTCCTGCGGAACATGCAATTACTGCTACAATTGCTATTTCTTCTGTCCTGAAGGGGTTATTTCACTTGACCCTGTGGAAAAGACGAGAGAGGTTGACTACCTCCATTGCAAAGGGTGTGGAACTTGCGCCAAGGCCTGCCCGAGAAGTGTCGTGATGATGAAGGAAGTGGTATAAGCGGAGTAATGGAATACTGGAATATTGGAACAATGGGGAAAAGAAGAGCTCAACCGATATTCCAATCTTCCATGTGTGAGGACTATGAAAGATTTGATGACCGGGAATCATGCAGTGGCCCATGCCGTTAAACTTTGTCGTACTCCTTTGATTGCGGCCTATCCGATTACACCTCAAACAGCCATCTACGAAAAACTTTCTGAATGGGAAGCCTCAGGTGTCCTGAAAGGAATCATGATGCGGACAGAGTCCGAGCATTCGGCCATGGCATCCTGTATTGCGGCCTCTTTGACCGGCGTGAGGACCTTCACAGCGACCTCCTCCCAGGGAATTGCCCTCATGCACGAAATGCTTCACTTTGCTGCCGGCTGTCGGGCTCCGGTGGTCATGGCCAACGTGAATCGACTCTTGGCCGCACCGTGGGGATTCTGGGCTGACCAGTTAGATAGTCTTTCCCAGAGAGATACGGGATGGATCCAGTTCTATTGTGAAAACGGCCAGGAGGCCCTCGATACGGTCATTCAGTCCTATAAAATAGCGGAGCAGGTTTATCTTCCAGCGATGATTGCCCTGGAGGCGTTCTTTGTCTCCCACTTTATGGAACCCGTGGACATTCCGGAGCAGGAACAGGTTGATCGTTACCTTCCTCCGATGGATCTTCCGCATAAGTTTGATATTGACAAACCTGGATTTGTCGTCCCGGTGGTTTCATCAGAGCTATATAGGAAATATAAACATATGGCTCAGGTTTCCATGGATTCGGTAAAGGAAATTGCAGGACAAGTGGATCAAGAATTCAAGAAAGAATTTGGAAGAGGCTATGGTATTATTGAGCAGGTCATGGTTGAAGATGCTGAGGTTGTGATTGTGACAGCTGGTTCCATTACCAGCACAACAAGGCTGGCCGTAAAAGGTCTTCGGAAACAAGGAAATAAGATTGGATTACTTAAAATGCGTCTCTTCAGACCTTTCCCGGTTGAGGCAGTTCAAATTGCCCTCAGGGGAAAGAAGAAGATTGCAGTAATTGATCGAAACATCTCTCTTGGGAGCGGTGGAATATTCTGTCAGGAATTGAGAGCCGCTCTCATTCATTCTTCTGACCATCCTCTCATTTACAGTTATATTGCTGGCATAGGGGGAACGGACGTCACTCCTGAAGTGATTCAAAAAATCTCCCTGGAAGTGATGGATCGTGTTGATCCCTTTGATCAACCCATCTGGGTTATGGATGGATGAAGGAATAAGCACCAAATAAATTCTAATGACCGAAATAATAAGTTCCAAACGAAATAGTTGGGGTGATTTAAAATTGCTGTTTGGAGTTTATAAAAATATGCCAGAATACCCCTCAGCTCTGCTGGGGGGATGAATGGCCTCCCTCTCCCCTGGGGGGAGAGGGTTAGGGTGAGGGGGAAATGATCTTATCATCACCCCCACCTTAATCCTCCCCCATCAAGGGGGAGGAAAGTTTNNTTTAAAATTGCTGTTTGGAGTTTATTCGGAATTTGAGATGTGGGATTTGGAATTTTGGAATCAATTGAGTTAAAGGTACGGAGAACTGATATGGTTTCGTTTGTACAGGAACCCAATTTACTTCGACCAGGTCATGCGGCCTGTGCGGGGTGTGGACTTGCCATCGGCATGAAACTGGTCCTTCAAGCGATGGGGCCTCGGACCATTGCTGTCATCGTTCCATCCTGCGAAGGAGCGATAGGGGGTGTTTATCCTAACACTTCCTACGGTGTCCCGACCATTCATTCTGCTTTTGAAATTGCTGCTCCGACTGCCGCCGGAATCGCCAATGCCTTAAAAATCCAAGGGAGGGATGATATCCAGGTGTTGGCTTTTGCAGGAGATGGTGGAACATTTGACATCGGTTTGCAATCTCTTTCAGGGGCAACAAAAAATAATGAGGATATCGTCTATGTCTGCCTTGATAATGAAGCTTACATGAATACTGGGATTCAGGTGAGTTCCGCAACCCCTTCCTATGCCTGGACAGGAACAACCCCTGAAGGAAACCCCCGCCGCAAAAAAAATATCATGGAGATCATGGCTGCCCATTATAATCCCTATTCCGCCACAGCCACCATCGGCTTTCCTCGTGATCTCCAGCAGAAAATCGCCAAAGCAAAAAGTATCCGGGGGACAAAATTCATTCATATGCTTGTCCCTTGTCCAACAGGGTGGAAGACGCCTTCAGATATTTCCCCTGAATTGTCCATTCTTGCCGTGGAAACTAAGATCTTTCCCCTTTATGAGGTGGAAGAGGGAAAAAGATACACCATCAATCGTGAGCCACGCTGTCTCCCTGTCCAGGAATACCTCCTGAGACAGGGAAGATACAGACACTTGAAAGAAGAGCAGATCCGGCAGATTCAGATGGAGGCGGATGAGGAGTGGGAAAGATTGAGGCAGAGGGCAGGTCATTCCTGTTCAAAAGGAAAATAGAGTTATGATGATGGTTTGGTGACATAGAAGGGGAAAGAAGGGTTTTTGGGTTAAGGTTAGGAAGCCCGTGACATATAATGAACGATGGACAATGGACAATGAACGATGAACAAAAAGAATGAAACACTGTTCATCTTTTAACGTTCTTGTCCCTCAGCGAAACGGGCATCTTTACTATTATTTTTTATGGAACTTTGATGAAAGGATTCTGGAAGTTTTTTGACAGATTTTTGGACAGTATGGCGGCGACGGCAGGGATCATCCTCCTCTTTATCTGTGCCGCCGTCTGTTACACGATCGGTATGAGGTTCCTATTTACCAAGACGACCATATGGATTATACCGATCACCGAATATGCCCTGTTGTGGATCGTATTCCTTGCTACCACCTGGCTTTTGAGAGAGGGAGGGCATATCACCACCGATATCCTATTCGCTCATCTCAATAAAAAAACCAAGCATTGTCTCGCTTGTATCATGTTTGTGATCGGTGGGGTTGCCTGTGCCATGATGGTCTATTTTGGAGCCGTCCATCTGGTTGACTGTACAATAAACAGGGTAACGGATGTCAGGGCGGTGACGGTTCCGAAATCGGCTGTTTTTATCATCATCCCCGTCGGCTTCATCCTCCTCACCGTACAATTTTTCAGAATGGCGTGGAGCAGATTCATGGATATTCGGACAGTGGAGTAACCCGTGGAGTGGTACATCATTATTTGTTTGCTTTTTGGCGGTATGGTCTTACTGTTGCTCACGGGGATTCCCATCGCCTTTGCCTTTCTCATCGTCAATATGGTTGCAGCCTATTTCTTTCTCGGAGGGATGGCAGGCCTTATCGGGACGGTAACAGGGGTTTTTACTTCCATCACGACTTTCACTCTTCTCCCCGTACCCTTTTTCATCCTTATGGGAGAACTGATATTCCATTCAGGCCTTGGCCTCGATGCGCTCAATGTACTCGATAAATGGCTTGGCAAACTCCGGGGCAGACTTTCCATCTTGGCGATCATGATGGGAGTCATCATTGGTGCTTTAAGCGGCTCTACCATTGCGACCTGCGCTCTCCTTGGCACCATCCTGCTCCCCAATATGCTGAAAAGAGGTTACAGCAAAAGCATGAGTCTCGGTCCGATCATGGGAGTAGGGACGGTGGATGCGCTTATTCCTCCCAATGCACTGACCGTGGTCCTCGCAAGCCTCGCCAACATCGATGTAGGGCAGCTTCTTATTGCGGGCATTGTGCCGGGCCTCATCATGTCTTTCCTCTATTTCATTTTCGTCGTCTTATGGTGTCATCTCTTCCCTGAAGAAGCACCGTTATACGATGTCCCCCATATCCCTTTGAAAGAAAAGGTAATCGCCACTGTGCAATACTTGTTCCCTCTTGGCTTGATCGTTTTTATGGTCATCGGTTTCATCTTTTTGGGGGTAGCCACCCCTACGGAAGCTGCTGCAACCGGGACATTGGGGTCATTTATCTTGGCCGTCATTTACGGGCGTCTAAAATGGGAAATACTGAAGAAGTCGGTCATGGGAACCGTGAAGGTCACGGCAATGATATTCATGATTATTATCGTCTCGAGCACGTACGGTGAAATATTAGCCTTTACCGGTGCGGCCGCAGGCATGACAAATTTTATCACCCACCTTAGTGTCCCACCCATTATGATATTGATTGCCATGTTGACCGTCATTCTGATGCTCGGTTTTTTCATGGAGACCGTTGCCATTATGATGATTACCATTCCTATCTACATGCCCGTCGTCAATGCCTTCGGGTATAATCCTATCTGGTTCGGTGTCCTCATGCTTATCGCCTTGGAGACAGGTTTGATTACCCCTCCCTTTGGTGTCACCCTTTTTGTGATGAAAGGGGTAGCTCCTCCTGATATCACGATGGCAGACATCTGGAAGGCAGTTACTCCCTATGTCCTCATAGATATCTTATGCATTGCTCTTGTGTTGGCAATGCCATTCTTAGCCACGGCTGTACCGAGTCTTATGGGAATGAAGTAGAGTGAACAATGAACCATGAACGATGAACAATGAACTATGAACGATGAACTATGAACAATGAGCTATGAACAAGAAGCAGATGTAATAAAAACTTAAAAAGGAGGACAAAAGAATGGGAAAGAGATTGGTTTCGATGGGTTGTGTCGTAGTTGTTGCATTTGCGGTATTTGTTACTCAATATGGACTGGCTAAAGCGGAACCCATTACCCTAAAAGCAGTTACGGCATGGCCCAAGACAGCCAGTGAGTATAAGGCCTTTGCAACTTTCACAGACCTGGTGGAACAGATGGTTGCAAAAAAATATCCTGGGGAGCTGAAGATCCAGTATATTGGAGGACCCGAGGCGGTCAAAACTCCAGATCAGGTCCAGGCCTTACAACGTGGTATGGTGGATATGGTCTTTACCACCACTGCTTACTATGTATCGGTCTTGCCTGAAGTGGATTCCATTAAATTATCGGATTTCACTCCCTCCGAAGAAAGGTCAAGCGGTGCGAGGGCTTATATCAACGACATTCACGAAAAAAAGATTGGAATCTATTACCTGGCAAGACTGGGTCTGGGCACAAAATTCCATCTTTATCTTAAAAAACCCATTAAGAGTGCTGATCTCAAGGGGCTTAACATTCGTGTGTCTCCTATGTACCTACAAGCGATCAAAGGGCTTGGTGGGAACCCTGTGGTGATACCGCCTACCGAGGTTTATGTTGCCCTCGAGAGGAACGTTGTGGATGGGTATTGCTGGCCAGCTGTCGGAATTAGGGATTGGGGTTGGCAAAAGCAGACACAATATGTTGTCGATCCAGGGTTTTATAATGTTCCAAATCCACTACTTTTAAACCTGAAGACATGGAATAATTTGCCTCAGAAGCTGAAGGACCTTCTTACAGAAGCAGCCATTGAAGCCGAAAAAAAGGTCGTTGCCGCTTTTGAAGAACTTGCAAAACAGGAACGTCCCCTGCTTCTCAAGGAAAGTATCCAAGTGATTGATCTCCCTGCGGCAGAAAAGGAAAAATTCCTCAAAGTGGCCTACGATGAAGGTTGGAAAGATGTGCTGGCAAAGAATCCTGAGACAGGAGCTAAATTGAAAGAGCTGCTGACAAAGAAGAAATAGTAGAACACCCTCCTCAAATATCCTCCCCCTGGAGACTGTGTCATCATGGTGGCCGAGGGAGGGAGAGCCAGCTTTGGAAGCTTTAGAATTGCGATTCTTTGGACGTTAGGGGTTACAGTCCTGATCGTTAAAAATGATGTTTGCATGGTAAACAAAACTATGAATTTATTTACTCAAAGGTTTCGCTCTAAAGCTCCCTCAGCCGCCCCTCCATCCCTTAGCCGATTTATAAACTTCTGGAGAATCGGCTTTCATTTCTTTTCTATTTCATATTGTGACACAGTTTCTTGTGGGAGAGGATATGAGGATATAAAGTGGAGGGATAAATTTCCTTCGTCGAATTGGCTTCGTGCAGGCATCGAAGGGGATAAAAAAAGAAAGAGGTAACGATGAAAAAAACTATTATCCTATTCATTTCTTTCCTCTTGTTTGCTGGAAATATAGTCAATGCTGCCCGGAAAGACTTAGATGTTCAGGGTAAGGAATTAACTTCACAGAAGCCGCCCTTCACTTTAACCTTACCTTCTGAATTTAGCCTTGTCCATTCTTTCTCCCATGAAAATCCGGGAGAGAGCTCGCATACACGCGTCTTTTTCTTTGTTAAAAGTAAGGGAAAAGAGGTTGAAGAAATGCTTATCCTTCAGATCGCAGACAAGACAAACCCTCAAGCAGGGCCAATGACTGCAACCCCGTTGAAGCCCTATACAGAGAAAAGATTTTATTTGAAAGAGAAGGTTAAGAAGGGAGAGTTAGAACTGGAGTACCTGATTCAATTGATGGCATGGAACCCTGACGCCCTCTCTCTTCAACCCATCGTGAAGAAGGGGTTTGTCATCCCCTCCCGTTGGGCTCTTCAGGGACAATTTCTATTTCTCTTTCAAGGAGAGCACGCTGTCTTCATCAGATATTCAAGGGACGTTCAGACCTTTGGGATTAAGGTATCAGAAAAAGGGGAGGACTGGGAAAAGGGGAGGATCAAAGGAAATGAGAAAAAGGTTTACGAGACCTTTCAAAAAAGTTTCAAAGAAATGATTAACTCCATTCAAATAAAAACACAGTAATTCGACATTGATGATCTCTTATCCTCCTATGCTATGACAAGGTCAAGGTGAAACATTGACACGTAAGATTTTTTCAATGAAAGAAGCGGTCTTCCGCTTCGTTGAAGATGGTGACTCGGTCGTGATGGGGGCAGCATTAGAAGCGGCCATTCCCTTTGCCACTGGACACGAAATCATCCGCCAGCGGAAAAAAGGTCTCACCCTTATCGGTCCCATCTCGGATATGCTCTTTGATCAAATGATCGGTTCCGGGTGTATAAAAAAAGTGATTGCTGCTTGGGTGGGAAATGTGATCATGGGTGTGGGTTATAACATGAGAAGGGCTGTCGAGGCAGGCATTCCAAAGAAGATTGAGATTGGAGATTACACGAATTTCACGATCTCGTTAGCCCTTCACGCAGGAGCCCTTGGCATTCCCTTTATTCCAACAAAGAGCCTTTTGGGGACAGGAATGATATCAGAAGGACAGCCCTTCAAGGAGATGGAATGCCCTTATACAAAAGAAAAGCTAGCCTTAGTCCCCGCTTTGAAACCTGATGTGGCCATTGTTCAAGCCCAGAGAGCGGATGAGGAAGGTAATACCCATTTTTGGGGTGGGAGTGGCGTGACCAAAGAGGCAGCCCTTGCGGCTAAAAAGGTGCTTGTAGTCGTAGAAGAGATCGTCAGTAAAAAAACGATTCAAAGAGACCCAAACCGAACCCTCCTCCCTGGATTCTTAGTCCACGCTGTCATTCCGGAACCTTGGGGAGCCCACCCATCACCCATGCAAGGATATTATAATCGAGACCATGAAGAATATATGACCTACCATCAGGATTCGAGAGATCGAAAAGGATACCTGAAGTGGCTTGAGAAATGGGTTTCAGGGGTAAAAAGCAGAGAGGAATATCTTAACCTTTTAGGTGAAGAAAAAATGAAATCCCTCTTGCTAAAGCGCCATCGAAGGTCTCTTCCAGTGGATTATGGATACTAAAAAAGGAGGAAAATTGGAATGTTGGAATGTTGGAATACTGGGAACAAAAGAAAATATTTTTGTTTTTACATCCCTCCATCATTCCAGTATTCCATTATTCCTGGCTATATTATAATGAGCGAGGCTAACTAAAATTTGAGAGTTCAACATGAGAGCATCTGATTATACAATGGAAGAATTGATGGTGGTGGCGGGGGCGCGAGAAATTCGTGACAATGATGTAGTTTTTGTCGGAATGAGGCTTCCCCTTTTGGCCTTCCAATTGGCCAAAGACACCCATGCGCCCCATGCCATCGGGATTTTTGAGAATGGGATCTTAAGAGACAGGCCAGCAGGCGAGGCCCTCTACACGATGGGAGATACTCCCAATACGGAGAGTGCAATCTGGACGACCTCGATGATGGACATCATGGCGCTTTTGCAAAATGAAAGGGTCAGTTTGGGCTTTATCGGAGGGGCAGAGGTGGATCGTTTTGGGAATCTTAATACCACTTACATTGGGGGAAGGGAAAGGATTAAAATTCGCCTTCCCGGTAGTGGTGGGGGGAGTGATATTGCCTCGCTTTCCAAAAGGTTTGTTATTATTATGAAACATGAGAAGCGTCGGTTTCTGGAGAGGGTAAGTTATATTACCTCCCCTGGTTTTGGAGATGGGAGGGATTGGAGGGAAAAAATTGGTTTAAGGGGCGGGGGCCCGTGTGCAGTGATTACAACCAAAGGAATACTGAGATTTAATTCTGAAACAAAAGAGATGATTCTCCATTCGATTCACCCTGGAATTACCTTGGAGCAAGTTCTTGAAAATACTGGATGGAATTTGAAATGTGCACCAAAAATTGAAAGAACAAAACCGCCTACACGATTCGAACTCAAAATGATAAGAAAATACGATCCCCTTGGTTTTTGGACCAGAAATACTATGAAGTGACAAATAATTAACCATTAATTATTTTTTACGAATTTTCTTCCTAATTAGGAATTTTTCCTTTTTTTCAAAAACAATAAAACTGAATTAATTCCAATCAATTAGAATTTACTTACTTTCCCTAATTAACCCCTCCAATTCGCATGATTTTCCTTTATAATTTTACTCTCCGATTTCACTTGACAAAATTTCTTTACTTAATGTATTAATATACTTGTTAAAAAATTCTCAAGGAGAGAGGAGAAAGATAAGATTTTGTAAAAATCCGAATAAAAGTTTGAATTTAATTCTGCGCTCTTCGTCAAAAGAAATGTAGGAAGGGGGTGGTTAGAAGAACAGAAGGAAGGAATATTTTTAATGATCGCTGTTCCATTTTAATATGTATGTAGTGTATTTAAATCCAAAAGGAGGTTAGGAAAATGAGACATTGGAAGTTGGTTGCCTTCGTTATTTGTTTATCCCTAATTGTATTTGTAGCTTCACCAGCCTTGGCACAGATCAAGCTGAATTACTCGGTTTTCTTCCCAGCCCCCCATAAGAATGCCGTGCTTGCCACGGAATGGGCAAAGGAGATTGAGAAGAGGACAGGGGGAAAAGTTCAGATCACCGTGTTTCCTGGTGGCACACTGACCCCCGCTGACAAGTGCTACGACGGTGTGGTAAAAGGAATTTCAGATATTGGGTTTTCGGTCCTTGCTTACACCAGAGGGAAATTCCCTTTGACAGAAGTTTCTGATTTACCAATGGGGATGAAAACTGGCTTGGTAGCTTCTAAAGTGATCAATGATTATTACAAAAAATTCAAACCCAAGGAATTTGATGAAGTGAAGGTAATGTACCTTCATGGTCATGGCCCTGGGATCCTCCATGCCAAAAAAGAAGTCAAGACACTTGACGATCTCAAGGGAATGAAGATTCGATGCACAGGGATGGCGGCAAAGATCGTTAAAGCCCTTGGAGGAGTTCCTGTCGCGATGCCGATGGGTGAGACCTATGATGCTTTAAGCAGGGGGGTGGTCGATGGCTCCATGGCTCCACAAGAAGCGCTGCATGGGTGGAAATGGGGAGAAGTGGCAAAGTATACTATTGAAAACTATGGTTCTTCCTACAGCACAGGTATGTTTGTGGTCATGAATAAACAGAAATGGGATTCTCTACCCCAAGATGTTCAGAAGATCATCGAGCAGGTAAACGGAGAATATATCGAAAAGCAGGGAAAACTTTGGGATGAAATCGATAAAGTGGGAAGGGATGCCACTCTCAAATTAGGCAACAAAATTATCCCTCTTTCGCAGGACGAGGATAGGAAATGGGAAAAAGCGGTCAAGCCCCTTATTGACGAATATAAAAAGAATTTGAAAGATAAGGGCCTGCCGGGAGAAGAAGTAGTGAGTTTCTATTTTCAGACAATATACAAATATCAGAAATAATTAGGGGTAAGGGGAAGAGAGGAATATCTCTTCCCCTTTTTTTACTCTTACAGTGAGTCAGCAGTAGAAAAGGAGTGATTCATGAAGGGATTTTTAAATAGGATAAGAGGGCTCAGCCGTTTTCTCAATATCATTGCAGGCATCAGCCTGACCTTTTTGATGTTGCTTACGGTGATGGATGTGATTTTAAGAACATTAAAAAGGCCCATTGTTGGAACCTATGAATTGGTGGCTTTTTCAGGAGCCATTGTCATCGGATTCGCTGTCCCTTTTACCTCCTGGTTGAGGGCTCATATCTTTGTCGATTTTTTCATTTTGAAATTTTCGCAGAAGGTAAGAAATGTATTCAATATTTCCACTCGATGTCTGGTCATCATATTATTTTTTCTGATCGGTTGGAATTTGATTAAAATGGGAATAGACTTACAGGAATCAGGGGAGGTTTCGCTCACTTTACAGATGCCTTTCTACCCAGTGGCCTATGGAGTGGGTTTCTGTTGCTTTATTCAATGTTTGGTGTTGGTTTGCGATATTATAAAAATTGCTGGGGGGGAATATGAATGAGGTAATGATAGGAATTTTAGGTTTGGCGGTTGTGCTGTTATTATTCCTTACCGGAATTGAATTGGGATTTGCCATGGCTATAGTTGGTTTCCTTGGATTCAGCTATATTGTGTCCTTCAACGCCGGACTAAACTTATTAGCCAAGGATATTTTTGATGTCTTTGCATCCTATGGGTTTACTGTTATTCCACTCTTTGTCCTTATGGGTCAAATTGCTTTTAATGCAGGGATTGCAAAAAGGTTATACGACTCCTCGTATAAATTCATTGGCCACATCCCAGGGGGGCTGGCCATGGCAACAGTCGCAGGAGCGACAGCCTTTAAGGCTATCTGTGGATCATCACCGGCTACAGCCGCCACTTTTGCCAGCGTGGCTGTCCCAGAAATGGACCGATATAATTATGATAAGAAACTCTCCACAGGAATCGTGGCCACGGTAGGAACTCTCGGTATTCTCATTCCACCCAGTGTGACGCTGATTGTTTTCGGGATTATTACAGAACAATCCATCGGTAAGTTATTTTTAGCTGGGATTATTCCCGGCCTCATCATTGCCTTCTTTTTCATTGTTATCATCTATGCATGGTGCAAAATTAACCCGGACCTTGGTCCCAAGGGTGAAAAATCAACATGGCGGGCGAGGATCGCCTCCCTGCCTGAAGTCATTTGGGTTGTGGTTATTTTCCTCCTTATCATCGTGGGGTTGATGAAGGGATTTTTCACTCCCACCGAAGCGGGAAGCATAGGAACCTTTGCTGTCCTTCTTTTAACCTTATTCAAGAGGGACATGAATTTCAAAGGGTATCTTAAATCAGTGGGAGAATCACTTCGAACGGCCTGCATGGTTTTGATGCTCATTGCCGGATCAACGGTCCTCGGCCATTTTCTGGCTGTCACCAAGATCCCGATGATCGCCGCCGATTGGATTATCGAACTTCCTTTCCATAAATATACTATTATGGTCCTTATCGCTTTCATTTACCTCCTCGGAGGCTCTTTTATCGATGACCTGGCCTTCATGGTTTTAGCCACCCCCATCTTCTATCCGGTCATCATCAAGTTAGGTTTTAATCCGATATGGTTCGGAATGATCATTGGCGTCACGGTCATGATTGGCGTCGTCATTCCTCCCGTTGCCATTAATGTCTTCGTGGTTAAAAATATTACCAAAGTACCCTTTGGTGTGATCTATGCGGGAGTTTTCCCATTTCTGATAAGCCTCGTCGTCGGTGGCGCCTTATTATTCCTTTTCCCACAGCTGGCTACTTGGCTTCCTTCTGTATTGATGAAGTAGAGAATTGCGAGGGGCGCTTCGCTTTAAAAGCACTTTGTTTGAGGTTGGAGGAGAAAATTGAGCTTCCAGTCTTAGGTTCCTTTTTTCGGAACACTCCTCCAACGAAATCTTCGATGCCTTCTCTTTGATTCTTTTGGCCACCACGGTAAGAACTGAAAGGGCACTGCATTTTGGAGAATGCGAGGGACCTTCTCCCTCCTTGCCTGAGCCTCGATCCCGAATAAAAGAACTGCCTCTTTGAAATATTTCTTCATCCTCAGTTTCTTAGGGATCATCCCCATTTGTGTTAATTTCTTTAAATTCGCCTGGGCTATTAAAATCTGACAGGCCATTTCCTTGGATCCTCTTGGAAAGGAAAATGGACTGAGGATTTCATGGGCAGCCCAACGAATGGTTTGTGTCATATAAAGGTATTTCTCTCTTTTTCCAAGAAATGGATGTTGAGGAGTGACAGCCTGGAGAAAGGGAGTGAGAAAAAGGGCGAGAAGAATAGATTCCGATATGGATCTCCCTATTTTAATCAATTGGTCTGCAAGATCGAATAGAGATAGAAAAAATTCCTGGGACTTTTCCCTTGTAAGGCTGCGATTTCCTAAGGCCCTCTCGAATTCAGGAAAGAGTGAAAGGAGCAGACCTGTTTGGAGCATGAGATGGAGAGAGGGTTTTGCCACCCCTTCCTTCAGTTCACGCAGGAATTCATCCCGAAGTCGAGAGGGAGAACATTTTCGTATCTCATCCCGATGCCGGAGGAGGGCCTGGTAGGTCTGTTCTTCAATGGAGAATCCAGTTCGGGCGGCATGACGGATCACTCGTATCATTCGAACTGGGTCCTGCTGGAATCTTTCATCCGGATCACCAATGGTTCGGATCACTTTTTTTTTAAGGTCAGAAATCCCGCCAACATAATCAACAATGGAAAAATCAGCGATATTGTAGAAGAGGCCGTTAATCGCGATATCCCGTCTTAAGGCATCTTCTTCTGGTGTTCCAAAACTTTCCTTTCGGACCACCTCACCTTCTTCTGTCTCAACTTCTTCGAATTCTGATCGACTCCGAAAAGTGGAAACTTCGATGATCTTTCCTCCTTTAAAAAATACTTGAACCAACCTGAATCGGCGGCCGATGATCCGGCTGTTTCTAAAGAGGGTACTGATCTCATGGGGATGTGCATTGGTGGCGACATCAAAGTCTTTTGGAATCCTCCCGAGAAGAAGATCTCGAACGCTTCCTCCAACCAGATAGGATAAGAATCCATGCCGATGAAGGCGGTAGAGGACTTTTAACGCCTCCTCGTCGATATTCTTTCTTGAAATCGGGTGTTCAGCTCTTAGAAGAAAGAGTGGAATCATTTTTTTGGACTTGAATCGCTCCAGGCGTACAGACTTTAACACATTGGGGGTTTCCAGATCGATCTTTTTTGAAAATTGTTTTGCTGGATTATAACAGAATTGTTTTAAAAAGGTGTAAGACTTTCTTAGAAAAATTTCGTTATTTGAATGACGGGAATTAAACTTGACAAACAGACAGAATCATCAAACAATATTATTGATATAGGTCATTTGAATTTTTTTTAAGAATTGAGGGTGAGGAGATGAAAATCCAAGAGATAAGGGTAAAGGCAAAAGCCTTGGGTCTGAAAAATACCTTTGGATTATCAAAGGCAGAACTGGTTCGAAGAATTCAGAAGGCAGAAGGAAATTTTGATTGTTTCGGAACAGCCAAGGACTATTGTGATCAATTTCAATGTTGTTTCAGAGAGGATTGTTTCAGATTCGTCAAAGATTGAGTCTTGAATACCTAACGAGAAATCATCCCCATAAGCTCCGTAGGCACTGCTTCAAAGAAGAGAAAATCGCCAGGCACAATACCATTCTGCTTGCGGTGGATCAGGAGGGCACCCCAAACATGCTGTCTGAATCCGGGAATCAATTGTCCCTGCAAAGGTACGGTATTCAATAATGCCAATAGATTTGCAGGGATAATCCTCTAATCCTTTAAGCCTGCGTGATGACTGGACTCGGCAGTCAATCATTCGAAAAACAAACGACTCCGTTTTTTCTTCCACGATATCCTGTTTGTTGATACGGGCATATAAACGAAATTGGAGTGCCTTTTTGAGAGCATCCAATCCACCCTGTTCCGGCAGGCTCAAGAGAGTTTTGATATGGGAGGCTTCGTAGGGAGAAAACCGGGTCCAGCAGGTATCATTACACCGTTTCGCATCGAAGATTCCAAACTTTTTTTCAACTGCCTGGAACCAGACGCCATCATTGGCCAACCAATTAAGACAGAGGGCATCTAATAGTTCTTCCAATTGTTTGTCATCCATTTGATATAAAGCCGCTGGTATCCCATTTCGTAATTGAATATTGAGAAGCTTAGCAATTCGCTTCAATTGGATGGTCATACTTGTTTCGCCGACCTCTTTTTCAATATCAAGAGCGACTTCCATCCCATATTGGTATTCCACCTCCTTGAGCCAATAACCGTAATGAACCATGGTACGCCAGCAGGCATCGATAATCCAGCGGACCAATAATTCCTTTTCCAGTTTCGAAAAGATTTCCATTTTTTGTTTATCCTCCTTTTGTTTTTCCCTTAATTCTTTCTGTTACCTGAGGCTACCGAGATGGACAAGAAAGAGGTCACCCCATGGCAACGGGAGGCGGTGCTGATCAAGATAAACCGGCATGAATTTTTCTTTTTTTTAATATCCTCTAACAAGTCCAACAGTGCTTCTGGTTTAAACCCACCCACTCCAGGTGCCAGTTGAAAGCTGCGTATGACTCTTGATTCAAAAGGTCCTTTTAAGTCTTTTAACATTTGATAAAGGGGTTTTCCTCGTTTTTTTCCTGTTGCTTTGCAATATCGAGCAGGTTCCGGACAATCTTCAGAACACAGGAAATCAGCAAGACTCGTATAGAGATCGCCTGTTTTGCCCATCATGGGATTGGGCAATCCAGGAAAGGTAGGAGACCTCCTTTTTTTTGCGCCTAAAGGTTTTAATTGAGATAGAACGAATTCAAACACAAGGTGAAGCGGGACTGCAGGAATAATATAGTCGGCCTTTTGACCCTCCGATAAAAATTGATGGAGATAGGAGACTGCATCGCAAACCTCAGCTGCAATCGGAAGATGTGAAACCTTTTGGAGCGCCTGTTTACTTTTATCAACAACGATTATCTTTGAGTGAGAATTTCTTTGAAAGAGTTTTTCTGCAGCCCGACTTCCAAAACGGCCACATCCGATGATGAGGTAGGAATGAGGATGGAAATACTGAGACATCAGCTTCCCTTTTTA
Organism: Syntrophaceae bacterium UBA2188; assembly: GCA_002327985.1. Classification (GTDB taxonomy): domain Bacteria; phylum Desulfobacterota; class BSN033; order BSN033; family UBA1163; genus UBA1163. Next base: position 54,828 of record DCVM01000138.1, on the reverse strand, counting down.
TGAAGAAACAGGATCATGGCCGAATGCTTCATTAAATTCTATAAAATGATGTCAAGATCAAACCTCTTCGTGGCGGAGACCATGCCACGTATATTCTCAGAGGGGACGTTGATCGGTACTGTGCAGCCTGAAGAAAGGATGTAATTACTTTTTGACCCTGAAACAGACGACATGAGACGCCAACTCTCCTCCTCCACATCCTCTGGAGTCCCAAATACTAATAAATGAGTGGGATCCAAGTTGCCCATCAGACAAATATCATTTCCCAGAATCTTTCGAGCTTCGCTCATATTAACTTTGCTATCCAAACTTAGACAATTCACTCCCGTAGTCGCCATTGATTCCAATCGGTCAGTGGTATCACCGCAGATGTGCATAATTATTTTAACTCCCAACTTCTTGAGAGCAGAGACAACCTTGGTTGTGTAAGGCTGGGCAAAATTCATCCATATTTGAGGGGAAATCATATCGCTGGATGACATGGGGTCAGAAATAAAAAGGACATCTGCACCAGCTCGAATGAGAGCTGTCCCCCAGATGATTTGAGTTGACACACAAAGTTCCAGGAGGTCTTTGACAGATTGAATACTTTTATAAACGTCTATCAAGATCTTTTCGGGACTTCGAAGCATGGAAGCATGCCGAAATGGGGCTTGAAGATAACCCAATACAGGGATCTCTCCTCTGCATTTTTCCTTAAGACGATGTATCCCTTCTAATACAACCGGCATCCGACCGTCTTGATTGGGGTTGGGGATTTTAAGTCTGGGAAGATCTCTCCCATAATCTTGAATGGCAAACTCGATGACAGAAGGGAAGGCATCTTCTGTAAACTTGAGTCTTGATCCCATCGCCTCAGATTCGCAGTGAATGCCTCCAAGGTCTCGCACCATATCGTAACCAAATTCCTTAACGCAGAGGTATTGGGAATAGGCATACTTGCTCGCATCGAGAATGGTTTCATAAACTCTGAATCCTGCTTGACGCACACACCACTCTCTCACGAGAGGAAATACTGGAATTCTATCAGGTTTCTGCCCGTTCAAAACAGCCATTATTCTTTCATAAGAATTCATCTCTTTTTGCTCATCTAATGTCTTTTTCCCACCTTCTCCTTCTGGAGTCTTAGGATAATCTCCGAAGCGATCTTGGCTGCAATCCCGCAGACTTCAGGACATCCTTTTCGGCTATGGCCACCCATATTATGGAAGTCTTCTCTTTCCTCTGGGATATGCATCCGATAAACTTTGCCGAATCGGATTCGATGAATTTCTTGGCACAAGGTATGTCCCACTTTCTCTTTAAATTTTGCATACATTTCCATAGCAGGCTCCATCGCCCTCTGATACTGTTCCTTATCTTCGAGTTTTTCACGTCCCACCACTGCACTGATTGCCATCATAGAGCCTAAGAGTGCGCCACAGGTTTCGCCTTGTCGTGCGACACCCCCTGCTAAGGCACTTGCAGATTTAAACATTTCCTTATTCCCAATTCCTAATTTCTCTTGCAGAGCTGCAAGAACAGATTGGCTTCACCCATAATAATCCATGTCGTACCGAAGGGCTAATTCAAATATTTCTTCCAGCAGATTATCTTCTTTTTTCATGAGTTACCTCTATATGAGGGAGGGTTTTATCCTTTATCTAAATATGCCAGAATACCCCCCAGCTCTGCTGGGGGGATGAATGGCTTCCCCTCTCCCCTGGGGGGAGAGGGGAAGGGTAAGGGGGAAATGATGTAATCATCACCCCCACCTTAATCCTCCCCCATCAAGGGGGAGGAAAGTTTTTTAGAGAATTAGATGCCCCGCAGCTCTGCTGCGGGGTAATTCACTTGTTTGGATATTAATTTTTGAATCAGTTCTATTCGTAATCAAAAAAGGAGGCATTGTCAAGAAGCAGTATCTTAAATTAAAAAAAACTTGACTTTTAAAAAAGAATTGCTAAACTGGTCTGAAGTCGGACCAGTTTTTAAAACATTAGAATTGATAAGAACTGAAAGTTGGAATATGTATTCCTTTAAAGCAATCAAAAAAGCTTCTTTATCTCAGCAAATAGAGAAGAATATCAAAAACGCAATCGCCTCCCGATTTTATAAACCCCTTGAGAAATTGCCTTCTGAAAGGGATCTTATGGGTCAATTCAATGTCAGTCGTACCACAATCCGGGAGGCTTTAATGAGTTTACAGAGCAGCGGTTTGATTTTTGTAAAAAGAGGAATGAATGCAGGCGCCTATGTAGCTGAGATCAATCCGGATCCAATCACCGAGAATTTCCAAAACCTGATTAAATTTGGAAAGATTAACTTTGTTCATCTTACAGAGGCACGGTTATATATCGAACCCGAAGCTGCCAGAATTGCAGCCATTTGTAGAACAGACAAAGATATTGAAATGCTAAACGAATTGCTTAAAAAAGCAGAAGCAAGCAATAAAACCTCGGGGAAGGAAGCGCGTTTGATCAATATTCGTTTCCATGTTGAGATAGCAAAAGTTACCCAAAATCCTATTATCATCTTTATTTCTGAGTCCATCACACAGGTCTACTCAACGGTGATTGTCGAGATGACCAAAACCAAGCTTAGCAAAGCAGATGTTACAAAAAATATTGATGCTCATCGATATGTATTGGATTCTATTTTTCGAAAGGATGAAAAAGAGGCTTTTGAGAGGGCCAAAAACCATATATTAGGGGTTTACCATACTTATCGCCGTATTATACCTAACGTTCCACGAGGAGAAATTAAAGAATTCGAAAGTCGGTTAAGAGACTTTAATCAAAGGGAAAGAAGAAGGCCAGAGTAATTTTCTAAAGATCGCTGATTATGAGGAGAACCAGATGATACATAGAGGTAGAAATTAGTTTGTCATGAAAAGCCATGGAGAAAAGAAAAAGAAAATTTAGCATGGGACGTGACAGCAGAACGAGGAAGGGGGTGTTTTAGAAAAGGAAAATGAGTTATGAACAATTCAAATGAGAAAAAAATTATAATTAAAGAAAGGAGGAAAAACCATGATGAAGAGAGTTTCATTGTTTATGGTGGTAGGAGTTATTGTTTTCATAGCCGCATTTATTTTCATCGGTGCCCCAGAGACTTCATGGGCGCAAAAGACAGTCCGGATTTCTATCGCAACGGGCGGGACAGGAGGAGTCTGGTATCCCTATGGAGGGATTATGGCCAATATCATCTCGAAATATCTTCCCGATGTGGAAGCGACGGCAGAAGTGACCGCTGCTTCCGTCGATAATGCTCTGTTATTAGGAGCAAAAAAAGTAGATTTAGCATTTATGTTTGGTGATGTCGGATATGAGGCCTACATGGGTAAAGGAAGATTTAAAGAAAAAGTACCTATGCGATGCTTAGCTTCCCTCTATCCATCGATTACGCATATTGTTTGTTTAGAGGGCAGGGGGATCAACTCAGTGAGCGATTTAAAAGGTAAGAGGATTTCCACAGGAGCACCAGGAAGTGCCACAGAAATAGTAGCCTGCAGAGTTTTAGAGGCATATGGAATCGATCCGGAGAGAGATATTACAAGAGATCGTCTCAGCGCAAGCGAATCAGCCGGGGCTTTAAAGGATAGGAAGATTGAAGCCTATTTCTGGGTAGGGGGAATTCCTACTTCTTCTGTAGTCGATATAGCTGCCACTCCTGGAATTAAGATTAAACTCCTCGACCATGCCGAGGCTGTAGATAAGATGATCGCTAAGTATGGCCCTATTTACTATAAAAATGTCTGTCCTGCCAAAACCTACCCTCATGTAGATTATGATGTGACCACTGTGACAGCAGGAAATTTTTTAACCTGTCTTGAGAAGACAGATGAAAAATTAGCTTATCAAATTGTTAAAGTGTTATTTGAACATAAAAGTGAATTGGAGGCAGGCCATAAGGTAGCAAAGCAACTCACTTTGGAGAGTGCAGTGTTGGGATCCTCTTATCCTTTTCATCCCGGGGCCATTAAATTTTATAAAGAGAAAGGGATAAAGGTTCCTTTTTAAAGGGCAGATTAGATTTTTTCAACGTGAGGATTAAAGGGGTGTTATGGACATTGTCACAGAATTGATAAAGCATATCGTAAGTACCCAATATGATGACCTCCCTCATGATGTAATCGAGGAAGAAAAGAAATTCATTATTGATTCATTGGGGGTAGCGATTGCTGGATCTTTAGCTCCAGGATGCAAGGAAATTGTTGACCTTGTAAAGGAATGGGGTGGAAAGCCCGAGGCAACCATTATTGCATATGGAGGTAAAATAGCTTCGCCATGGGCTGCATTGGCCAACAGCACAATGATGCATGCTTTAGATTTTGATGATACGCTTGATGAATCAGCCCTCCACGCACATGTCTCAGTGCTTCCCACTGCATTAGCCATGGCTGAGTTGAGAGGGGGTGTGACAGGTAAAGAATTTATCAATGCCGTGGTTCTCGGCGTGGATCTCGTTTGCCGTTTGGGTTTAGCTACTCGGAGACCTCTTTCATGGATTAGAACTTCCACTTGTGGGTCCCTAGGGTCTGCTGCGACTGCAGCCAAGGTGTTGGATTTTGATTACGAAAAGATGCTGAGAGCTCTCGGGATTGTTTATAGCCAGACTTCTGGAAATGCACAATGTCTGATTGATGGTGGGTTAGTAAAGAGGATGCAACCAGCATTTTCTGCTCAGGCCGGAGTGGTTTCTGCCTTATTGGCTGAAAAGGGGATTACGGGGGCCAGAGATATCTTAGAGGGAATCTATGGTTTTTTTAATCTCTATGAAGGAGGTGATTATAATCGGGAAAAAATATTGACAGGATTGGGAAAACAATTTGAAGGGGCAAGATTGAGCATTAAGCCTTATCCATCATGTCGAATGACCCATGCCTCCATCGACGCAGCCATTGCAGTAAGAAAGGAAAAGGGATTGGAAGCCTCAGAAATTGTGGAGATTGTCGTTTGTGTATCCAAAATGGTTTACGATATGGTAGGAGGTCCCTTTGCTATTCGTAAAAGTCCACAAGTAGATGCCCAATTTAGTATCCCCTATACTATCGCCGTAGGAATCTTGCGTGGAGATGTTTTTCTCAAAGACTTTGAGGAGTTTTTTATTAGGGATCCAGCGGTTCTTAAACTTGCTGAGAAGGTGAAGGTCATCATGGATCCGGCTTTACAAGAGAGGGATATGGGCATCGCCACTTTCGTGGTTAAGACTAACCAGGGGGTATATGAAAAAAAGGTTAGTAAGGTAAAAGGAAGCCCATCGAATCCGATGAGCATGGATGAGTGTATTGAAAAATTTAAGAAATGTTTCGCTTATACCCAAAAACCCGTTTCACAAACAAAATTGGATGAAATCCTCTATGAATTAGCCAATTTTGAAAAGATAAAAGACGTTAAGGACTTCATGGATTTTTTTGTTGAGGTTTCATGTGTATAGTGACGTGGAGTCCTTATCCTTCATCCAAAATAAAATCCTAAGAACAAAATCGTTTAGCATTTCCTGATGATTAGGGGAAAAAGACTTTTCCTGTTAAACCGTGTTGCATAGCAGGAGTCCTTATGACAAATATGGAATCATCTGGGATTGATCGTATTGTAAAGGAATTAGCAAAGATCGTACCTGAAAAGTATATATTGACTCATATTTTTGAAAGGATAAAAAGTTCGATCGATACCTTTCCTTATGAAGCCGAGAGGAGAAACCTTCCTTACGCGATCGTAATGCCAAAAACGAAGGAGGAAGTCAGTGAGATTTTGAAGTATGCGAATCGAATAAGGGTCCCTGTATTTATCAGAGGGTCAGGGACATCTTTTACGGGGGCTTCGCGATACCAAGTTCCGGGCATCGTTATCAACACACATCGAATGGACGAGATTGAGATTTACGAGGAGTTTGGTTTTTTCGAATGCGGGCCGGGATGCATCTGTGAATCGGTGGCCAAGGAGATCGAAACACGTGGGTTTTTCCTTCCATTCGCTCCCGGAAGCCGATTAATTGCAAGCATGGGTGGGTTAATTGCCAATAATACAAGCGCTCATGTCGTGGACGCAAGTATCGGGAAGCCCGGAGATTACGTTCTCGGCCTCGAGGTGGTCCTTCCAAATGGGGAGATCATTGAAACGGGGACAAAAGGGCTACGGAGACCAGCAGGTACAGACCTGACTAAGTTTTTTGTAGGAGGAGATGGACTTTTTGGGATGGTGACCAAGATTAGGATGAGGCTTGTCCCGGCATTCGAAATGGCGTATGGGATTGCAATTTACAAGGATTTGAAATCCCTTGCAAAGGGAGTTCAGAGAATATATCGGGAAAGACGACCGCTTCCTTTATTCATGGAATTTATGGAGAAGAAGACTGCTGAAATTGGATATAAGATTAAAGGACTTGAAATTCCAAAGGGATCGGTCATCCTGTTCGTGAGCATAGGGAATTCAAAAGAGGGAGCCTCCCAGATAGCGAACCAGATACTGAGTTCACTGGTAGCCGAGAATCCAATAGAGGCTCAACAAATTGAGGAAGTCGAGTTATGGGAAAAGCTTTGGTCATCTCGAGAAGTGATTGGATCTTACCTCATGCAAGAGAGCGGTAACCAATGGTCCTCTGCCGAGGTGGTTTCTAATCTCATGAAACTTGAGGAGTGTATGGATGATGCCAGTCATTTTAATTATGATTTGCCAGTACTTAGTCAATTGACCCTCTATCTGTTCGGACACATTGGGGGGTTGACAATGCATCCAGGTGTGATCATCCCTAAAGAATGGGACAATGAAAAGAAGAAGAGAGCTGTTGATGAAAAATTCCAGAGAGAGGCCGAATTAAACCTGAAATATAGTACATGTGGGGGGGAATGGGGTCAATTTGCGAAACGGACTCCCTTTTTCATCAAAAGGTACGGAAAAGAAAGCTATGAATTGGTGAAAAAAATAAAGAAGACCTTCGACCCAAATAATATACTCAACCCAGGAGTTTTGGAGGGGGAACCTCAGCAATAAGGAGAATGGATGAATCGAGAGAAGATGACAAGGGATCTTGACAACGTGGATGAAGAAAAATTTATTGAAGATTTAAAAGAGATTATTCTTGACGCCGCAAAGAGATGCAGGAATTGCAATTATTGTTTTACGATTTGTCCGTTGTTCCACTCCACCCGAGGATTTATGAGTCAAACTCCTTCTGGGATTATGCAATCGATCAACTATGCGTTGAGATGGAACCTTCTGAAGAGAGAGGATCAAGAAATTCTCCGGGATCTATTGTACCTTTGTACGACTTGTAATGGGTGCGTCCTGAGGTGTAAATCAAAAGCAACAGGACTTCCAGTTTTAGATGCAATTGAAGCAGGAAGAAAGTTATTGAGGGAGATGATGATTGGGCCGCTCCCACAACAGAGAAAGCCCCTGAAAGATATTTATTTATATGGCAATCCTTATGGTGAAAAGCCTGAGACAAGGGTAGATTGGTTGAAGGGATTGAATGTAAAAATGATCCCTCCCGAGAGTGCAGAGGTTTTATTTTATGTTGGATGTACGACTGCCTATGAACCTAACCTCCATCCGATAGGAAAAAGCTTGGTTAGACTTTTCCAATACCTCCATATCAATTTTGGAATTTTAAAAGAGGAGGTTTGCTGTGGGGAACCTGCCAGAAGGATGGGAGATGAGGGTCTATTTCGAGAAATGATGACTCGAAATCTCGATCAATTTAAAAGTGTTGGCATAAAGACGATCGTTACCATTTCACCTCATTGTTTTAATACTTTTCTGAATGAGTATTCATCCATCCAGGAAGAGATTAAAATTCAACATTACACTCAGTTCTTAGCAGAGGCATTCAAAAGGAGAACCCCATTATTCAAGAGAGAAATCTCCTCTGTTATTACTTATCATGATCCCTGTTATCTTGGTAAACACAATCAGATTTTCAGTACCCCAAGGGAACTTCTGAAAATGATCCCGGGGGTGAAGTTAGTTGAAATGAAGATGACCAAGGAGGAAAGCCTCTGCTGTGGAGGTGGAGGTGGGAGGATGTTTGCCGAGGTGGAAGAAGAACGAAGATTGTCAGATATGCGAATCGCCCAGGCTCTGGAAGCCGGGGCGAATATCGTTGCCACAGCTTGTCCATGGTGTTATAAGATGCTCCAAACTTCCATTCAGGATGCTAATCTCGGAAATAAAATTGTGGTTAAAGATGTGGCTGAGATTTTAAGTGAAGAATTGAATTGATTGATATTGAATCTGTCTATGCTCCTACTCGTTGATCCAAATAAAGTCTAAAGAGTTCTCAATGATCTTTTGGAAACTCACAAAGTTCGATGAGGACACCACTTGAGGATTTGGGATGAACAAAGGCCACTTTGGTGTTATGAGCACCGGGTCTGGGTTTCTGATCGATCAACGTTGCTCCCTTCTCAAGATAAGCCTTCACCTCTGCCTCTACATCATCCACTTCAAAACAGATGTGGTGGATCCCCGAGCCTTTGGTCTCTAAAAATTTTATGAGAGGAGAATCCGGCTCCGCAGGCTGAACTAATTCAATATTCGACTCCCCAATCTTGAAAAATCCCACCTTCGTTTTTTGAGCAGTGACCACCTCAACCCCTGAGAGATTAAGACCTAAGATATTTTGGTAAAACTTGGCTGCCTCTTCAATATTATTGACTGCAATGGCAATGTGACTGATTTTCTTAAGCATCGTTTACTCCTTTTATGAAATAATTCCACCACACCCCCTTTAGCAAAGGGGGGAAAGGGGAGATTTGAGCTATGCGGTTTTCACATTTTCTCTGATGTATTTAATAATATCTTCTGTGGAGGCGCCGGGTTGAAAGATCTCCCTAATCCCAGCTTTTTTCAGCCCTGAGATATCATCGACCGGGACGATGCCTCCTCCAAAAACGAGGATATCTTCAGCCTTTTTTTCTTTGAGAATCTGAACCACTTTTGGAAAGAGATTGTTATGGGCACCGGAGAGGCTGGAAAGGCCTACTATATCCACATCTTCCTGGATGGCTGCATTGGCAATCTGCTCAGGAGTCTGTCGTATTCCTGTATAGATCACTTCCATCCCTGCGTCCCTCAGAGCTCGGGCAATGACTTTTGCGCCCCTGTCGTGACCATCCAATCCTGGCTTCGCGATAAGCACTCGAATCTTTCGAGCCATAATTACCTCCTACGGAAGTTCGGAGTAATTAGTTCGTAGTTCGGAGAGTTTAGACTTTAAACTCCGAACTCTGAACTCTGAACTTTCATCTTTCTCGGTATTCCCCAAATACCTCTCTTAAGGTGTCTGAAATTTCTCCCAAAGAGGCATAAACCTTGACCGCTTCTAAAATAGGGGGAACCACATTGTCCGTTCCTTGGGCTGCTTTCTTCAGAATAGCTAAGGCCTCCTTTACCTTTGCGTTGTCTCTTTCTTTTTTAACCCTTGCCAGTTTTTCCTTCTGGTATTGTTCCACCTCAGGTTTGATGCGAAGGATATCCCTGAGGGGCTCCTCTTCCATCTGAAACTGGTTCAATCCAACAATGATCCGCTTCTTGCTTTCGATTTCCTTTTGGTATTGATAAGCACTTTCACCAATCTCACCCTGAATAAAACCCGATTCGATGGCTTTGATAGCTCCGCCCATGGCTTCGATCTTTTCGATATATTCCATCGACTTACTCTCTATCTCATCCGTAAGGGCCTCCACCGCATAGGAACCTCCAAAGGGATCGATCATATCGGCGACACCGCTTTCATAGGCAATGAGTTGCTGGGTTCTCAATGCAAGCCTGACAGAATCTTCCGTAGGCAGGGCATAGGCTTCGTCTCTCGAATTGGTGTGAAGCGACTGTGTTCCTCCTAACACGGCCGCCAGAGCTTGAAAGGCAACTCTCACCACATTGTTGTCGGGTTGTTGAGCGGTGAGCGAACAACCGGCTGTCTGGGTATGAAACCTCAACATGGACGACTCGTCCCTTTTTGCTTTAAATCGTTCCTTCATGATTTTTGCCCAGAGCCTTCGAGCCGCCCTGAATTTGGCAATCTCTTCGATGAAGGTGTTATGGCAACAAAAGAAGAAGGCAAGCCTGGAGGCAAAAGAATCCACATCGAGACCTGCCCGAATCGCTGCCTCCACATAAGCAATGCCATCGGCCAGAGTGAAGGCCACCTCCTGAACAGCGGTGCAACCTGCCTCGCGCATGTGATAACCGCTGATGCTGATGGTATTCCATCGGGGGACGCGGTTTTTACAAAATGCAAAAATATCGGTGACAATGCGCATCGATTCGAAAGGGGGATAGATATAGGTTCCCCTTGCCGCATATTCTTTCAAAATATCGTTCTGGATTGTCCCTTGGAGGACTTCACTTTTAACCCCCTGTTTTTCTGCCACGGCGATATACATCGTCAGAAGGATGGCCGCCGTGGAATTGATCGTCATCGAAGTAGAGACCTTATCCATGGGGATGCCATCAAAAAGGATCTCTACATCCTTCAGGGTATCGATCGCCACACCGACCTTCCCAACCTCACCGTCAGATAAGGGGTGGTCGGAATCGTAACCAATCTGTGTGGGAAGGTCGAAAGCAACGCTCAAACCGGTTTGCCCGTGTTCCAAGAGATATTTGTATCGTTTATTCGTCTCTTCAGGCGTGGCAAATCCTGCATACTGGCGCATTGTCCAGAGTCGCCCGCGATACATGGTGGGCTGGACTCCTCTGGTAAACGGGAACTCTCCGGGAAATCCTAATTCACCGCAGTAATCAAACTCTGCGACATCCAAAGGGGTATAAAGGCGTTTCAGTTCAATATGGGAGGTTGTCTTAAAAGCAGGTTCCCGCTCAGGGGCCTTAGAAATTACTTTGTTCAGAGTGGTTCTTTCCCATCTCTCAAATTCTTCTCGAATGTTCTTAGACATGCGTCACTCCATTTAATAAGAGGGTTCAAGGGTTCAAGGATTCGAGGGTTCATGGGTTCGAGTGTCTTTTTTTCAAGGATTTAACTTGACCCCTTGAACCCTGGAACACTTGAATCCTTTTCTAAAGCGGTATATTTCCGTGTTTCCGCCAGGGATTGGTATCGACTTTGGTCTTCAAAATATCCAACGCCTGGATGATTTTGGGACGGGTTTCCTCGGGTTCGATGATCTCATCCACATACCCTAATTCCGCAGCCTTATAAGGGCTTGCGAATTTTTGTTGGTATTCAGAGACCAACTGCTGTCGCGTCTCTATGGGATCTTTCGCCTCTTTGAGTTCATTTCGAAAGATGATATTCACCGCTCCTTCGGCACCCATGACTGCAATCTCGGCGTTTGGATAACAGTAATTGATGTCTCCTCGAATATGTTTACTCGACATCACATCATAGGCCCCTCCGTAGCCCTTACGGGTAATGATCGTGATCTTTGGCACCGTGGCTTCACAAAAGGCATAGAGGAGTTTAGATCCGTGTCGAATGATTCCTCTTCCCTCCATATCAATTCCCGGAAGAAAGCCCGGGACATCTACAAAGGTAATCAATGGGATGTTAAAACAGTCACAGAAACGAACAAATCGGCCGGCTTTCACCGAAGAATCTGGGTCAAGGGAGCCGGCTAGCCAATTGGGTTGATTGGCGATAATTCCTACGGGCATTCCGTTATAACGGGCGAAGCCGACGACGATGTTCTTAGCCCAATCCTTCTGGACTTCAAGGAAATAGCCGTTATCCACCGTCGGCACGATCACTTTTTTCATGTCGTAGGCCTTTTTGGAATCTTCCGGTACAGCCGTCTTTAAGGATTCATCCATTCGATTGGGATCATCTGAACATTCGATGATCGGCGGCTTTTCCCGGTTATTCTGTGGGAAGAATCGGAGCAACTCCTTAATGATGCGTATGGTATCCTCATCATTCTCTCCAGCAAAATGGGCCACTCCACTTTTTTCCATATGAACCTTTGCTCCCCCTAATAATTCAGAGGTGATGGGCTTTCCATCCGGAGTTTCTGTCTTACCCAAAGCGGCCCTGATGACATCGGGCCCGGTGATATGCAAGTAACTGGTTTCTTTGGTCATTAAAATAAAATCGGTCATGGCGGGAGAATAGACTGCCCCCCCTGCACAGGGTCCCATGATGGCAGATATTTGTGGGATGACACCGGAGGTAAGAACATTTCTTAAAAAAATGTAGGCGTAGCCTGCGAGACTCTCAACACCCTCTTGAATCCTTGCACCTCCTGAATCGTTTAAACCGATCACGGGTGCTCCTGTTTTCATGGCAAGGTCCATGACCTTGCAGATCTTTTCTGCGAAAGCCATTCCCAAGGCACCCCCGAATACAGTGAAATCTTGAGAAAAAACATAGACCAGACGGCCATCAATTTTTCCATACCCCGTCACCACCCCATCACCAAAAAACTTCTTATTCTCCATTCCAAAATCGGTGCACCGATGGGTGACAAAACGGTCCAGCTCGACAAAAGTCCCGGGATCGAAGAGAAGATCGATGCGTTCACGAGCAGTCAGTTTCCCATCCTTATGCTGTTTATCAATTCTTTCCTGCCCCCCGCCTAATAATGTTTCAGCTCTTCTCTTCTCCAATTCCTTGCGGATTGCTTCAATAGACTTCATGAACGATTCCCCCTCCTCTTGAGTAAAAGCTAAATGCAAATTGGACAGTTAGCATTGCAAAAGATTCAATGAATCTATTTATAAAAATATGCCAGAATACCCCTCAGCTCTGCTGGGGGGATGAATGGCCTCCCTCTCCCCTGGGGGGAGAGGGTTAGGGTGAGGGGGAAATGATCTTATCATCACCCCCACCTTAATCCTCCCCCATCAAGGGGGAGGAAAGTTTTTTAGAGAATTTGATGCCCCGCAGCTTGCTGCGGGGTAGTTCACTTCCATTGCTAAATTTTCATTTTGCAATTTACAATTTTCAATGAGATTTTAGTTCCTCAGCCATTACCTTTTCCACCACGGAGTAAGGGTCTTTACGGCGGTGCATGAGGTCCTCGATGATCTTGTCCCACCGTCCCTCTTTTTCCATTTTTTCAATAAAATGGCTCATGACTTCGCTTTGAAGAATTTCTAAGAAGGTTGTCTTGGTCCTTTCTCTCAGTTTTTTCTCCAAAGCCTGGTTCTGCTCTAACGCTTGCTTATGACGGTATATCCCATAAACCAGTTCAAAAATCCCTTTCCCTAAGATAGCCTCTGTTTTGAAAATGAGAGGTTCCCAACCATCTTCTCTTTTCCGGCCCATTTCGAGAACCATCCGGAGATCCCGTTCCGTCTTGTCCGCACCTTCCCGCTCACATTTATTGATAACGAAGAGGTCTCCGATTTCGATAATTCCAGCCTTAATGGCTTGTATATCATCCCCTAATCCAGGAACGAGGATGACGATGGAGGTATGAGCAGTATTGACAATCTCCACTTCATCCTGTCCTACGCCTACGGTTTCGACCAGGATGATATCCTTTCCCATGGCATCCATCACATTGATGATATCTTGAGTCGAACGGGTCAGACCGCCAAGACATCCTCGAGTCGCCAAGGAACGAATGAACACCCCTTCATCGGTAGCATGGCGTTGCATTCGGATTCGATCCCCTAAGATCGCCCCTCCGGAGAAGGGGCTGGTGGGATCGACTGCCACGATCCCGACGCTCTTCCCTTCCTTTCGGAAGATGTCAACCATTTTATCCACAATGGTAGACTTCCCGGAGCCAGGAGGACCTGTAATTCCGATAATATAAGCTCTTCCCGTCTTAGGATAAAGTTCTTTCAGTGGTTCCAGGGCGCTGGGCATGCGGTCATCAATATCCCTCATCAACCTGGAGGCAGCCCGAATGTCCCCCTCCAAAATTCGTTTGGCCAAACCTTTGCTCATAGGCATTCCAATATAGCAAAACTTTCTATAAGTCACAAGAATTTTTTATAATTTATGATTTGATGGCTTTAAGCTGAAGGTTCCAAACTTCCATAATTTTTCCGATGATACTGACAAATCCCGTCGTGATCGAATGGTGAAACTGGTCGAACAGATGCGTTTACTTCATAAACAGTTAGCAACAACAAGAACTCCTGACGAAAAGACTCGAATCCAACGTCAGATTGACGCCACCGACGACCAAATCGACCAATTGGTTTATGAGCTGTATGGATTGACCGAAAAGGAGATCAAAATCGTCGGACAAGGGACGAAATGATATGGGAAAATAGAATCATCCCATTTAAACGAACGTGCGACTTTTGTAAGGGTGGCATTTCCCTAACCCCCTTCATCCCCCCTTAATCTAAGGGGGGAATAGAAGGGGGTTAAGAAGAGAGTAAATTGGGGCGAGGCTTGAGATTGGAAAAATCAGAAACAGGAGAATTTAAGAGAAAAATCCCCTTATTTATTGTTAGAGGTGATCATCGAAATAACAACAAAGAGGGGACCAAACCAATTTAAAGATGATTCGGTTCCCCTTTAGCTTGTTCCTTCATTGGTCTCAATCGGATTACAAGGCTCTTCCTGGAACCCCGATGTGTCTCGCAATAACAATCCGCTGAACTTCTGAAGTCCCCTCTCCGATGTCAAGGAGTTTCTGGTTCCGGTAATGGCGCTCAATAGCATATTCTTTCATCAAGCCATATCCTCCATGGAGTTGAACGCCTTGATTGGCCACACGATGATACATCTCGGAGCAGAACATTTTTGCCATCGCCGACTCCTTTGAGAAAGGCCGGTGTTGTTCGCATAACCAGCAGGCTTTATAAAGCAGAAGTCTGGCCAGCTCAATCTCTGTGGCCATGTCTGCCAACTTAAAGGCATTGACCTGAAACGTACCGATCGCCCTACCGAATTGCTCACGCTCACTTGCATATTTAAGCGCCAATTCAAAGGCGCCCTGGGCGCCCCCTAAACCCATGGCTCCTATACTAAGTCTTCCTCCATCGAGAGTGGCAAGCATTTGATGGAATCCGTCTCCACGTTTACCGAGGAGGTTTTCCTTGGGGACCTTAACGTCGGTAAAATAAAGTTCTCCTGTATTGGAGGACCTCCAGACCATTTTCCCATGCATTGCCTTCGTAGTAAATCCTGGAGTGTCGTTGGGCACCAGAATGCAGGAGAGCTCGCTTTTCCCTGTTTGAGATTTTCCAGTCACTGCCTGAACCACACAGACCTTGCTGATATCGGTCGTCGAATTGGTAATAAAGATTTTTGAACCATTGATGACCCAATGGTCTCCATCCAAAACGGCATTGGTTTTAGAAGCGCCAGCATCCGAGCCTGCATTGGGTTCGGTTAGGCCAAAGGAGGAAAGCGCTTTTCCCGAGCAGAGGTCAGGAAGCCATTTCTGTTTCTGTTCTTCATTTCCATAATAATAGATGGGTGAAATTCCTAATGAGTTTCCAGCGGCCAGGGTGGCGGCTTGGGATCCGTCAATTCTTGCAATTTCCTCCACGGAAATGATGTAAGAGACATAACCCACATTGCTTCCACCATATTCCTCAGGAACAAAGGGACCAAAAAGGCCAAGATCCCCCATCCGCTTGGTCAACGTGTAGGAGAATTCCTCTTTATCATCCAATTCCTGGGCAATGGGAGCGATCTCCTTCTCCGCAAAGTTTCGAACCATCTTTCGAAGCATCTGTTGTTCATCGTTCAAATCAAAATCGAGTGCCATANNGGTTTAAAATACTTGATGTCTAAGATACTTCCTTCTCGGTCTTTTTTGGCCCTGAAGACTGCTTCCACAGGCATCCCAATAGATACCTTTTCAAAATTGACCTCTCCGAGCCAGTGAACAAGGAAACCCTGAGTTCCATCAATTTGAATCACGGCGACCATCGAGGGTTTTTCTTTCCTGATCCCTTCATAGGTTTCATGACATTGCGTAAAGGTATGGACTGTTCCTTTTGTCCCTACATCCAGGTATTTGTTTTCCAACCTGGCAAAACACTTTTCGCAAAATATTTTGGCAGGAACATAGGTAGTCTTGCAGGCGTCACATTTGGCGCCAAAGATCTTTCCGTTCATGAGTTCTCGGAAGAACTTCTCGCCTGCTCTTCCAACAGTATAGATATAACTCATCGGGATCTGGCCTTCCCAGTAACCGATGTCGGTTGTCTTCTGATATCGCTCAATCAATGCCATAGTCTCACCCCCTTACTTGATTGGTTTGAAATATTTGATATCGGTAATCGCTCCGGTTCTTTCCTCGGGTGGTTTCCATACGGCTTTTACCTTCATGCCTCGAGTAATTTTCCAGGGATCGACCTCATTTAAATGGTGCAAGATGCCCATCCCTTTGGAGGCTCCGTCGATCTCAATGACAGCAGGAGTGAAGGGGCGGACCCCTCCTTTGATATCAAGGCGACCGGCTTTCCAGTCCACATAGCTAACCACCCAAGTATTGACAATGCCCGTGTCCTTAACATAGACCCATTCGCCGGTCGGAACCCAGCATAGTTCGCAAAACATTCTGGGTGGGATCATAATGCGATGACATTTATCGCATTTCTTAGCAATGATTCTCCCATTTTTCAGTTCTGCCAGATATCGACCGATGGCTGGGCCATTATCCCATGCGTATTTTAGTTTAGGTGTCCATTTTACAGCGAGGACCTTTCCTTTCTGTATCTCATCAGCACTCAATTTCGTTGCCGTTTTTGCAACCATCTTATCTGTAATTTCCATATTTTCACCTCCTTCTATTAGCTTCTCATCACGACGACGGTTCCAACTTGCATTAGATCGCCCCAGGCCTGAGCCAGGCCACAGGTTGGTCTGCCAGGGATTTGTCTCTTTCCTGCTTCACCTCGTAGTTGCAAGAAAATTTCAATGACCTTCATCAGACCTGTTGCCGCGATGGGGTTGCCTACACCCAAAGCTCCTCCAGATGGGCAGCAGGGTAGATTTCCCGTCCTCTGGGTCACCCCGTCTAAGAGCATTTGGACAGATCCGCCTCTCTTGCAGAGTTGAAGACCTTCAATGTGATGGAGTTCCTTATAGGTGAAGGGATCGTAAGGTTCAGCAACATGAATCTCTTTGGATGGTTCTTTAATGCCAGCCATTTTATAAGCTTGGCGAGCAGCTACTTCCACATAGTCAGGGTAATAGAGATCCCGATTGCACCAGTAAGCCGAATCCAGTGCCCAACCCACTCCATCAATCCAGATCGGTTTTTCAGTGACGCGTCGAGCCACATGTTCCGCTGCCAATACAATACAAGCTGCGGCATCGCTCGTCGGGCTGATGTCGAGGCGATTGACCGGCCAGGCCATGATCTCAGAATTGAGAACATCCTGGACCGTGATTTCAGCGCCTAATTGTGCTGAGGGATGGTCCATTGCATTCTTCTTATTTTTTACCGCCACCAAGGCAATATCTTCTTTCTTATAGCCATGAGTCGTCATAAAGCGATTCATCTCGATGGCAAAAATCCAGATGAGGGTAGGGTAGAGGGGTTGTTCTGTCGTATGGTCAAAGATCGTCAGAAATGCACCAGCAGGGTGTGGGTAGGCAGAAGACATTTTCTCTTCTGCTACGACCAAACAGGTGTCAAACATTCCTGAAGCAACATGAAACCAACCATGAATCGGTGACATAACTCCTGTTCCACCGCCCACATAATGTCTCATATAGGGTTTTCGGTAGGCCCCTGAACCATCTGCGAGATATTCGCCTTTCATGTGAATACCATCAAATGCATCCGGCGCAGTGCCGTGAACAACACAATCGATGTCGGAAAGTTTCATTTCACAAGAATCCAACGCCATTTTTGTAGCCTCAAAGGCCAGTTCCTTAGGCGTTTCCTGGACGTTTCGATAGAATTTCGTTAAGCCAGCTCCAACAATAGCTACTCTTCTCATTCTTTTCACCTCCTTTTTAATTGCTCAGGATCACCACAGTTCCAGTGGTTGTCGGGACACCCCTCCAACTCTGGGCCAGGCCTGTGGTCACATTTTTAAGTTGATTCTTGCCTGCTTCCCCCCTCAATTGCCGGACCACCTCGAGCACTTTGTGTCCGCCATTGAGTTCATAGAGGTTTCCCACTCCGATACAACCTCCAGAGGTATTCACAGGGAATTCTCCAGTGATCTCCGTCCCTCCGATTTCTGTTAAAGGGCCGGCATCTCCCTTTTTGCAGATTCTCATCGCTTCAAGATGTTGGAGTTCTTTATACGAGAATTCATCGTTGATCTCTGCAAAATCAATCTCTTTTCTCGGATAACGAATTCCTGCCATCTTGTAAGCCATTTCTGCCGCAACCTGTGCATAAATAGCTTCTCCCCAGTTTCGAGTTTCGAGGCCCGGTGTATCCGAGCACCATCCGATCCCTCTGATCCATATAGGTTTATCACAGAGGGCCTTTGCCGTCTCTTCCTCTGCCAAGACGACCACCACTGCTCCGTCGGAGTGGGGGCTAATGTCCATTTGGGTCAATGGATAAGAGATGACTTCTGAATTGAGTACATAGTCCGTATCAATTAAAACGCTATGTCCGGCATATGGATTGTTTAAAGCATTCTTTTTATTTTTTACTACGACTTTTGCACATTGTTCCCGTGTCGTTCCGGTTTCATACATGAATCGGGCCATTTCCATTGCTGCTACTGCGTGAGGGCTCTCTTTTAATGGCCGATTATAGATGGGGTCCATAGCAAAGGTTACCAACTCCGACAGGGTCAACATATTAGAAGCCTTGCTCAGTCCCTGGGCAACAGAAATAGGACCGATCCCGGAAAGAATCATCATATAGGCGGATGCCAATGAGTGAATGAAATCACCTGGAACAGTATAGATAGGTCTAAGCACAGCACCCACCTGATCGGGTGAATACTCATCAGCGATGCTATATCCCTCAAAAAAGTCCTCGGCAGTGCTGACAAAAGAGCCAATGTCCTTTGGTTCAACACCCGCATCGAGATAGGCCTTCATCGCTGCTTCATAGGTCAATTCCCTATAAGAGACGTCAGGTGTGGTTGCACGAAATCCTGTTGTCCCTATTCCTATAATTGCAACTCTTTTTGACATCTTAGGTTTCCCTCCTTTCTCTTAGTTTAAACTTTAACCTTCTTGCTCTAGCCATTCTTAAACCTTCACCCCCCTTCTTTTAAAGTCAAAAGCACCATTATTAATCCGTATCAAATTGGCCAATGCTGTGATTATGTAATTAATATTTGATTTGGGAAATTCTGTTACACTATATCATAAAAACCACTTAACGTAAACTGTAAAATGCATTGGAAAAAAAATAAAGTCTCGAATCTTGTAATAGGCCTATAACTAATTAATTTTATATGCTATTTTCTTGGTTTGATGTTTTTTCTAACCCAGCTTACCGCTTCTTCGATAGAGGTCCCAGGAGTGAATATCCCTTTCACACCAGCTTGGGTCAGGGCAGGGAGATCCTCTTCAGGAACGATTCCTCCTCCAAAGACAATGATATCGTCTGCCCCTTTTTCTTTAAGAAGTTCAATCACTCTCGGAAAAAGATAATCATGGGCTCCAGCCAGGCTGGACAATCCGATCGCATCCACATCCTCCTGGATGGCAGCCGCCACGATCTGCTCTGGCGTTTGATGGAGGCCTGTATAGATCACTTCAAAACCAGCGTCCCTAAAACCCCTTGCGATTATTTTGGCTCCCCGATCATGTCCATCCAAACCAGGTTTGGCAATAAGAATTCGAATCTTCCTTTTCGGACTCATCGTTCCTCCCTCGCCCCCACCCTCTCCCTCCCCCAACGAGGGGGAGGGGTGGGGAGGGGGTTAAAAGTATCCTGGGTCTGAATATCGGCCGAAAACATCGCGCCACACATCACAGATTTCCTGGATGCTGGCGTATTCTCTCACAGCATTGATAAGGTGAGGCATGAGATTTTCTTCATTTTTTGAAGCCATCCGAATCTGATCGATGAGTTCCTTCACTCTTTGATTGTTTCGCGTCTGCTTCACATCACGAAGGCGTCTCAATTGCCTTTCTTCGATCTCTGGTTTCATCCTCCAGATAATGATAGGGGGATGGTCTGTTGCATATTTGTTGACACCGACCACCACCTTTTCGCCGGAGTCAATCTGTCTCTGGAATTTATAGGCAGAATCAGCCACTTCAGCCTGAGGATAACCTCGCTCAATCGCCGCGACCATCCCTCCCATTTCGTCGATCTTACGGATGTATTCCCAGGCCTGTTCTTCTATCTGATGTGTCAAGGCTTCAACAAAGTAAGAACCGGCCAGAGGATCAATCGTATTGGCCACACCTGTCTCCTCTGCAAGGATCTGTTGCGTCCTTAAAGCAATGGCAGCCGCTTCCTCTGTGGGGATGGCATAGGTTTCATCCAGGGAATTGGTGTGAAGGGAATTTGTTCCTCCTAAAACAGCAGACAGCGCTTCATAGGCAGTGCGGACGACATTGTTATAAGGTTGTTGGGCGGTTAAGGAGCAACCCGCTGTTTGGGTGTGGAAGCGAAGCATCCAGGAACGTGGGTTTTTTGCCATGAAGCGCTCGCGCATGATCTTCGACCACATTCTTCGGGCCGCTCTGAATTTGGCAATCTCTTCAAAAAAATCGATATGAGAGTCGAAGAAGAAAGAGAGCCTCGGGGCAAAATCATCGACATTGAGGCCCCTTTCCATGGCTGCAGTGACATAGGCAATTCCGTCAGCCAAGGTGAAGGCGAGTTCTTGAACGGCAGTGGCACCAGCCTCACGGATATGGTAGCCACTGATGCTGATGGTATTCCAACGGGGGACTTCTTTATTGCAATATTCAATGGTATCGACGATGATGCGGAGCGATGGTTTGGGGGGGAGCATGAAGGTTTTTTGGGCGACGAATTCCTTCAACATATCATTTTGAATGGTCCCTCCGATCTCCTTCCGACTGACGCCCTGTTTCTCTGCGACGACAATGTACATCGCTAACAGGATTGAAGCCGGAGGATTGATGGTCATAGAAGTGGTGACTTTGTCAAGAGGAATTCCTTCAAACAGGATTTCCATGTCTTTGAGTGTATCAATGGCTACCCCACATTTCCCGATTTCCCCTCTTGACATGGGAGAATCACTGTCATAACCCATAAGCGTCGGATAGTGAAAGGCGATGGAAAGGCCGGTCTCTCCGTGCCCCAACAGATAATGGAAACGTTTGTTTGTCTCCTCCGGTCCTCCTAAACCCGAGAACATTCGCATCGTCCAGAGCCTTCCTCGATACATGGAGGGTTGAACGCCCCGAGTAAAAGGATAAACGCCCGGGAAACCAATGTCTCTGGAATAGTCGATGTCTTTGGTATCTTCCGGGGTATAAAGACCTTTGATCTCGAGATCGGAGACCGTAGAAAACCGTGCCAGACGTTCAGGGGTTTCACAGAGGATTTTTGACAAATCCTCTATCCACTTTTTCTTCTCTTCTTGAACCTTTTTCAGTTTGTCTTCTTTGAACATGGCTCATTCCCCTTTTCGCCCCTCACCCTCCTCCTCTCCCCTTGAGGAGAGGGTAGAGGTGAAGGAAACTATCTTTCTATCCCCTTTCGAGCTGGCACCCCTTTTTCGTAATAGTGTTTTCGATCTACCATTTCCGTGACTAAGTCGGCTTTCTCCAAAATTTCGCGTTTCACATTTCGACCTGTGAGAATGAGTTCGATTTCCTCCGGTTTGGAATCGATCAGTTGTAAAATATCAGCGATGGAAATAAGACCATAATCGACAGCCAGATTGATCTCATCCAGGATCACGATGTCGTATTCTTTATTCTGGACGGCCTTCTTCGCCATTCCGAATCCCTCTTGAGCCAACTGCAAGTCCTTTGGATCCGGATTGGATCTTGAGATAAATGTCTCTCGGCCAACCTGTATTAGGGTCAGGTGAGGAGAGAGTCTCTTTGATGACTCTAATTCACCATACGGTTCACCTTTCATGAACTGGATCATCAGCACCTTCATTCCATGGCCGACTGCCCTGAGGGCCAATCCCAACGCAGCGGTGGTTTTACCCTTTCCATTTCCTGTATAAACTTGGATCAGACCTTTTTTCATAAAGTGGCTCAGTGCAAAAGGGTCAATGAGCAATTGACATTCTTAAGGTAATGAACACTATTAAAAATTCCCCTTCCTTCACCCGTGGAGGGGGGCAGGTTAACAGACTTCTCTAATCTGAGCGATGATCTGCTCTGTCTTGAAATGTCTCAAACTGATTGCCCCTGAAGGACAGGCAGCATTACAAGCGCCACATCCCTTACAAAGAGCTTCATTGACCGTCATCACCTTCCGATAGGGATCCATCTTCAAGGCTCGATATTCACAGACCTGTTCACACAAACCGCATCCTGCACAGTACGTCGCATCCACCACAGAGGTGATGGGTTCAATCCTCACCCTTCCTGCAAAGAGAGGAATGGTGGCGCGAGAGGCGGTTCCATGAGCCTGGGCAATCGTATCAGAGATATCTTTTGGCCCTTGGCAAGTCCCGGCCAAAAAAATCCCATCGGTGGCTGTATCAAGTGGTCTCAGTTTGGGATGGGCCTCCAAATAGAAACGATCTGGGCTCTGGGAGAGTTTGAGAAGACTTCGAATATGATCTGCATCCCTTCTCTGTGTGAGACCTGTGGCCAAAACAATCAGATCGGCCTCCTCTTCATAAGGTTCTCCCAAGAGTTCATCCTCTGCCTTGACGATCAACTTTCCGGATCTCTGATAAATCTCAGAAGGAATTCCCTTGCGGTAAAAGATTCCCTTCTTCTGAACCTGTTCATAGAATTGTTCACAGTCTTTTCCAAAAGCCCTGATATCAATATAGCAAATAGTGATGCGGGCTTCAGGGAGGCGATCCTTGATGAGATGAGCCTGCTTGGCCGTGAACATACAGCAGACCCTTGAACAATATTCATTGCCCACCGTCTTGTCCCTTGAACCCACACATTGAATGAAAACAATCTTTTTGGGTTCCTTTCCATCCACAAGAATTTTTCCCTGGGTGGGCCCATCTGAAGACAGACACCTTTCGAGTTCAAGACCTGTGATCACATTTTTATAGAGGCCATATCCAAATTCGGGTTTCAGTTTTGGATCAAAAACATCATAACCCGTAGCCACGATGATGGTTCCGATATCCACCTGGAATTCCATCCCCACCTCTTCAAACTGGACCGCTCCTTCAGGGCAAATCTCTTTGCATTTTCCGCACTCCCCTTTCTGTAAATAGAGGCAGTTCTTTGAATCGATGAGATAGCTGGATGGAATCGCGTGGGGGGAGGGGAGGTAGATGGCTTTTCTCTCGTTTAATCCCATATTGAATTCATTCGGAACGCTGACCGGACACACCTCCTCACACTTTTTACAACGGTTGCATTTTTCTGGATCGACATAACATGGGTCATGTTTTATCTTGACCTTAAAATTACCGACAAATCCTTCTACTTCTGCCACTTCACTGTTGGTGAGGAGGTGAATCAAGGGATGATTTGCCACTTCCTCCATTTTAGGGGAGAGGGTTAAAGAGGTTTCGTCCAAATGAGGAAAGGTCCGGTCGATTTGTGCGAGATGGCCACCGATGATTGGAGATTTCTCCACCAAATAGACTTCAAAACCTGAATGGGCAATATCGAGGCTCGCCTGAATTCCTGCAATACCCCCTCCGATGACCAAGACCGACGGTGTCACTCCGACTTCATTTTCTTCCAAAGGTTCATGAAGTGAGACCTTGGCCACAGCAGAGGCGATCAACTCCATCGCCTTTTTTGTTCCATCTTCTTTGTTGGGATGAACCCAGGAACACTGTTCACGGATGTTGGACATCTCAAAAAAGTAGGGATTGAGCCCTACGGATCGACATGCATTTCGATAAGTGGGTTCATGCATTCTTGGGGAACAGGCGGCAACGACCACACGATCGAGGCTTAAATTTTTGATATCCTGCTTAATGAGGTCTTGGCCAGGATCAGAACACATGTATTGATAATTTCGAGCAATCGCGACATGGGGAAGGGTTTGAGCAAAGGCCGTTACCTTCTCGATATTGACAGTGGCCGCAATATTAATCCCGCAATGACAAATATAAACGCCAATCTTCATAAGGTAAACCAAATTGGAATAGTGGAATACTGGAATGATGGAATATTGGGTTTTACAAAAACATGAAAAGAGACAGGGCCTTTTCTTTTGTTAATCATTATTCCAATGTTCCAATATTCCACCATTCCAGTTTATTTTTTTCCTTTGGCAAGCAAGGTGCAAGCCAAAGAGGCGGCTCCACTCGCCTGGGCAACGGTATCTGGAATATCTTTTGGCCCCTGGCAACATCCCGCCAGAAAAATTCCTTCAACTTTGGTCATGATCGGGTCGAGGCCAGGCGCCTCTGCATAAAATTTGTCGGAAGAGTTCTCCAGCCCAAGCATATTTTTAAGAAGATCGTCTTCTTTTCGGGGGACCAGCCCTGATGCCAGGACAACCAGATCTGCTTTCATCTCAAAAGGTTCTCCCAAAAGGGTGTCCTCCCCCCTCACCACCAATTTCCCATTTTTACGAAAAACCTCGGATGGATTTACTCTCCGGTAAATAATTTCTTCCTTTTGGACCCTCTCGTAAAATTCCTCAAATCCTTTCCCAAAGGCCCTTACATCCATATAGAGGACTGTGATACTGGCATCTGGAATCCTATCTCTGACCAAATGGGCTTGTTTAGCCGTATACATACAGCAGACCCTCGAGCAGTATTCATTGCCCACTGATTTATCCCTCGACCCAACGCAGTGAATAAAGACCACCTCTTTGGGCTTCTTTCCGTCGACGATGATTTCACCTTTGGTGGGACCGGAGGCGGAACAAAGCCTCTCTATCTCAAGACCTTGGAGGACGTTGGGATACTTACCATATCCGAATTCTGGCTTCAGTTTTGGGTCGAAGGGATCGAAACCGGTGGCGACGATGATGGATCCCACATGAAGCTCAACGAACTCTTCTTTCATTCCATAATTAATGGCTTTAGGGGGACAGGCCTTGGCACACTCCCCGCAATCCGAACATCCTGCACAGTTGAGACAACGCTTTGCCTCCTCCATCGCCTCTTCCGCGGTGAGGCTATCGGCGAGGGGTTTCACCATGTCGGGCAGGACTTCCCGCTTCATTCTTTTCGAATAGGGAAGAAAGCTTCTGAAAGGCGAGATCTGCGTTCCTTCGGACTCCCTTCCTTGAAGGAGATCTTTTCCGCGAAGGTATAGATCAATCGAAATCGCGGCTTTCCTTCCATGGGCCATGGATTCGACAATGGTTCCGGGACCGGTCGCCATATCCCCGCCCGCAAAGATCCCTTTCACGCCGGTTTCCAGGGAGATAGGATTTACCTGAATCGTTCCTGTTCGCGTCTTCTTTAAGCCTTTCAAGGCCCGTGTGATGGATTCTACTCCCGTGATCCCAGCGGCGATAAAGATCGCATCGTAGGATTGGGTGAGCGTTTCCAGAGAGATGTCCTTTCCCACTTGGGTATTGCATTTAACCTCTACCCCCATCTTATCGATCACCGAGAGATCCTTTTCCACCACCTGCCTCGGAAGACGGTAAGAAGGGAAACCGTGGGTGAGAAGACCGCCTAATTCATTGTGGGATTCAAAAATAGTGACCCCGTAGCCCATTCTTCTCAGATCGTATGCAGCCGTGAGTCCCGACGGACCTGCACCCACAATGGCTATCTTCTTTCCCTTTTCTTCGGGAGGCGTGAACTCAAACTCAGGTTCTTCAACATAATCCACAAGGAATCTTTTCAGATGGCAGATAGAGATGGGTCGATCCTCTTCAATTCGCTTACACTCTTTCTCGCAGGGGTGAGAACAGGCATAGGCCAGAATTCCCGGAAAAGGAAGTTTTTCCCTCACCAGTGCAAGAGCCTCTTTAAACTTGCCCTGGGAGATGAGGGCCACATACCCGTGGGCATTACAGTGGAGGGGGCAGGTAGCCGTACAGGGGGAAGTTCCCCGGCGATCGATCGTATATTTAAGTGGAACAGCCTGAGGGAAGGAAAGATAGATGGCCTTCTTATTTCCCAGCCCCAAGTCAAATTCACTGGGGAGGGTGACGGGGCATTGAACCGCGCAGTCACCACAAGCCGTACATTTGGTTAAATCGACAAAACGGGGCTTCTTCATGACAGTGACCTTGAAATGCCCAGCCTTCCCTTCAACCTGAACGATCTCTGAGTAGGTGAGAAGGTTAATGTTGGGATGGTTGCCTACATCAACCATTTTGGGCGTGCTGATACAGGAGGAGCAATCAAGCGTGGGAAAAGTCTTATCCAATTGGGCCATATGGCCCCCAATGCAAGGGTCCTTCTCGACTAAGTGAACCTTAAACCCCTTGTCGCCGATGTCCAGAGCAGCTTGCATGCCGGCGATACCCGCACCGATGATCAATGCCTCTGGAATCATCTCTCGGATTTCTTCGTTCATCATCAACCTATTCGTTTGTTACTATGTTGGTCCAATCCTTGGAATCATGGAATGTTGGAATATTGGAATATTGGGTTTAACCCCATCATTCCATGCTTCCAGTATTCCATTATTCCATGGTTCATTTTAATTTTCCAATCAATGCCGAAGCAATCGTGTTTTTCTGAATTTCTTTTGTGCCTTCATAAATTTCTGTAATCTTGGCGTCCCGATAGAACCGCTCCACTTCATATTCGGTGATGTAACCATACCCTCCAAAGATCTGGATGGCTTCATCCGCCACCTCCACCGCTGTCCTTCCTGCAAACATCTTGGCCATGGAGGTGAGTTTCGGATCGATTCTCTTCAGGTCATAATTCCATGCCGCTTTATAGGTCAGCAGCCTCGCCGTCTCAATCTTTGTGGCCATATCCGCCAATTTGTGTTGGGTGATCTGGAAATCCACCAGTTTTTTTCCAAACTGTTCCCTCTGTTTGGCATAGTCCAGGGCTCGATCAAAAGCACCTTGGGCGATACCGAGGGCCTGGGCAGCGATCTCGATTCGGCTTTCATCAAAAAATTCGAGGACCTGATAAAATCCCTTATTTTCCTCGCCCAGGAGATGGGTCAAGGGCACTCTGACTTCACTCAAAGAAAGTTCAGCGGTTGAAGTCATGCGAATCCCCATCTTGGGCATGATCTCTGTTGCGTCTAAACCCTTTGCCCCTTTTTCAACAATGATTGTACATTGGCCTCGATAAGGAGGTTTGGCATTGGGATCGGTTTGACAAAGAACAATAAAGAAATCTGCAAGGCTTCCATTGGTGATAAAGGTCTTGGTCCCGTTGATTACAAAGGAATCCCCTTGCTTTAATGCCGTGGTGGACATGGTGGTAATGTCACTTCCGTGATCCGGTTCGGTATAGGCACCTCCGGAAATAAACTCTCCTTTGGCAACAGGAATAAGATACTTCTTCTTTTGTTCAGGGGTACCAAAACGAAGGACGACCTCAGAGGAGAAATCAGCCAGACTCAGGGCCACCCCAACCCCTGAGTCTTTCCGGCAGAATTCCTCAACGATCAGGATGTTTTCGAAGACACCATAACCCTGCCCTCCATATTCCTCGGGATAGTGAATGCCGATGAATCCCAGTTTGGCCGCTTTCTTCCAGATCTCTTTGGGAAAGGTGTGGGTCTGCTCCCATTCCAAAATTTTTTCTTTATCATATTCCCCCTGAATGAATTCCCTGGCTGCCTTCTGAATATCTCTCTGTTCCGATGTCAATTCAAAATCCATTTTTTACCCCTTGGTGGAAGGATGGAATGATGGAGTGTTGGAATATTGGGTTAATAAACCTACTTATTTTTTGTCTTCCAGTATTCCATTATTCCAGTCTTCCAATATTCCTTATTTTTGTTTCAGCTCTTTCACTTTATCCTTCAGGATGGGAACGATTTTGAATAAGTCGGCCACAATCCCGTATTGAGCAGCGCTAAAAATAGGAGCTTTTGGGTCTTTATTAATAGCGATCACTGTGCCCGCACCTTTCATCCCTGCAATATGCTGGAAAGCACCGCTGATACCAATGGCAATGTAAACCTTCGGTTTTACGGTTTTCCCAGAAGTCCCTACCTGCCGGTCTTTCGGCAACCACTTCTTGTCCACCACAGGCCTGGAGCAAGAGAGGGTTCCTCCTATGGCATCAGCAAATTCTTTGACCATCGGAATATTGTCGGCTTCTTTAATTCCTCTCCCGATGGAAACCAAGATATCCGCCTGTGTAATATCCACTTCCCCTACGGCCGCTTCCACATACTGGAGAAAACGTTTCGCCAGACCTTCGTCGGTTAAGGCTGAAGGAAGCTTCACCAGCTCACCCGGAAGCAATTCTTTTTCTACAACAGGAAAAGCACCGGAGCGGACCGTCACCATGTGCGGTCCTTTCTTCAAAAAAGAAACCGTTGCATTGACTTTTCCTCCATAAAGCTGGCGGGTCAGGGAGAGAGTCTCTCCTGCTGCATCGATTCCAATACAATCCGTAGCCAGGGGCATCTTTAAATGGGCTGCCAAACCCGGAGCAAAGTCCATGCCCATGGCGGTATGGCCGATCAAAGTAAGGAAAGGTTTCCTCTCGGTGATCAGCTGGGTCAACACTTTTTCATAAGTCTCGGAGTTGTAAACTTCAAGACGGTCATCTTCGATCAATAAAACCCGATGGGCTTTCGGTTTGAGGGCTTCAGCCAATTGGCCAACTCCCTTTCCCAAAAGGGCGACTCCAATCTCCGCACCCATGCCTTCTGCTAATTGCCTCCCTTTGGAAAGCATCTCCCATGTCACATCCCTCAATTCTCCACGTCGATGTTCGGCTAGGACGATGATCTCTTTCATTAGGCGAGCCCTCCTTTATCTTTCAAAATATCGAATACTTTCGATGCGATCTCTTCAGGTTTTCCCTCTAACATCTCCGCCCCTTCGCCCACGGGAGGAAGGAAGATCTTCTCCAACTGGATATCTGAACCGGAGAGACCGACGTCCTCGGCTTTGAGATTGAGATCTGAAGTCCCGAAAGTTTTAATCTCTTTTTTGGCTACCTTTCGGATTCCCATGATGGAGACATATCGGGGTTCGTTGATTCCGGTTTGAATGGTGAGAACCGCCGGAAGGTCAATTTCAAATACTTCCTCTAAACCCCCTTCCAGTTCCCGATGAATCGTCACTTTTTTATCTTGGGCTTCGAGACGATTGACCAGAGCGGCGTGGGGAATTCCAAGCAGTTCAGCCAGGACAACCCCCACCTGACCATATCCATCGTCTTCAGCTTGGGTCCCTGTGAGAACGAGATCGTAAGGAATCTTTTGAATGGCCCCTGCCAAAATCTTTGCTATCACCCCTCCATCTGATCCTTCAAAAGCGGGATCCGTCAACCGAATGGCATCGTCTGCGCCCATGGCCAAACATTTTCTCAGAGATTCATTTGAATCCTCCCCTCCGAGAGAGAGAACGGTCACAGTTCCACCCAATTTCTCCTTGAGCAGGATGGCTTCTTCAATGGCATAGCTATCCCACTCGTTGAGATCGAATGCGAGACCGCTTTTGTCAATGTCTTTTCCTGATTTGCCAATGATTACATCGGCATCCGCTGTCTCCGGGACCCTTTTGATACAAACAATAATATTCATTCAATGTCCTCCTTTCCACCCCCCTCCCTTTTAAATCAGAGGAGAAAGAGGGAGGTCTTAGTTTGTTTTTAATCTTTCCACTTTCACTGAAGAGAACCCTCCCTGATCAATGAGGGGGTAGGGGTAAGGGGCGATGATCACCCCTGAAATAGGATGAGAAGAATAGTTCACCTTCATTTGAAAAGATTGGCCCTGAGGATTAGAGACTTGCACGACTTCTCCCTCTTCGATCTTGAGGCGGTGAGCATCTTCTAAATTCATTTCCAAATAAGTTTTTTCTGAAGCATTTTTCAAAACATCGCTTCTTGAACTGAGCAGACCCGATTGGAAAAGAGATGGCCTTTGGATGAGATGGAAAGGATATCCCTCTAAATGTGGTTGAATCGTTTCCCCATCGAGGGGTATCAGTTTTGCTTTTCCCATTGGGAAACCACCGGCGTAGAGAAACAAAGAATTCTTTGGCCATTGTTCTCCATCCTCGACTCCTTGGTAATTAGAAAGATCCCGACCCATTTCTTTAAAGACCGCCTCGGGGGTCTCCCCTAAAGCGGGACATTCAAGAAGACGAAGTAAAGAATGGAAGATATCAAAATCCGATTTTGATTGGAGAAGGGGTGAACGGAGGGGATTCAATTTTTGGACCCTTCTCTCGAGATTTGTAAAGGTGCCTTCCTTTTCAATGAAGGAACAGGCAGGGAGGACCACATGAGCCATCTCTGCGGTTTCCGTCATGAAGAGGTCTTGAACAATCAGGAGAGGAATTTTTTCTAAGGCCTGTCTCCCCAAAACCGGAGAAGAGACCAGACAATTTTCTCCTATGAGATAGAGGGCCTTTAATTTTTCTTCCTGAGCCTTTATGAGGAGACCATTTTTTCCATCTTCTTCATCTCCGGAAGACAGCCCCATATCCACTGCTCCTTGAGCATTGCATTTTTCCAAAAGGACAAGGATGCCACAGGATTCTTTTCCCATGTGGCCTGTGACAAGAGCGAGGTTCGAAGAGGCAAGCGCAATCTTTTTTTGGTCAAGGTGTGACCAGAGACCGCTTCCGATTAAAATCATTGCCCTCTTGGCCCGGGCATAGAGCGTGGCCGCTTTTTTAACTTCTTTTTGATTGGCGTCTATCATTCCAGAGGATTGAGGTTGAAAAGCAAGGATTTTCTCCCTCAGCTCTGTTATTCCTTCTGTTTTTTCTTCAATAAATGTTTTGTCCTCAAGACCTTCTTTGAATAGGGTATGAAGCATGGCATTGATCAGGGGAACTTCCGTCCCTGGCCGGTCAAGAAGGGTAATGGAAGAGGGGAGAAGTGGGGAAATATGGGTAGCCTGGGTAAGAGGGATATCATAGCTTCCGAGCACAATCAGTTGAGCTTTATTTCGTCGAATAGCCAGGTTGATCTCGTTTTTAATAATCGGGTGTGTCCGTGTCGGGTCCACCCCAATGGCCAAGATGCAGTCTGTATTGCGGATCTCTCGGATGGAGTTGGTTGAGGCCGCCATGCCCAGTGTCCTGGCCAAACCTTCTGTCAATCCACGGGTAGCCCTTTCTCCACCATAAACGATTTGATTTGTTCCGATTGCGTCCTTGAATAATTTTATAAGAAGATAGTATTCCTCATTGGTCAATCGGCTGGAGGCGGTTCCGGCAATGGCCTCTGGACCATATTGATCCTTAATGGTTTCAAGTTGCTGTGCCACATATTGAAGGGTTTCTTCCCAGGATGCCTTTTTGAAGGTTCCATTGACCCTCAACAGTGGAGTCTTAATTCTCTCCGGGTGGTCAACGAAGTCCCATCCGAATCGGCCCTTGACGCAGAGATTACCATCACTCGGACCCTTCTTGGGATCGGAGAAAACACGCCTGATCTCTCCTTCTTTGGAGCTCATGGTAAGGGAACATCCGCATCCACAGAAGGGGCAGGGGGTTGTGGTTTCTTTCAACTCCCATGCTTTAACTGCATAGTCAAAACGATGACTGGTAATCGCACCCACCGGGCAGGTGTCCAGGCATTGACCACAAAATTCACAGTGGAGGGGTCGGTGGAAATCTGTATCAATGACCGTTTTGATCCCTCGATTTGAAAAAGAGAGCTCTCCGACTCCTTGAACTTCTTCGCAGATTCGAACACAGCGGCCGCAGAGAATACATTTATCTGGATCCCTCTGGATAAGAGGGGAACGATCATCCGGGGGTGAAGAGATGTGTTCCCAGGGATAAATCGTTTCTTCCACTCCGTATTCATAAACCAACCTTTGAAGTTCACATTCGCCTTCCTTCTCACATCTCGGGCAGATCATCGGATGGTTGAGCAGAATGAATTGGAGCTGAAGCTTTCTTGATTCAAAAATTTCTGGAGAATGGGTGATGATTTCCATCCCTTCCTTGACAGGGGTAAAACAGGAAGGCAGAAGCTCGGATTTTCCTTTCTGCTGGACCATGCAGAGCCGGCAAGCTCCGAAGGGGATGAGCCTTCGGTCATGACAGAGAGTGGGGATTCGAATGCCGGCCGATTGGGCTGCCTCGAGAATGGTTTTTCCCCTATCTACCTCTACAGCGATATCATCGATCTTTAGTTTGATGGTCTGTTTTGCCATAACCTATTGAAATTGGAATATTGGAAGAATGGAAAAATCAAAATTTAAGTTGTATTGATTTAAACCCAGTATTCCAATATTCCAACATTCCAGTATTCCAGTATTCCATGATTTATTCGATGGCTCCGAACTTACATGCCTGAATACACGAACGGCACCGAATGCATTTTTCTATGTTAATGTCAGCCGGTGTTTTTTTCTCCCAAGTGATGGCCTCCATCGGGCATGCCTTCTTACAGAGGCCGCACATTTTACATTTTTCTGGATTGACCCGAAATTGAATCAGGTCTACACAGACCAGGGCAGGGCATTGCTTGTCCTGGATATGCGCTTCATATTCATTTCGGAAATAGCGAATCGTGGAGAGGACAGGATTGGGTGCTGTTTTTCCCAGGCCACAGTGGGAAGTCTCTTTGATATGCTGACCCAGTCGTTTCAGCCTTTCAATATCCTCCATCTCTCCTTTACCCTCTACGATTCGATTCAATATATTGAGCATGACTTTCATACCCACTCGGCAAGGAACGCATTTACCGCAGGATTCATCCACCGAAAAGTCCGTGAAGAACCGAGCCGTATCGACCATACAGGTAGAGTCGTTCATGACGACCAGGCCACCCGAACCCATCATGGCTCCCGCTTCATCAAGCGAGTCGAAGTCGACCTCAATATCTAAAAGGGAGGTCGGCAGACAGGCTCCAGAAGGGCCTCCGATCTGAACTGCCTTAAACTCTCTTTTTTCAGGGATGCCACCGCCAATGTCATAAACAATGGTTCGGAGTGTTGTTCCCATGGGGACTTCAATAAGACCCACATTGCTGACCGTTCCAGTGAGGGCAAAGACCTTCGTTCCCTTGGACCCCCCTGTTCCTAAAGAGGCGAACCATTCTCCACCATTTAAAAGGATGGCCGGAACATTGGCAAAGGTTTCAACATTGTTCAGGACGGTTGGTTGCCCCCATAAACCTGCCTCAGTGGAACGGGGTGGTTTGATCCTCGGCATCCCTCTTTTTCCTTCAAGTGAATACATAAGGGCGGTCGATTCTCCACACACAAAAGCTCCAGCGCCCGGATAAATACTGATATCAAAATCAAAGCCGGAGCCGAAGATGTCCTTTCCTAACAGCCCGTAGTTTTTCGCCTGCTCAATGGCGATGTTGAGTCGATGAATGGCGAGAGGATATTCAGCCCTGACGTAGATGTGCCCTTGATGAGCATCCAGAGCATAACCGCCAATGGTCATTCCTTCTAAAACCGAGTGAGGATCCGCCTCCAGGACGGAGCGGTCCATAAAAGCACCCGGGTCTCCTTCATCTCCATTACAGATGATATATTTTGGAAAAGCATCGTAACGTCGTCCTTCCTCCCACTTTAATCCAGTTGGAAATCCCGCTCCTCCTCGGCCACGCAGTCCGGAAATCTTGACCTCATGAATTACCTCTTCAGGGGTCATCGAAGAGAGGACCTTCGAGAGAGCGGCATACCCGTCTCTGGCGATATATTCATCAATATTTTCTGCGTCGATGAGACCTCGATTCCTGAGGGCCCTCAGCACTTGATGCTGGAAGAAAGGGATATCCTTTAACAGGGGAACCTTTTCTTTGACGGCGGGGCCCGTGTATAAAAACTTTTCTACAGGCCGTCCCTTCAGGAAATGTTCCTCTACGAGAAATGGAACATCCTCTGGAGTGAGTTTCTTATAGAAAATACCTTCAGGATAGACCACCATGATCGGGCCTTCGGCACAGAAGCCATTACATCCTGTGATGACAACCTTCACCTCGTCCGAGAGACCTCGGTTCTTCAACTCGGATTCGAGGTGGTCCTTCAAATTCAAAGAGCCGCAGGAGACACATCCTGTCCCCGCACACACCATCAGATGGGTTCGATAGGTCTTCATTCCCTTCCCGTCACCTAATCCTTCATGATGAAGTGTCACCCACGGAGCATGAAAAAACCCGGGTGTCTG
Organism: Syntrophaceae bacterium UBA2188; assembly: GCA_002327985.1. Taxonomy (GTDB): domain Bacteria; phylum Desulfobacterota; class BSN033; order BSN033; family UBA1163; genus UBA1163. The sequence goes on along the minus strand of DCVM01000138.1, from coordinate 20,729 downwards.
GGTTAAGGTTACGGCTACGAAGCCCGTTTCGTCATTCGGTAATGGTTAGGTGTTAAAGAATTAAAACACGACAGACTTAACCTTTTAAAGACGATACGGGCATCGTTACCTTTAAACGAAACTTCATTTCCACCTAATAGGTTGTTTCACTTCCTCTTGCCAATGCGTAGGCCTCGACAATCTCTCCCTTTAGGACATGTTGAGCGAATATTTCCTTCATTCTTTCTTCGTTGAGATCACAATATTTGACAGGGGGGTTCCCAAGAATTTCCACTGTGGCCATGGGTTCCCGACTGCAGAGCCCTGCACATCCGGAAGTTGTCACCATCACATCGTTGATCTTTTTCTCCTCTATCTCTTTTAAGACAACCGACATCAGTTTTCTGGCTCCGGCTGCAATTCCACAGGTGCCCATGTGAATGTTGATCTTGGCCCGGAAGCCTCCCTCCCTCAGAACGGTGGTGGACCGAACCTCCTCTTTGATTCGTTTTAAGTCTTCGATTGTTAGCTTGGCCATGTTCTCAATCTCCTAAGGGTAAGATCTCACAATCTCTATTGCCTTTCCCGGAGTGACCATGCCATAAGTTTCTTGGCCGATGACCAAAACCGGTGCTAACCCGCAAGCCCCGAGGCACCGAACACCCTCCAAAGAAAATTTTCGATCCGAAGTGATTCCCCCAACACCCACCTTGAGTTCCCGCTGGAGATTGTCCAAGATCTGTTTCGATCCTTTCACATAACAGGCCGTTCCCAAACATACTCGAATGATGTATTTCCCCCTTGGGGTAGTTGTGAAGAATGTATAAAAGGAGACAACCCCGTAAACTTGAGAGGAGGGAAGGTGAAGTCCCTGTGCAATGCGGTGTTGAACTTTCTTGGGAAGGTATCCACAGATATCCTGAACCTCTTTTAATACAGGGATGAGTGAGCCATGCCTTTCTCTATATTTGTGGATCACCTGATCAATCCTTACCCATTCTTCTCGGGGTATCTCTTCTGCCCACTTCATCCTTGAACTCCGATTCGAGCCAATCCCTCTTTGAGATGTTTTCTCAACCATTGAATCACTTCTGGACCGGTGGGGGATTGGCTTTTAAAACGTTCTCTCAGCATCAGACTTTTTAACACATATGATTTTTCTTCCTTCTGATGGATATAGGAGATATCCAAATCAGAATTTCCCAAGAGAAGGGTAGTCATGGTTTCTAGCATGCTTCCCAATGGTTTCCGGTCAATATGGTGATATTGAAAGGTGGCTGTCACTTTCGTCCCTTTTCCCACTTCCGATTCAATGAGAAGTCTTCCTCCCGCTTCCTGAGCGGCTTGAGCCATCAGGGAAAGACCCAGACCCACTTTCCTTGAGGACCGGGTGGTGAAGAAAGGGTCGGTCGCTTTTCGGCTGACCTCTTTATCCATACCGACCCCATTATCGTTGATTTCGATGACGAGCCGGTCCTCCTTGGGTTGTTCCATCACCAGGATATCAATCTTTTTCGCCTTGGCCGAAATCGCATTTTCAACAATGTCCAATATATGGAGGGAGAGATCTTCCAACCTCACCTCTCAATCAAATTTCACTGTTCAACCACCCTGCGTCCTTCTTGATGATGGAGAGCCTTTTTAATTTCCTCTGAGGAGGTCTTCTCCAGAAGGAAATAGGTGATATTTTTACCGATGTCTTCGAGACGATGGGCATCCGAAAACCGAACGAAAGAAAAGTGTTGATAATCATGAAATCGTTTTTGAGCTTCTTCTCTTGAGATTCGTATGGAGATCTCCAGTCCATCCAGGGAGATCCCTTCTGGAATAAAGCCCAGCTGTCCAATGAGGCTAAATGCTTGACGATCAATGTGAGAAGCAATGGCGACTCCTCGAAGCGAACCCACTAGCGAAACGAGCTGTTCAAGGGGAAGGAGAGTTGCCCCGATCAACATTTTTGGGGTGGATCCTATCGTTTCATCCCTCTCATTGACCAGCGTTTGGCACCCGAACACCTCTTCGACATTTTCCCCTGGTAAATTTTGGTAGATCAACTCTTGGAGGGCCAGACAGTCCTCCTGTCTATCGAAGAGGGTGAGGAGATGGATTTCCTCCTTTGAAGTGACTTCCATACCGGGGATCACCGCCAGTCCTTTTTTTTGGCCAACACTCAAAAACGCAGCGATATTCTCTGCCGAATTATGGTCACAAATGGCGATCATATCTAACCCCATGGCCAGAGCTTGGTCCACCACAGCAAAGGGCCTCATCTCCTCCTCTCCACAAGGCGAGAGGCATGAATGGATGTGGAGATCTGCCCGAAATGTCCTCAGCATGAACTCATTCCTGAAATCCCTTTTTGGTACAGTTTCCCCACCAATTCAAAAGTAAAGAGAGGAGAAATCAAAATGGGTATTCCTTCTTCTTCAGCCTTTTGAATGGTGTCTGCATCCGGTTCTCTTCCTCCTGCTAAAATAATTCCTGCCAACTCTTTCATCGTGGCCACGGCTACAATATTCGGGTGGGTTTGGATCGTGATCCAAATATTTCCTTTACGGCTATGAGCAATGACATCGCTCAGGAGATCACTTGCATACCCTCCTGTGATCTCTTCATCAAGTTGATCCTTCCCTCCTCTTATCTTTAATTCGAAGGATTTAACGATATCGAGAACTGTCACGAGGGGAATTCCTCCCTTCTTATCATTTCATGGTATTGGGTAAGAGAACCCTCCTCCTCTTTTTGGTTATTCAAAAGGGAGCTGGGTTTCTTGTCTTTCCAAATAGATGACAAACTCAAGATGGGTTCCTTGCCTAAACGTGGAGGTCAGGACCATCTCATCCGTATTTCTCCTAATGTTCGGGAGACCCATTCCCGCGCCAAAACCCCATTCGCGAATCTTTTCATCGGCCGTTGAATAGCCCTCACTCATTGCCAGATGAATATCAGGAATACCATGCCCTTCGTCGTCGACCACTATTTTTAGGAAGAGGGGTGTAATGAAGAGCGAAAGGTCTCCTTGGGTGGCATAACAAATGACATTCATCTCAGCTTCAAATGTTGCAATCGAAGCCCGACGGATAACTTTTTTCGGGATCCCGGCCTCCTTTAAAATCTTTTTGACCTGATCCGAGATCAAGCCGGCACTTGTAAAATTGCCTCCTTCAATGTGAAACATCTTATGAAAGAGAATGTTATGATCAGTCTTGTCCATTCTCCACGGTTAGGGCACATGTCTTTAAACCATATTCGTATAAGATCCCACAGGTTTCAAACATCATATAAGAGGTGCTCAGAAGGGGAATCTTCTTCTGGATGGCCAGTTGCTGGGTGGCTTCGTTAGGCCATCTTCCCCTGACAAAGAGGACCGCGCATAAATTGGCTGCATCGGCCGCATAAACAACCTGAGGATGGGTGAATCCTGTGATTAAGAGGGCTCCTTCTTGAGATAGGGCAAGGACATCACTGAGAAGTTCGGCTGCAAAGGCGCACTTTATTTCTTTTTCCAGATCGTGATTACCTGAAATGACCTCTGCATTGAGGATCTCTTTGACTTCTTTCAGCGTCATTTTATTCGACCGCCTCTGCCAACAATTCCATCACATCCAGAACCTTTATTTTTTCCTCGTTCCCGGAGGTTTTGACAGCATCCTCCAAAGTCAGAATGCATAAAGGACAGGCTGTAGCCAAAATCTCTGCGCCCAACTCGACGGCATCCTGCACGCGGATTTCAGCCAGACGTTGACCCATTTCCGAGGCAGATTCTGCCCACATCCTTCCGCCTCCACCTTCGCAACAGAGACTCCTTTCCCTGGAGCGGTCTAATTCTCTGAAGGTGAGACCAGGGATGGTGGTGAGGAGCATTCGAGGTTCGTCAAAGATATTGTTTTGTTTGCCCAAGAAACAAGGGTCATGGTAGGTGACCACTTTTTTGATTTCCTTGGTAAGAGAGAGTTTTCCTTCCTCTAATTTTTTAGCCAGGAGTTGAGTCGTATGGAGGACGTTGAACTTTCCTTGTGGATACTCGTTCTTGAATACATTAAAACCGTGGGGGCAGGCGGTGACGATATGCTTGATCCCATAAGATTCTATCCGTTGGATGTTTGTTTCCATCAGCTCCTCAAAAAGGCCCGTTTCCCCCATTCTTCGAATCTCGTTACCACAACACGTTTCGTCATTTCCAAGAATCCCGAAGTCAATCTCAGCACGGTTGAGGATGTATGCCAGTGATTTTGCAATCTCTTGAATTCGTGGATCAGAGGAGGCGGTGCATCCAACAAAGTAAAGCCAATCCGCTTTATCCCCTTGTGAGAAATCTTTGACCTTTAGATCTTCCGTAATACCTTTTGTCCACTCTGTTCTCTTGCCCTTAGGCCTTCCCCAAGGGTTTCCATGTTTATAAGCATTTTCCATGGCTTCGATGATTGTCTTAGGGATGTGACCCTCTTCGACCAGAACACCTCTCATCCCAATGATGAGATCCATGGGTTTCAATCCCCGAGGACAACGAATGGTACAGGTTTTGCAAGTGGTGCAATCCCAGAGCTCTAATTTTTCATTAATATGTTCAAGGTGTTTTCCTAAAATTCCTTCGATCATTAACCGGCGGATGTTCAACTTCGATTTGAGAGAAACAGGGCATCCTCCCGTACACTTTCCACACTGATAACAACCATAGAGTTCAAATTTTTCCGCGAAGGTTTGTTCTGATAACTCCATCTCCTCCAGACCCTCCATTAACGATTCAATATTTCTCTCGAAATCACAATCCGTTGAACCTCAGACGTTCCTTCGTAAAGGGTGGTTCCAATAATATCCCTGAGGTAACGTTCCACAGGATAGTCTTTCGTATAACCATACCCACCCAGCATCTGTACAGCGCGGATGGCCACATTTCTCGCCGTCTCTGTGGCAAAGAGCTTTGCCATCGAGGCTTCTTTTGTAAAGGGTTGATGGATCTCTTTGAGATAAGCAGCGCGTAAGACCAGAAGTTGAGCGGCTTCTAATTCTGTATAGGAATCGGCGATCATCCATTGAATAGCCTCAAAGCTGGAAAGTGGTTTACCGAACGCCTCTCTTTCTTTAACATATTCTATAGCGAAATCAATAGCAGAAAATCCCACGCCGAGTCCCAAGGATGCAATCCCAATCCTGCCTCCATCCAACTCCATCATGGCGATTTTGAAACCTTCCCCTTCTTTCCCCAAAAGGCAATGAGACGGGATGGTACAATGATCAAAAATCAACTCATTGGTCTGGGAAGCTCGGTGCCCCATCTTTTCTTCTGCCTTGCCAATCATGAATCCTGGCGTTCCCTTCTCAATGGCAAATGCGCTGATCCCTTTCCCCTTTTTTGCATTTTTCTCCGTAACAGCCCAGGTCACTGTAACCCCTGATGCCTCTCCACTCGTGATTAACGTTTTGCTTCCATTGATCACATAGGCATCCTTATGCTGAGTAGCTGTTGTTCGAATATTGCCTGCATCCGACCCGGTATGAGGTTCGGTGATCGCAAAAGATCCGGCTGGATATTGGCCATTGCAAAGTTTAGGGACATGTTTTCTTTTTATTTCCTCTTGCCCAAACTCGTAAATCACTTCAGCCACCATATTGGTTACAGAGGTGGTGACCGCATGGGAGGCGCATCCCTTCGCAATCTCGGTAATGGCCAGACTATAGGCAACCACTCCGACTTCAGACCCACCGAATTCAACGGGAATGTTCATTCCCATCAATCCCAGATCGGCCATTTTTTTGAGATTTTGATAAGGGAATTGCTTTTCCTCATCGATTAACCCCGCAACGGGTTTGATATTCTTCTCCGTAAAATCCCTCACCATATCACGGATCATCTCTTGTTCTGGAGTGAGTTTGAAATCCATGGGCCCTCGCTGATGGCTGATAGCTAATGGCTTATAGCTTAAAACGATTGCCTTCTACCATCTGCCATCAGCTATTTGCCAATTAGTATGTATAAAATCCTCTTCCTGTTTTTCTGCCCAGATAGCCTGCGTCGACATATTTTTTGAGGAGGGGGCAGGGTCGATATTTAGAATCTCCAAAACCCTTATAAAGAACCTCCATAATTGCTAAACAGGTATCCAGACCAATGAGATCGGCCAATGCCAAGGGACCCATGGGATGGTTCATTCCCAGTTTCATGACTGTATCAATGGCTTCAGGTGTTCCCACTCCTTCAAAAAGGGTATAAACCGCTTCATTGATCATGGGCATTAATATTCGATTGGAGATAAACCCAGGAAAGTCGTTGGCCTCAACAGGGGTCTTTCCCATCTTTTCAGTAAGAGATTTCACGGTATTATAAGTTTCCTGGGAGGTTTGAAGTCCCCGGATAATTTCCACCAACTGCATCACCGGCACAGGGTTCATGAAGTGCATGCCGATGACCTGGGAAGGTCTTTGGGTTGCTGAAGCGATCTTGGTGATGGAAATGGAGGAGGTGTTGCTTGAAAGGATGGTCTCTTTCCGGCAAACCTGATCCAATTCCTTGAAAATATTTAATTTCAGGGTTTCATTCTCAATAGCGGCCTCCACCACGAAATCAGCCCCTGCCATCTCTTTCAACTGAATGGTTCCTTTGATCCTTCCCATGATTTCATTTTTATTTTGGGAAGATAGTTTTCCTTTTTCTACCATTCGATCTAAATTTTTAGAGATCGTGCCGAGTCCTTTTTGAACGAAAGAATCGGCAATATCACTCATTATCACCTGAAGTCCGGAATGAGCCGCTACCTGAGCGATACCATTTCCCATCTGTCCGGCTCCCACCACACCCATTGTCTTGATTTCCATATCTCCTCCTGAAAAACTCATCGTAAAATTAACAATTAGCAATTTAAACCCCTTAATTCATTGCTAATTTTGTATTGCTAATTTTACAATTTGCATTGATGTTTATATCTGTTCAACGATGAGACTGACGGCTTCCGCTCCTCCTAAACAGAGAGAAGACATTCCCCTCTTCGCTCCCCTTTCTTTCATGGCGTAGAGTAGAGTAGTGAGCACTCTTGCCCCACTGGCTCCAATTGGATGGCCAATGGCTACAGCGCCACCGTGAACATTGACCTTCTCTCTGTCGATTCCGAGTGTTTTAAAGATAGCCACGGTGGTTGCGGAAAAGGCCTCGTTGATTTCAAAAAGGTCAATATCCTTAATAGAAAGACCTGCCTTCTTTAGAGCTTTTGGGATAGACTGGATGGGGGCGACCAAAACGTCCTCCAATTCGACGCCTGCTGCGGCCTGGGCTCCCACTTTAGCCAAGGGGTTGACTCCTAATGCCTGGGCCTTTTCTTTGGACATTACCACAAGAGCGCTTGCCCCATCACTGATCTTGGAGGAATTTGCTGCGGTGACGACTCCGTTCTCTTTAAAGACAGATTTCAATTTCGACATGGCCTTAAGGTCTGTATCACGGGGTCCCTCATCGGTGTCAAAAATGATGGGTTCCCCTTTCTTTGAAGGAATTGGAATCGGGAGAATTTCGTCTTTGAATTTTCCTTCCCGTATGGCCTTCATCGCCTTGAAGTTCGATTCGTGAGCAAATTGGTCCTGCTCTTCACGGCTGACATTAAATTTTATGGATTGGATTTCAGCGGTATATCCCATATGGTAATCACTCACCACATCCCAGAGGCCATCATGGACCATACCATCCACCAGTTTGCCATCCCAGAGACGGTATCCTGTTCTTGCATTTTCTAAATAATAGGGGACCCGGCTCATATTCTCCATTCCACCTGCAACGATGACCTCTGCATCTCCGGCATTGATCACCTGAGCCGCCAGCATCACCGCCTTGAGTCCAGAGCCACAGACCTTATTGACCGTGATGGCTCCTACGGACATGGGTAGACCCGCCTTGATCATGGCCTGACGAGCTGGATTCTGTCCCAGTCCAAGAGGAAGAACATTGCCCATGATCACTTCATCCACGTCTTTTTTTTGAATCCTCGATCGCTTGACTGCCTCCTCGATTACTTTTCCTCCCAATTCCGTTGCACTGAAAGGACTGAGTGCTCCAAGGAAATTACCGATGGCTGTGCGGACGGCGCTGGTGATCACCACTTCTTTCATGGGTGTCCTCTCCTTTACGAAGTTCTTCATCAAGATTTAGTTTCTGACGGATTTTGTCTTGGTAGTTTAATATATCCGCCTTTAATTTATTGAGACTATTAATTCGTTCCTCAATTTTTGCTGCATGACCGTCGAGTAATTCTAAAAGTCGGGGCAATACTTTTTTATTTGTCCGATGGATTTGATAAATATCCTCCAGCTCGAGCATTTCGGAAAGAGTGAGCCCGAGGTGTTTAAGCCTTGTAATAAATTTTAAACGTTGGGAATCTTTATCCGTATAAATTCTTTTTCCACCTTCAACCCTCTTGATTGAATTGAGGAGGCCAATTTCCTCATAATAACGGATCGTCCGGGGACTCAATTCCAATAAATTGGCCAGCTCACCGATTTGATAATAATTTGACCCGTTTTTTTCCATAAATTTACCTAATAATGCCACTTAACGTAAAGTGAGGATTGAAAACAAAAAAAATGGAATGATGAAATATTGGAAGTACGGTTTTAAATTAGAAAAAACATTTAAATGCAACCCAATATTTCACCATTCCAACATTCCATCCCCACTTCATTCATTAAATGGCTGGCCACTTGCCTATTGACAAAACATCAAAGCCTGCCTTTTCTAAATCAGTGATTAGATCCTTGTATTCTTCTGTTCTAATCCGGATGGCAGCAATCCTTTTCCCCTCCACCATAAAAGAAGGGGTGACAATGCTGATAATATTTACATTATGTTTTTTGAAGATCTCAAGTATCCCGAGCATCGTACCGGGTTTATCTTCCAGAGCAAGGGTGAGACGAGTCCCTTTCTGTTTAACCCCGAATATATCTACAAGATGGTCCAGGGCATCTGTTTCTGTAAAAATGCCATAGAGTTTGCTCTGTTCCACAACAGGGAGACACCCTATTTTATTATCATGCATGAGTTGGACAGCCTCTTCAATAATAGTATCAGGAGTAATGGTGATGAGTTTATCCTTGGGCGTCATAAAGCTTGAAACTTTAAGCTTTCCTAAAAGATAGTTAAGCTCCTGGACACTAAGCAACGTAGCATCTGAAGGGGCTGCCTCCCGTATATCCCGATCCGTAACAATCCCAACTAACATATTGTTCTTATCGACCACGGGAACATGTCGCACTCCCTTCTCGTGAATGAGGTTTCTAACCTCATAAAAGGATGCCTCCGGGCTTATAGTGATTGGATTTCTTTGAATTTTTTCCCTCATAAACCCCTTGTAATGAATTTTCATAAATTTCCCTCCTCCCTTTTAATTTATAAAAATATGCCAGAATACCCCTCAGCTCTGCTGGGGGGATGAATGGCCTCCCTCTCCCCTGGGGGGAGAGGGTTAGGGTGAGGGGGAAATGATCTTATCATCACCCCCACCTTAATCCTCCCCCATCAAGGGGGAGGAAAGTTTTTTAGAGAATTTGATGCCCCGCAGCTTGCTGCGGGGTAGTTCACTTCAATATTAGCATAATTTGCATAAGGTCGTCAAAAGTTTTTGTTAAATCGTATCTGGATAAAGATGATGCCGCCCGCCCTGTATTCTATTAGGTTTGCGGTCCATTTGGTCTGAGGTTGAGGGAGAAATAGAATTAAGCCCAGGACCGTTGGTCTTCAATTTTCTTAGCTCCTTCTGGAATAGTGCCCTTCGGAATGAACAGAACTTCTCCTCGCAATTTCATTACATCCCGGATGGAACCTCCAATTTCTTCTTTTAATTTTTCAGGTTGTGAAACTTCCTCTTTGAGTTCGATCCGGAAAATCATCTCATCCTTTTGATCCTTTCTGGTGATGATGATTTGATACCTTGCGATTTGTGGATACCTTGAAGCGACTTCATCCACCTGTCCGGGGTGAACAAAGAGCCCTCTGACCTTGGTCGCTTGGTCGACTCTCCCGAGAATCTTTAACAACCTGGGCGACGTCCTACCGCAAGGGCAGGGGGTTTCAGTAAGGATGGAGAGGTCTCCTGTTCCAAATCGAATTAAGGGATAGACCTTATCGAAAGTGGTAGCGACGATCTCTCCGGTTTTCCCGGGCCCTACTTGTTTTCCTGTATTAGGATCTACCGTCTCCACTATCTTGTCATCCGGGACATGCATCCCATTCTTTTTGATACATTCATAGCCGAGGCAACGAATATCAGCGGTTCCATAAGCTTGTCGAATGATCATTCCGAATTTTTCTTCCAATTTGGAGCGGAGGGATTCCGCGAGCATCTCTGCGGCCACAAAACCGACTCTGAGGTTTAGGTCTTTTTTTATATCGAACCCCATCTCCTCCGCCTTTTCAGCAATGTTGAGAAGAAAACTGGGGGTTCCGCAGTATCCCGTGGCCTTGAAATCCTTTAAAATATTGACCTGTTGTTCAGTGTTTCCAATGCCTGTAGGGATGATGACACATCCAATGCGATGGAGAGAGTTATCGACCATCTGCAAAGCAAAAGGAACCATGTGATAACTGAAGGTGTTAATTACAATGTCTCCAGGGCGGAAACCTCCTGCATACATTCCCTGAGCCCAACCCAGTTCGTTAAACTCAATCTCGCCAGGTTCATAAATGGGTCCAGGTGAAATAAATATCCTTCTCATTTCAGTAACAGGAACCCCTTCAAATCCCCCAAAGGGAGGATTTTTCTTCTGAAGTTCCATCAGTTCTGTCTTTTTGGTAATCGGAATATTTTCTAAGTCTTTGATAGTTTGAATATCCTTTGGTTTCAACCCAGTGGAATCCATTTTACTTTTAAAAGCTTGAGAATTTTTATAAGCGTATTGGATGACTCCTCTCAGTTTCTGATTAAGATATTCGAGGCGTTTTTTTTGGGGCATGGTTTCGAGATTTTTTTTCAAGAAGCCTACAGTCCGATCCATCACCTCTTGCTTAGGCATAGGCATTCTCCTTAACAGTAATATCTTCTCCCCCCCTTTTCCTTTTATTAAGAAAAGGGGGGGAGAAGGGTTTATAAAAATATGCCAGAATACCCCTCAGCTCTGCTGGGGGGATGAATGGCCTCCCTCTCCCCTGGGGGGAGAGGGTTAGGGTGAGGGGGAAATGATCTTATCATCACCCCCACCTTAATCCTCCCCCATCAAGGGGGAGGAAAGTTTTTTAGAGAATTTGATGCCCCGCAGCTTGCTGCGGGGTAGTTCACTTAGGATATTTTGCAGAGAAAGGAATTATTTTTTGTACACCATCGGCTGTGAAGGTAGCCGCCCCTTTTTCCACCCCAATAGGGACGGTCATATTCGGAACCTCTGTCCACCATTTTTCAATAAGGGCCCATGCATTCGTATTTTTTGCTTTTACCTTCTCATGACTGGCAACTAAAAGACTTCCAAGGAGTTCCGCTATATCAATCGTGGACATGACAGAAAGTTGATTGGTTTTACCTGCTGGGATCCATTGGGTTTCAAGGACATTGATCATATTTACATCAATCCCTTCAAAGGCAACCGTAAACACAAAACTATCTAACTTAACAGGATAATTATTGGGATTGGTGATATTGAAAACAAGGGAGACAGTTAAGGGTGAGCTATTATTTCCAGCTTTACCCTTCACCGGGGTGATCTGGGCATTGTAAAACCAATACCCAAAATATTTTGGGACATATACTGTATCAAGGCTAATGACGGGTGCTTTAAAGTTGGCTTCGGTGGGTTTTGTCGGCATCCCAGCGCAAGAAATGAAGACCAACCCTATGCCAAAGATAAAAGCCATCAGTAATGCTGTTTTTTTATTCATCCTCAAACCTCCTTCCGTCCGTAAGGATCAATTTTCATTACAAAATGACCCATGTAAAATTATCAATGCTAATTGTTCATTTTCCATTTTGCACTTTGCAATGTTTAGTTTATGTGAGCCATCTCTTTCTTCTCTTGTAATGTTTAACATGGCGAAAGCTTTTTCTTTCACCAAGGTCAGAGAGACCCAAGTAAAAATCTCTGATATCCGGGTTTTCTTTCAATTTCTCCGATGTATCATGCATCACGAGCCTGCCGTTTTCCAGCACATAAGCATAAGGGGCAACCGTGAGAGCCAACTTTACATTCTGTTCCACCAATAGAATAGGGATCTTTTCTTTGTGATTCAATTTGATAATGATTTCGAAGATCTCCTTGATGAGGAGAGGAGCGAGACCCATAGAAGGCTCATCCAGAAGCATCAGTTTGGGTTGAGCCATCAGAGCGCGACCGATCACAGTCATTTGCTGCTCCCCACCGCTAACATATCCAGCAATTTCACTTCGCTTCTGTTTTAGTCGGGGGAAATAGTGGTAGACCATTTCCAGGCCTTCTTTGATCGAGCCAATCTTTCTTAAATGGGCGCCTACTTTGAGATTTTCCTCTACGGTCAAGTGCTCAAAGACCTTTCGACCTTCAATTACCTGAATAATACCCATTTTGGAAACCTCCATGGCTGTTTTTCGATGGATACGTTCTCCTTTGAACTCAATGGCTCCATCGGTGACCTCTCCAACCTCCACTTTGAGAAGTCCAGAGATGGCCTTTAGGGTAGTACTTTTGCCTGCCCCATTTGCTCCAAGCAGGGCGATGATCCCTCCTTCAGGGATTTCTAAGGAGACTCCTTTGAGGACAAGGATGACTTCATGATATTTTACCTCAACATTATTTAACTTTAAAATAGGTTGTGCTGTCTCCACAGGATTACCCCTTTTTTACCATCCAAACCATTCCTTGGCATATTTTTCTGGCCAGCGTGCTTTGACATCGATTGTTTTAACATAATTAAATTTTCCTTCTTTGAGTTCATAGACTGGAACAATACTGGTTGTCCGGTGGTCTGTAGGAGTGAAGGTCACTGGGCTTGTGCCGAGACCACCATCGAGGAGGGTATAATCTTTTAAGGTTTGAAAACCCTTTTTCAAAATACCCTCTCCAGTCAAATCACCCGCCTTATCCGCGCGTTTCAAGGCCTCAGTCAATAGAAGGACATTGCACCAGGCAGTAACCGTAAACTTGATCCGGTCCTTGTAGGGGATGCCAGGATTATATTTAGCCGCATAATCATGAACGATCTTCATCTTCCCTCGCTTATCGTCAAAAAAGTAAGCGGGGCCGGCAACCATGGCGCCCTCAGATGCCTTTCCTGCCAATTTTGGTAAATTTTCATCTTCACCCCAGTAGTTTACCAACCAATCAGCGCCGAGGCCAAGAGCAAAAGCGTCTCTAACCGTTGCTGAAACGCACATGGTGGTGTTTCCATGCCAGCACACATCGGGTTTAAATTTTTGGAGAGCCATGATCTGGCTTTTGGCGTCCATGGACGTTAGTGCGACATCCTGATCATCCCCTATCTCAAAGCCGAGCATGGTAGCATGGTCTTTGATTGCCTTTATCGGAGCACTCGCATAGGGAGAGGGAAAAGCATAGACGCAGGCAAACCGTGGCTTCCTCTTTCCATAATCTTTATGCTTGGGCCATCTGGTTTCAAACCAGGTGGTAAGCACGGCTCTTGCCTGGACAGAATAGTCAGGTGCAAAAAATAAGTTATAAGGTGTTTTTGCAGGATTCGTAAGGTGGGCAGAAAAAGAAGCAGAGACATAGGGAATCTTATCTTTGAGGACCGTTGGAGAAAGGGCTTCCGTATCTCCGGTTCCCCAACCTTGGATCGCTATCACACCCATGCGTTTAAGAAAGTTATACTTTGTAATGGCTTCTGGTATACGATAGCCGTAATCAAACCAGGTATATTTTATCTTTTTACCGTTAATTCCACCTGTTTCATTTACATAATTAAAAGCCTCTACTAAACCAAGGGCATAGTCCTTCCCTACATCTGAAGTGGCACCCGTGCAATCCGTAAGGCCACCAATCTTAATTTCCTGTGCGATGATGGATGAAACAGGAAAAACCATGACGAGCAATGTCATAACGACTATGAAAAATTTAAATTTAATTCTCATTGTTCACCTCCTGGAAAATGTTAAGGTATGGTAAATGAAATGATGATTCCTTTCTTTCTCCCCACCCTCCCATGACGTGACATCACCCCTTTCTCCAAATCCTCCCCTCCCTCGGTGGGAGGGGATAGAGGGGAGGGGGAGATAAACCTTCTTTTTCACCCTCACCCTCGCCCTCCCCCATCTAGAGGGGAGGGGAATAATTAAATTAATACGAAAACGGCCACAGATTAAAATAGTTTTTAATCTGCCACCAACGGTAACTGAGACCTCTTGGCTCAAAGATTAAGAAGCCACAAATCACTAAGCCGAAGGCCGATTCCTTGATATAGAGGAATTTAACCATGAGCTCCGGAAAAACATCACCGAGGGAGATCACACCTAATTGAATCATTTCCATTACCAATACCATAAAGATAGAGCCAAAGATCACTCCGTGAATAGAACCCACCCCACCAATCAGGATAACACCCACTAACCAGAGAGACCAGAACCAAGGAAAATGCTCTGGACTGAGCGCCGCGGTATTGCTGACCCAAAAGGCTCCTGCCAGGCCAGCAATAAATCCTGCCACAAAGAAATTGAGTAACTTATACCATATGATATTGATTCCAAGAGTTTCAGCAGCGATGTCATTATCTCGAATGGCTATCCAGGCCCTTCCTACCTTTGATCGAAGGAGGTTCGCTGTAATGATGACACATAGGGTGAGCAAGATAGCCATTAAAAAATAAGTCTTGATTTCACTATCAATGATCCAGGGCCCAATCTTAATTGTTCCGGGTGGTAGAGAAAAAGCCTGCCCTCTACCACCGATCTGACTGATATACTGGGTGAGGAGGAAATCAACGGTGATGAACTGGGCTGCCATGGTGGTTAGGATCAGGTAAAAACCTTTAACCTTGGCCGATGGAAGACCAAAGAGTACACTCCAGAGTCCGGCGATGATACCCGCAATGATAATACTGATTGGATAGGCAAGACCCCAGTTGATAAAAAAATTCGGCCATGGAAATTGAAGAACCAAAAGCGTGCTGGTATAAGCTCCTACGGCAATAAAGGCAGCATGCCCAAGGGTGATCAAACCAGCATAACCTATCAATATCTGTACCCCAAGGGCTCCTAAGGCTGTATAGCCAACCATATTGGCTACTCCAAACCAGTATCCAGTTAAGGTTAAGGGAAACAGTATAAATACAATCACCAGGAGGAGAATCATTTTCCCTTTAATTAAAGGGGTCTGCCACCATCCATGATCCTGAGCATATTCTTGATGGTAAAGGCCACAAGGTAGCCAGACGTGAGACATAGAAGAGCCTCCTATATTTCAATTATTTTCTTTACATCCGTTCAATGCGTTCCCAGCCCCAGAATCCATAGGGTTTAAAAAGTAAAAAGACCGCCATAAAAGCAAAAGGGAAGACCTCTTTTACTCCTCCTGGAAAATAAAGGTCAAGATAGGCGCCAGATAAATTTTGTAAAACGCCGATCGTAATCCCACCTACAATTGCCCCGGGAATGGAGTTGAGACCCCCTAAGACGACGGCTGGTAAAACAAGAAGACCCAAATAGCCAACGGAAATATTGATTCCGTTAATATTCCCCAAAAGGGCGCCTCCTACACCGGCTGACATAAAGGCAATGGCCCAGGCCGCTGCATAGACAAACCGGGCGCTCACACCCAGGGAGAGGGCAGCCGTTTCGTCATCGGCCGTTGCCTGCATGGCCAAGCCCCAGCGTGAGTATTTAAAAAAGGCCGCAAAAATAAGAAAGAGCAATATGGCCAAGATAAATGACCAGAGATAAACATTTGAAATTTTAACAAAGCCGAGAGTAATTGGTTCGAGTGGAAAGATGGGAGGAGTATAAACTCGTGTGTTGGTTCCCCAGATGAATTCGATCATCCCTTTGAAGAAGAAAGAAAGCCCAACGGTTACCATGATCACAGCCAGGATGGGTTCTCCGATTAATTTGTCAAGGAAAACTCTCTCTACAAGAATACCGAGGATGATTCCGATGATGAGAGTACAACCGATCGATAGAATAAAGGGGACGCCTGCCTGATAAAAGGTTAAGGTGACATAAGCCCCGATCAGGGTCAACTCCCCCATGGCCAGATTCAAGACGCCAGAGCATTTATAGATGAGGACCCATCCCAGAGCGACCAGGGCATAGACGCCCCCGACCATGATGCCGTTGATTAAAGTCATCAAAAAAAGCTCCATACAGCCTCCCTTTAAAAATCAATACAAATTACAAAATTAGCAATAAACCTCAAAAAGGGGTAGGGGAGGCTTTAGCCTCCCTTTATAAAAATATGCCAGAATACCCCTCAGCTCTGCTGGGGGGATGAATGGCCTCCCTCTCCCCTGGGGGGAGAGGGTTAGGGTGAGGGGGAAATGATCTTATCATCACCCCCACCTTAATCCTCCCCCATCAAGGGGGAGGAAAGTTTTTTAGAGAATTTGATGCCCCGCAGCTTGCTGCGGGGTAGTTCACTCATAAAAGACTTCTCCGTACTCCGCTTTATATGCTATGGCACTTGAAAATTTATAATCCTCTGCCTCTTTCACCAACCCCCACTTTACTGGATTAAAATGAATGTAATTGAACTTTTCTTTGAATTTTTCTTCAGTGAGTATTCCAAAATCAAAAAAACCTTTATGCCAGAAATTGCCTTTATTTATCTGCCTTGAAGATCTTCCCTTAATAAGCTGCATGGCCTTTGAAATTCCACAGATAATAGGTTTTATAAGGATATGCATATGATTGGGCATAACAACATAGGCATATAAGGTCATCTCTTTTCTTGTTGATGAATCGAAGATGGTATTCACAATTATTTCAGCTTCATGTTCAGTCAAAAAGCGTCCCTCTTGTTTGACTCGTGTTGTTGCGAAATATATTCCTCCATCGATTTCGAAGTGGGGTGGTTGTGCCATATTATCTTTATCTAATGGGCGACTAAAGTCGCCCCTACCCACACCTGTTTATAAAAGGAATATTGGAATGATGGAAATTTGGAATATTGGGTAAACCATCCATTATTCCAATATTCCATCCCCACAGGGTTATTGTGGCACTTCCATCACTCTCAAATCCGTCTTAATATGAACCACTCTTCCATCTTCATAGGTGATATTGGTGTCCATATGGACACTTTGGGTATCAGAATAAAGTCCGTTCACAATATCTTTATAACGATCTTCGACAAAGGCCCTTCGCAATTTTCGAGTTCGGGTCAGTTCATCATCATCTGCATCGAATTCTTTATAGAGGTTAACAAACTTCTTAATTTTTGCCACAGGGGGCAAATCCTTATTCATTTTTATAATCTCTTTTTTTACCAATTCATAAATCTCTGGCATCTGAGAAAGTTCCGGATAGCTGGTATAAGCAAGATTTCTATCCTCCGCCCATTTACCTACCACATTATAATCAATACAGATGACCCCCGTGACATAGGGTTTATTATCCCCAATGGCCCAAACATCTCTAATATAGGGGCTGAATTTGAGTCGAGTTTCTAAATATTGTGGGGCGAATTTTGTTCCATCGTTTAAGGTCATCACATCTTTCGTTCGATCGAACACAACCAGATGACCCTCGGCATCGATGAAACCGGTATCTCCTGAATGGAGCCATCCATCCCGGAGCGTCTTCGCTGTTTCCTCAGACATCTTATAATATCCTATGAAAACGGACGGACTTTTTGAAATGATCTCTCCCTCCGGCGTGATTTTAACCTCTGTCTCAGGGATGGGCTTGCCCACCGTGTCGAATTTGATATCGCCATCACGATGCAGCACTGAAATGCCAGCAATTTCTGTCTGTCCATAGATCTGTTTTAAGTTCACTCCAATGGCATGGAAGAATCGAAAATGATCTGGCCCCATGGCCGCCCCTCCGGTATAAGTGTCCCTTATCCTTGAGAGACCTAAATGATCTTTCAATTTTTTATGAACACCCATATAGGCCAGGTAATCGAGGGCTTTCCAGTACCAAGGAGTGGTCTTTTTCATAAACTTCAACTCGGCCACATGATACCCAATCTTCATCGCCAGTTCATAGGCTGTTCTCTTGGACCAGCTCGCATCGAGGTATTTAACCTGAACATTTCTCACCATCTGCTCATAAATTCGAGGAGGGGCAAACATCACGTGGGGGCCAATTTCACGAATATTCTCTTGGGCGGTCTCAGGTTCTTCCGGGAAATTAACTGTAAATCCAGCCTGAATTCCACAGGAGATCGACATCATCTGTTCCCCGATCCAGGCAAAGGGAAGATAGGAGACAAAATCGTCTGTTTCAACATAAGGATCCACACGCATTAAATTCAAACCCATTGTTAACATATTATAATGGGTGAGGAGGGCGCCTTTAGGAAGGGCGGTCGTTCCGGAGGTATAAAAAAGAAGGCAGACTTCATCCCCTTTTCCTTTCATAATCAAATCCTCAAAAAGACCAGGCTCTTTCTTATCTATGTCCTCTCCAATCTTCATCACCTCTTTGATGCTGATGAGCATGGGGTCATCATAGTCTCTCATTCCTTTTGGGTCATCCCAGATCATCTTCTGCAACTTTGGGCATTTGTCTCTGATCATGAGGCATTTATCAACCTCCTCCTGCCCTTCGCCTACCATCAACTTGGCATCCGCATGGTCGATGATATATTTCACCTCGTCGATGAGAGAATCCTGGAATAACCACACGCCTACTCCTCCCACACACATGGCAGCCATCTCTGCCCAAAGGGCCTCAGGACGGTTATCCCCAATCATGGCCACCTTATCCTCTCTCTCCAATCCCAGAGATACCATCCCCAGTGCAATGTGCTTCACATTCTCATAATATTGTTTCCAGGTGATAGGAACCCAGATTCCGAATTCTTTCTCCCGCATGGCTACTTTTTTCTCTCCATATTTCTGAGCCGCTTGCAGCCAGAGCTTGGGGATGGTCATATCCTTTGTAATCTCAATTTCATTCCAGCTACCGACGTGAGACATAGAGATCCTCCGCCTCTCCCAGATAGGCCTTGATCACATGTGGATTTTTCTGAATCTCAGGAGGGGTTCCTTCTGCGATTTTCTCGCCAAAGTTAAGAGCCATGACCCGATGGGAAATATCCATGACCACGCCCATATCATGTTCAACGAGAACACAGGTCGTCTGCCACCTTTCTTCTTCGTTGACATCAAGAATAAATCGAGCCATGTCCTCCACCTCTTCTAAATTGAGACCCGCAAGAGGTTCATCTAACAAAATGATCTTAGGATTGAGCGCCAATGCCCTGGCCAATTCGACTCGCTTTTGAAGCCCGTAGGGTAACATTCCAACCACCTTATCCCTGATATGCTCAATCTCGAGGAGATCGATGATCTCTCTTTCAATGAAATCCCTGTGTTCGAGCTCTTCACGAGCAGTCTTCCCGACGTAGATGGAACCACTGATCAGTCCTGTTTTAAGATGAATATGGCGACCGAGCCGAATATTATCGAGCACACTCGTCCCTTTAAAAAGTTCGATCTTCTGAAAGGTCCGTGAAATTCCCATTTCTGCTCTCTGATGAGGCTTTAACTTAGAGATTTCTTTTCCTTCGAAATAAATTTGCCCCCTTTGGGGATGGTAAAGACCATTAATACAGTTTAGAAGAACCGTTTTCCCCGCACCATTGGGGCCAATGATGGAAAAGATCTCACCTCTTTTGACCTCTAAACTGATATCCATCAGAGCCTGGACACCTCCGAAAGCCATATAGATGCGGTCGACTTTAAGCTGAACCTCATTGGTGACTGCCATTCTTAAATCTCCTTTGGTCCGATCCTAAAAATATGTATCCAAAGAACAACCTTTATAAGGGTTTATTTTATTTCTCAGGGAAACCCTCGCCCCCCTTTTCCTCATTTTTAGTTTTTGGCATTAACCGAGAATAGATTCAATCAGGATTTAAAAAACCCCACCCAAAATTCGCTTTACTTGATTAACAAAACATTATTTATTTGTCAAGTAAAATCTCTACAATTTGTAATGTGAAAAAATTAATAAAGTTCAATAGTTCTTAAGTTCCATAAATCTGTAAAAATGGGAACTAAGAACTTTATAAGCATAATCACAATGGCTGCTATGAATGGGAAATAAAGAAAAAAGGACGGAGAAAAGGTAAGGCTTTTCCCTTTTAAATTTTTCCTAACCTAACCACCGTTTCCGACGTTTATAGTGCTTTACGTCACGGTAACTTCGTTTCTGCCCCATCCCGGTAAACCCGAGATAGAATTCTTTGACATCCTCATTGTTTTTCAGTTTTTCAGCCGGGCCATCCAGAACGATTCTCCCATTTTCGATCACATAACCATAAGATGCTAATTCCAAGGCAATATGAGCATTTTGTTCAACAAGGAGAATGGAGACTCTTGTTTCCAAATTGATCCTTTTTGCAATGTCAGCGATTTCCCTGACCAGTAAAGGAGACAAACCCATGGAGGGTTCATCGAGGAGCATGATTTTGGGGTGTCCCATCAGGCAGCGGCCCATGGCAATCATCTGTTGCTCTCCTCCAGAACAATAACCAGAAGTGTTATTTTTAATTCCTAAAAGTCTTGGAAAATAACCATATACCATATCCAGGTCCTTTTTGGAATTTGCCTTACTCTTTGGGATGATAAGTCCTCCTGCTCGAAGGTTTTCTTCTACGGTGAGATGTTCGGCTAAGCGCCTTCCTTCCATGAC
>DCVM01000107.1 GCA_002327985.1 Syntrophaceae bacterium UBA2188 | reverse complement strand
AAAATCCTGTCAATCCTTGACAAGAATTGAATATGTTTGATAATTTTTAGTGAGAGGACCAGGCATGTTAAACTTTTTCATTAAGATTACGAGCCTCTGTTTCTTGATATCGATCACCTTCTCTTTCCCTATTCTTCAAAGCCAGGGGCAATATCGAAATCATTCCGGAGCCTCTGAAATCACCTTCTTTGGGAAAGAAGAGACAAGATGGCTGGAGAAGAGGGAAGTTCCACTTCCGGTGATCATGGGGCATGGGATCAAGGAAGAACCTCGAGTAGATTCATTTGATTTCACTGGAGAAGCCATCAGTCCCATGAAAAAAATGGGCGCTTCCACGACGCAACCGGGTTGCGCCTATTCCAGCCGATTTACCACAGGGGTCGCTAAAGCCTTTGTGGGCGACAAGGCTCTTTATGAACAGGGAAGACACCGATATCTTAAAAAGGCTTATGAGGATGCCATCACTTCCTTCCAAAGATTAAACCAGGAATATCCGAAGAGTGAGTGGACCGGATCTTCCTATTATTGGATCGGAGAGGCAAAATATCACCAAGAGAAAGATGATGAAGCGTTTTCATATTTTCGTAAAGTGGTTGATCACTACCCAGCCAGTGAATTCTATGCCTATGCCCTCTATTCTTGTGGATGGATCCGACTGAAACACGGTTTCTATGAAGAAGGACGTCCATTTTTTCATCAAGTCTATGAAAAAAGCCCTACTCATCCCATGGCGGAGTCTGCTCTCTTTTGGTCTGGGTACTGTTTCTTTCAGCTCGATCAATATCCTGAAGCACTCCAGGAAATGGAAAACCTCCTTCAGAAGTATCCGAGTGGTAGATGGCGACCCGAAGCGGAATATCTGATCGGGGTGAGCCATTTCCGGCTCAAGGGATTTAAAAAAGCAGCAGACCAATTTCAGGGCTTCGGAAGGCGTTTTCCAAAACATCCTCTCGAAGAGAGTTCTCGTTATGCCTTGGCCTGGAGTTTTGTTTCCTTGGGGCAATATTCTGAGGGAAGAAAAACCTTTGAAAGCCTTCTCTTATCCTATCCTGGGACCAAACTTTCAGATCCTATTTATTGGGGTTTGATAAAGACCTCTTTGGGCAACGATGAAGTGGACCGAGCCGTCCTCCTTTATCAGAGGTTTCTTTCCCAGTTTCTATCCTCTCCCTGGGTAGAGCAAAGCCTCTTTGATATCGGGCAATACTATTTTAATAAAAAGGACTATTCCCAGTCTGCTGCCACGTTTCGTCAATTCCTCGGGATTTATCCTGAAAGTGAGATTCACGCGTGGGTCCATTTCATGCTTGGAGAAAGCCTGCTCAATCTGAAAGATTATTTGGGTGCCATCCCCTACTACCAGCAGGCCTTGGAGGAAAAGGGGAGGGAAGGACTTAAACCCCAAGTCTTCTCAAAATTAGGTTACGCCCATTTTTATTTAAAAAATTTTGGGGTGGCGATTCAGTATTGGGAGCAACTCCTTACTGATTTTCCTCATTGGGGGGAGAAAAACGAAATTCTTTATTGGTCGGCTGAGGCTTCGCTTTCAAAGCAGGATTATCGGAAAGGAGCTGGGTTCGTAGACCAGTTGCAAGGGGATCCAATCCTCTATCCAAAAGGGCTGAACAGTTTGGGATGGCATCATTTTCAACGACGAGAGTGGAAGGAAGCCAACCAGTATTTCTTGAAGATCCTCACCGAATTTCCTCAATATCAATCCACCCCATCCCTCTTCCTGATGGTAGGGAAATGTTATTTGAATCAAAATGATTATCCAAAAGCCAAAACCTACTTGATGAGATTGGCCTCGATGACAGAGGAAAGCAAGGACAGAGAAGAGGCCTTCTATCTTCTTGGATGGATCGCTTATCGAGAGGAACAATTTGATAAGGCGATTGACCAATTTGGAATGCTCTTGGAATTGAATCCACGGAGCCCCTATGCCGATGAATCTCAATATTGGATAGGATGGTCCCATTTCCGGAAGAGGGAGTTCTATAAAGCTATTGAAGAATTCCAACGTCTCCCCCAGAAGTACCCTGAAAGCCCTTATGTGCCCTCGGCCCTTTTAAAAATAGGAGACGGTTACTATAACCTTAAACGATATGCCCAGGCCGTCCATTCCTATTCCCACGTGGTCAAAGCCTATCCCAAATCGAAAGAAGCACCGGAGGGTGATTTTGGAATTCTCCTCTGTCTCATACAAGAAAAGAAATACGATTCTTTTATTTCCCGGGTCGACACTTTTATTAAACGATATCCCCAACATGCCCTTGCCAGTCACGCCTTGATGCAATTAGGTGAATACTACCAACAGGAAAGGATGAAAGAGAAGGCGGTGAAGACCTATCGAGACTTGATCAGCCTTTATCCCGGCAGCGAATGGGCGGAAGAAGCCCAGTTCCGTGTTGCCCTTCTCCTCATTCAGGATAGAAAATGGACTGAAGCGATTGAGGAAATGGACAAGGTCATCCGTCATTTTCCTAAGGGGCATCTTTTAATAGAAGCCTATATTGAATTGGGAGACCTCTATCTCCTTCTCAAAGATTATCCCAAAGCCATCGAACGATATGAATGGGTGATTAAGAATCATCCCCGCCACCCGTTTGTCAAGAAGGCCTACCTTGGGATGGAGGAAGGATACCGGGGATTGGGGAAGATGGAGCAGGCTGAAAAGATCATGAAAGAATTGGCCGGCAGTTTTCCACAAGATGACATCCAGTTTGAAGGACAATTGCGGTTGGGAATCCTTTACCTCACCCAGAAAAAATACGGGGAGGCGATCGCTGCCCTTTCCATGGGGGCCCGGAGCCCTGAAGAGAGGGTGGCGAGTGAGGCCCAGTTTAAATTGGGAGAAGCCTATTCGGAGGCTGGAAACAGGGAATCAGCTTTGATTCAATTTTCAAAGGTGGTCTACCTCTATCCCCATTACACCGATATGATGGAGGAAGCCCTGCTGAGATTGGGCGCCCTTTATATCGATGAGAAAAAAATCTACGAGGCCAGGCAGGTCTACCGCAAATTGCTGGAGAAGGGTAAAAAAGAAGAGCGTAAAGAGATAGCCAAAAAAATGCTGGATCAAATGGATAAGGGGAATATTCGTTGATGAAAAAAAGATTGACGAAAAACCAGAGACGCTGCTTCTTTCTCATCTCCCTCTCCATCCTTTGCGCGGGGTTTTTATCCTGGATTTTTATTTTCACCCCCACCTTTCCTACACGCGTTCGGGAGGGATGGAAAGTTCTAACCCATGAAGGTAAAAAGCTTTTAGGATGGGAAAAGGAAGTGATCCCTCCAGAGGAAAAAAGGATACGGGAGGAAGTCATCTTTAAGAAAATGGAGGAAGCCAGAACCTTTCAGGATTGGAGAACACTTGCCCCAGAATATCCACGACCCAAAAAAATAGAGCCCTCCAGCGCCGAAGAAAGGATGAAGGTTTTAAAGCATTCATCAGAATTCAAGGAGATGGATAAGGAGTTAAAAGAATACTTGAAAAAAAAGGAAGATGTTTTTATTCCAGATGCCCCGATCCCTCCTCTCAAGGGTGCCACTGGCTCAATCTCTCTGAAGGAGAAAGGAACAGAGAAGGTGATTGAAAGACTTCGGGGAATGAACGAAGGAAACGCCCAAAATAAACCCCTGGAGGAAAACCTTCGGCTGGGAATAAAGGGGCCTCTCGTTAGTCGAAAAATTCTCGAAAGACCCAGTCCCCCACAGGTAAAGGTAAAAGTAGAGGTAGAAATCGAGTTGATGCTATGGGTGTTGCCTGGCGGAGCAGTGCATCGTGTCGTCCCTTCGGTCAAGGGGGATACAGAGTTGGAAAAAATGGCCATCCAATACTTAAAGCAATGGCGATTTGCTCCACTGCCGAAAGATCAACCTCAGACAGAGCAATGGGGGACCCTCCCCATCAGGTTTCGACTCCAGTAATTGGATGGCAGGTTACGAATCGACTTTGCCTACGGCGGTCAGGAATGACGTTTGAAAAATTCGAAATCTAAGATGAATAAGAAACGTCTTCTCCTTTTCATTCTGATTCCCCTTTTGATTATAGGCATCCTCGCCTTCTTTGGCGAAAAGGGGGTTCTCCATCTTCTTCGCCTCCAGAAGGAGGAGGTCCGAATGAAGGAAAAAAATATTCACCTGGAGAGGGAGAATCAGAAATTGAGGGAAGAGGTAAAACGGTTAAAGAGTGATAAACGTTATATTGAGGAGATTGCCCGAAAGGAATTGGGGATGGTCAAAGAAGGAGAGATCATTTATCAATTTGACCCTCCGATTGGAAAAAAACAAGATTCAAAAAGCAAGTAGGTTGAGTGAAAACAAACCCATCGAATCATTGATCCTATTTGTTCCCTTGCGGACGATTCGACATCAAAGGGAGGATTCAAAATGAAATATGAGGGGATGATCTTTCGACCTCCCAGTGAAGCAGACAGCCTGATCCTCCAAGTCACGGTGGGTTGTTCTTACAATCGATGTACTTTTTGCGGGGCCTATCAGGGAAAGCGTTTCCGAATTAAAAGTTTCAAAGAGATTCAGGACGATATTGATGAGGTGAGCTCGTATAAAATTCGAAAAGTTTTCTTGGCCGATGGGGATGCCTTGATCATCCCACAAAAAGAACTGGTTCATATCCTATCCTATCTGAAAACCAGATTAAAGGGGCTCGAAAGGGTAGGGATCTATGCCAATGCTAAAGATATCCTTCGTAAGGACCCGGAGGAATTAAAGGCCCTCAAAGACCTGGGCTTGGGAATACTTTATCTGGGCTTGGAGTCTGGAGATCCAGAGGTATTAAAACGAATCAAGAAGAACACGACTGTGGACCAACTGATTCGTGCCGGAAAGAGGGTGAAAGAATCAGGCATTCTTCTCTCAGTGACGGTGATTCTCGGTCTTGGGGGGGTAGAAGGCAGTCAGAGACATGCGATCGAGACTGGAAAAGTCCTTTCAGAAATGGACCCCGACTATGTCGGTGCATTGTCTTTAATGATCGTTCCAGGGACCCCCATCGAGAAGGAGATTGAAACAGGGAAACTGGTTTTACCGAATCCTTTTGAGCTGATCCAAGAATTAGAAGGGATGATTACCCATTGCCAATTTACCCATTGCTTTTTTGCTTCCAATCACGCCTCCAACTACCTTCCTCTTCGAATTCAAATGCCAGAGGAGAAAGAGGCAGCGCTTAAACGGATTCGAGAAGTCCTACGGAAAAAGGACCCGGATTTGCTACGGCCGGAATATTTGAGGGCCCTGTAATCAATGAATAGGACGAATGGTACCGTGGGAGGTATTCGTGAAGGATCTTGTGGACGTTGATATCCGAGTTCGTTATGCTGAAACAGACCAGATGGGAGTGGCTTATTATGCCAATTATCTGGTTTGGTTTGAAGTGGGGCGTTCAGAGTTTTGCCGGCAAAGAGGATTTCGATATCATGATTTGGAGGCATTGGGGTATAAACTGGTTGTGTCTGACGTTCATTGCCGGTATCGGAATTCTGCCCGATACGATGAAACCATTATTGTGCGAACCAAGTTGAAGGGAGTCAATAAACGGATGATCACCTTCGAGTATCAAATCCTCCGCGAAGATCGGGAGGAGGTGATTGCCGAAGGAGAGACCCGACACTTATGCGTCGATCCCAAGGGAAAGACAAAATGCCTTCCCGAGAAATTTTTGGTTTGTCTCACCGGTTAAATCTTAACCGAATGATGCGGTTAAATAAGAGTGAATAGGGCGAATCCACCCAAACCCATTCATCTCATTCCATGTTGCCTGATGCCCTGCATCCCATGTTTTCTTGAAAATTAATGAGTAATCATGTAATGTTTCACCCATGGGGTCGCCTAAGATTTTGGTTTTAAGGCTGAGTGCGGTGGGAGATGTCATCCGGACGCTCCCGACCATCACGGCCTTAAAAGAGCACATTCCTTCTTCCTCAATCACCTGGGTTGTAGAAGAACCCTCTCAAGCGTTCCTGGACAGTCAACCTGAGATTGATGAGATCATCTTGTTTCCCAGAAAAAGGTGGACCCATGGAATTCAATCATTAGGAGGGATGTGGAGGACGATCGGAGAAATGTGGGAGTTCCTCAGAGATCTTAGGAGACGGAAGTTTGAGGTGGTGCTTGATTTTCATGGACTTCTGAAAAGTGGTCTCCTCTCTTTTTTTTCAGGTTCCCCCAAGCGAATTGGATATGATCGAAGGTCGACCAAGGAGTGGAACTTTCTATTTTCAAATGTCAAGGTGAAACTTCCAAAAGAAAGGATCAGTCGATTTCAGAGAAACCTTGCTCTATTAAAGGGGATGGGGTTGGAGTTGGATCTGAAGGACATTAAATATGGACTTCATATTCCCCAAGAGGATCGGGAGGTTGTGGAGTCTTTTTTTAATACCTCTGCAGTATCCATTCAAAGACCATTGATTGCAATCCACCCGGGGAGTAGCCGCAAGGCCTTTTTCAAGCGGTGGCTGCCAGACCAATATGCCCGGTTGGCAGATCGATTGATCCGCGAACTTCATGCCACGGTTCTTTTTACTTGGGGGATGGAGGAACTCCAGTGGGTAGAAGGGATACGAAAAGAGATGAAGGAACCCTCTCTTTTGGGGCCAAAAACCGAATCTTTGACACAGTTGGGAGAGGTCTATCGACACTGCGATCTTTATATCGGAGGAGATACTGGGCCCATGCATATTGCGTCTCTCATGGGAATTCCTGCTGCCGTTATTTATGGACCGACAGACCCGATTGAAAATGAACCTTTTGGAAAACACATCAAGATACGGGAAGAGGTGGGATGCAATCCATGTCATCAGTATTCCTGCAAAGAGCGGGTTTGTGTCAAGGCCATCTCTGCCGATAAAGTCTTTAAGGCAGCAGAAGAGATGTTGAGGCTAACTTATTGAATATA
>DCVM01000070.1:17393-45981 GCA_002327985.1 Syntrophaceae bacterium UBA2188 | reverse complement strand
GGGAGATAACTTTTGACAATACGTTAAACGAAAGGAGGAGGAAAAACCATGAAAAAATTCATATTATGTTTTATAGGGTTGGCAGTGATTGGTCTGCCTGGTTATGCGATGGGTCAAGAAAAGGAAGCCATTGTCCATGAAGCCTGGTTCGTTCATATGGAATCAGCAGGAGGCTGGGTAGCCATGGACAAGGGTTTTTACGGAAAGGTGAAGGTGAAAGAGGTCCAGGGAGGACCTGGCGTCTCTCCCATCCAAAAAGTCGTGGCTGCGGTGAGAGCTGGGAATATTGCTTTTGGAAATGACTACCCGGAAAATATTATTCGAGCCCGGGAAAAAGAGGGAATTGATCTCGTCGCCCTCAGCGTTGATTTTCAAACCAGTGCCATGAGGATCATCAGTTGGAAACCGATCAAATCATCCAAAGATATCAAAGGGGACTTCGGTATCTGGATTGGATACGATGCCAAAGCAAAATGTGCCGTGGGAAAAGGTTGGGAAAAACAGTTCACCATTCAAAATCAGGGAGGAGATATTAAACCCTGGTTGGCCGGGACCTGGCCTCTTGCTTCTGCCATGACTTATAACGAATTGATTAGCGCCCAGCGTGAAACGAAAAAAATGGGGAAAACGTTTTATACCACTGACTATAAGGATCTGGGGATTGACTGGATGGATAACGTCCTTTTCACCACAGAGGAAATCATCAAAAAATATCCAGATGTCGTCCAAATGGTTGTGGCGGGGAGATATAGGGGATTCCAATGGGCGCTTGAAAATCCCAAAGAGACTTTTGAAATTTTGAAAAAGATCAATGAGGGCCTCGATTTTGCTCACGAGATGGATGCCGTGTCTCCGATGAAGGCTTTGATGATCACTCCAGAAACAAAAAAGAATGGTCTGGGTTATATCCTCCCTAAAAAATGGGAAAATGTGGCCAAGGATATGTTTAAGGCTGGACTCGTGGAAAAGATGCCTGACGTGAAAAAAGTCTATACCGAGAAGTTTCCAAGCGGGGTCATGCCAAAATAAGGAATAACCGGAATGATGGAAGGTTGAAATTCCCTCTTTCTTCGTTCAAGGGAAGGAGACTTTAAATGGTAGAACATATCTTTCTTGAAGAGGTAGGAATCCCTTACAGCATCAATGCAATTGGAAGTGCCAAGGCATGGGAGGTACGCCAACTTCGGAATGATTCGACCATCCCGCCTTTGATTTATGTTATGGAAAGCGATGTGGGTCAACAATTTCTTCTTGGAAGAGAAATGAGCGGGCGACCCAAATTCAATATGATCCGCTACCTGGCCAAATCTTTTGTCGAATTATTTTTCGAACAACTCAGCGGCAAAGCCTTATCCCAATACCTTATTCTCAGGGGTGCCTACCCTTTCGATCTCCAATATGCCTTCGGGTGCGCCCCACCCTATGACCGCCACCTTCTCCCCACAGGCTTCATCAAACTTCAAAGGGTTCTCAACCAGAATGGCACAGACTGGGAGATCCATGCTCAACACTTCATCGGGGAATATCAAGGGGAAACCTGGTTGATCCCTGATACAGCCATCGCCTCGGGGTCAACGATTGCTTACTTTTTAAGAAATGGATTTAGCCACCATCTGCCAAAACAGGTTTATCTCTTTACCGCCTGCGGTTCATTAGAAGGAATTCAACGAATCTATCAAGAATGCCTGAAGAAGAATGTGGAATTGATCCCTGTTTTTTCTCAATGCATTTTTCAGGTTTCGCAGATAGGAAACCTTCCAGGCCTACCGCTCACCGACCTTTCCATCATGAGCACGGGTTCGATGACAACAAAGGGACTTTATGAGAAAGCATTGACCCGCTATCAGGGGACACGAATGTGCTGTGTCGGTGACATCGGCGAGAGTTTGGAAGACCCTGTAACATATTCGATTCGCACCCTCTGGGAAATGCAGATTTTGGGGATGGACCCAAAAAAAGAGGATTGGAAAGCTTGGACCATTGATGTCCGTGAAAAAAGTTTCCAGGAAAAAGTATTGGATTTCAACCCTGCTCTGGCGGATTACCATAAAGAGATCTGGAAGGAAGAACGTTGAACCATCAATCCTTTGCTCCTCAGATTGCCATCCGTTTGATCAATGTAAAGAAACATTTTAAAGACCGTGATGTCGAGGCCCTGGGCGGAGTTGACTTGGAGATTGCTCAGGGCGAATTCATCACCCTGATCGGGCCGTCCGGTTCGGGGAAGAGTACGCTTCTTGAACTTCTGGGAGATATTGGTGATGAAGGCGGTCCCTCTGAAGGAGAAATTCTGATCGGAGAGAAAACACCCCAAGAACTGAGGCGAGCAAGGGGGTATGGAATTGTCTTTCAGGATTCCACCCTCTTTCCCTGGTACCGTGTCTTTGAAAATTGCCTTTTACCCTTTCGAATTTCGAGAAGCGAAGGATCAAAACAGGAACAGGTAAAAAGAATTGAATTACTATTAGAGATGGTAGGGTTGGACAGGAAATTCTGGTCCTATTATCCCAAAGAACTCTCGGGAGGAATGCAACAGAGGGTAGCCATTGTCAGAGCCCTTGCCCTGGATCCTCCTCTCCTTCTAATGGACGAACCCTTCGGCGCTCTTGATGATCTGACTCGGAAATCAATGCAGATGCTCTTGCTCGATATTTGGTCCAAGACCAAAAAAACGATCCTTATGGTGACCCATTCCATTTCGGAAGCCTGTTTCATGTCAGACCGGGTAGTTGTCCTTTCTCACCGACCCGGCCGTATCGTTCGAATTGTCTCTATCCCTCTGGACAGGCCCAGGGAGCGATCCATGACAGAAACCAAGGCTTTTGCCAGAATCTGTGGAATGGTTCGAGAAGCATTAGGCTCTGGAGGGGGACTGGAGGAAGATGCTTCAATCAAAGATTAAGCATCCCTAATCCACCACGCAGAAATCACAACAGACTGAATCAGCGAAATTTGACTCATACTCAAAAATGATGAGGGTGAGCCTATTTTGGAGCAAAATCCAATAGCTAATCTTTTGGAACTGTGATAATAATGGAGGGATACAAGATAGGAAAGACCCAGAGCCTTGGAAATGGATTTTTTAAACTCACTGCGGCAGGTAGGTTGTGCTCAAGGTTAGTTTCTGAAGAGAGGAGGATCTATGCCAGTTGCTGACAATGAAATCTACTGTAAGATGATTGACAGGGCGAAAGAGAAACATTTTGCATACCCCGCCATCAACGTCACTTCTCTCACGACAGCCAATGCCGTTCTGAAAGGGCTTGCCGAAAGCAAAAGCGACGGGATCATTCAGGTTTCAACAGGGGGGGGCGCCTTTGCCTCTGGCTCTTTCGTAAAAGAGATGGCGTTAGGTGCCATCTCTATTGCCGAGCACGTCCATCGGGTGGCGGATCGTTATCCCATCTATGTGGTGTTGCACACGGATCACTGTCAGGCCGATGTACTCGATCGTTTTGTCATTCCGCTTATCGAAGAGACGGAGAGGCGTCGGGCTTCTGGCCGTCCCAATTTATTTAACAGCCATATGTTTGATGGGAGCGCCCTGCCCTTAAAGGAAAACCTCGATATGGCGGTCAAGCTTCTCGAACGCTGCCACAAGAATGAATTGATTCTTGAAATTGAGACAGGAGTCGTTGGCGGGGAAGAAGAAGGAATCAAGGCTGAGGCTGCTGCAAAACTCTACACAACCCCAGAAGATACCCTTGAGGTGGCCAGACGCTTCAGTATGATTAAAGGAGCACGTTATCTTCTTGCTGCAACCTTTGGAAATGTCCACGGCGTCTATAAGCCTGGCCATGTGAAACTCAAACCATCCATCCTGAAAGATTGTCAGGATGCTGTTGAAAAGGTTTACGGGAAAGAGGCTCGCTTTGCCCTGGTTTTTCACGGAGGGTCGGGCTCAACGTTGCAGGAAATTCGTGAGGCCGTTGACTACGGTGTCGTCAAAATGAACATCGATACGGACACCCAATATGCCTTCACCCGTGCTATTGTCCACCATATGCTGAAGAATTATGATGGGGTCCTCAAGGTAGATGGGGAAGTTGGAAACAAGAAGAATTATGATCCTCGGTCCTACCTCGCATCAGCCGAGGCTTCCATGGCAGAGCGGGTAAAGGAAGCCGTCAGGAACATGAGAGGAGAAGAAACCACCCTTTTCAAGGGATAAATAAGCGAAGCAATGAGTTTCACCTGAGAAACTGCTCCACTTGGACCTCGAAAGGAGATTGGCCGATGAAAAAGCTCGTCCTGCTTCGCCACGGCGAGAGCGAATGGAACAAAGAAAACCGTTTTACCGGCTGGGTGGATGTGGGGCTCTCCGAAAAAGGAGCAAAGGAAGCAATCGATGCAGGCCGCATTCTGAAGAAAGAGGGATACGTCTTCGATATTGCTTATACCTCCGTGTTGAAACGGGCTATCAAGACCCTCTGGCTTGCCCTGGAAGAGATGGACCTCATGTGGATCCCGGTTTACAAAAGCTGGCGTTTGAACGAGCGTCATTATGGTGCCCTTCAGGGTCTTAATAAGGCAGAGATGGCGGAACGGCATGGAATGGAACAGGTGAAGACCTGGCGCCGAAGCTACGATGTGCAGCCCCCTGCCCTCACCACCGACGATCCCCTTTACCCCGGTCATGACCCACGTTATGCCAACATGAAGCCCGAGGAGGTCCCTCTCACAGAGTGTTTGAAGGACACCGTGGAACGTTTCCTCCCTTACTGGCACGAAACCATCTCCCAGACAGTGAAAGCCGGAAAGCGGGTGATCATTTCTGCCCACGGAAATAGTCTGAGGGCTTTGGTGAAATTCCTCGACAACATCCCCGACAAAGATATCGTGGACCTCAATATCCCCACGGGGATACCGCTGGTATACGAACTTCACGATGACTTGAAACCGATGCGCAGTTTCTATCTGGGGGACCCCGAAGCGGTGAAACGTGCTGCTGAGGCCGTCTCTGCTCAGTTAACCAAGAAATGAGAAACCTCCGAAGGGTGCTTTTCATACAACACGGCACACCCTTTCATAAAAAATGAAGAAGAGGCCCAGCATGCTCGCCAAGGTTAATCCAACAAAAACGAAAGCATGGAAGAAGCTCAAAAAACATTATCAGCAGATGAGGCAACGCCATCTGGTGGATCTCTTTCGTCAAGATCCTGAGAGGTTTTCAAGCTTCTCGATCCAGTTTGAGGACATCCTCTTAGACTACTCCAAGAATTTGGTCACCCAAGAGACCCTACGACTTTTTTTTGGACTGGCCAGAGAGTGCAAGGTTGGGGAGGCAATTAAGAGGATGTTCACGGGTGACAAGATCAATGAGACCGAAAAGCGGGCCGCCCTCCATGTAGCCCTGAGGAATCGATCCAATACTCCGATTTATGTGGACAGCAGCGATGTCATGCCCGAGGTTAATGCTGTTCTAAAGCAGATGGAACAATTTGCAGAGAGGATCCTTTTAGATCAGTGGAAGGGATACTCAGGGAAAGGGATCAAAGACATTGTCAACATTGGAATCGGAGGTTCCGATCTCGGACCGGTCATGGTAACCGAGGCGCTGAAACCCTACTGGAAGCCTCACCTTCGTCCCCATTTCGTTTCAAATGTTGATGGAACGCATATTGTTGAAACCTTAAAAACCCTCTCTCCAGAGACCACCCTTTTTATCATTGCCTCCAAAACCTTCACCACCCAGGAGACCATGACGAATGCCTGGACTGCAAGGAGGTGGTTTCTCAATCAGGCGAAGGATGAATCACGGATCAAAAACCATTTTGTCGCCATCTCTACCAATAAGAATGAGGTGAAAAAATTTGGGATTGATCTTGAAAACATGTTTAGGTTCTGGGACTGGGTGGGAGGACGGTATTCCCTCTGGTCTGCGATCGGCCTCCCGATTGTTTGCACGGTCGGATTTGAGCATTTTGTCGAACTTCTAGAAGGTGCCTATGCCATGGACATCCATTTTAGGGAGACCCCTTTTGAAAAAAATATCCCTATCCTGTTGGCGTTGATCGGGATCTGGTATACGAATTTTTTTGGTTCTCAGACCGAAGCCATCTTACCCTACGACCAATATCTGCACCGTTTCCCCGCGTACTTTCAACAAGGCAATATGGAAAGCAATGGGAAATATGTGGACCGGAGTGGTCGGGAAGTACGCTATCAAACTGCTCCTGTCATTTGGGGTGAGTCAGGAACGAATGGTCAGCATGCCTTTTACCAGCTCATCCATCAGGGAACAAAACTGATCCCCTGCGACTTCATCGCACCGGCTATCAGTCACAACCCGACCGGAGAACATCATCAAATCCTTCTCTCCAATTTCTTCGCTCAGACCGAAGCCCTGATGAAGGGAAAAAACAGGAAAGAGGTCATGGAAGAGTTGAAATGGTCAGGGGCCAGTGATGAAGAACAGAAAAAACTTCTTCCCTACAAGGTTTTTAAAGGAGACAGGCCAACTAACTCCATCCTGGTCAAGAAGATCACTCCCAGGACGTTGGGGAGCCTTGTTGCCATGTACGAACACAAGATTTTTGTCCAAGGGGTAATCTGGAATATCTTCAGTTTTGACCAGTGGGGGGTTGAACTTGGAAAGGAGCTCGCCCGGAAGATTCTTGAGGACCTGACCGATGAAAAAGAGGTGCGGTCTCACGATTCGTCGACGAATGGTTTAATCAACACCTTCAAAGTATTCAGGAAATGATTTAAAGGAGACGCAGAGCTATCACAGGGAAATGGTGAAATGTTGGCTCCCCGTTTTTCAGTGGGGGATGATTAGGGGTATTTGCTGTATTCGATAACGACTTGATCGACGCCGACCAACTCCTTCAACTTCACATTGACAGAATCCTGCCGGGATACCTCCAAGGTCTTTCCAACATAATCCGCACAAATGGGCAATTCTCTGTGGCCTCGATCGATCAACACAGCCAATTCAACCCGTCGAGGTCTGCCCAAATCTAATAAAGCATCAAGGGCAGCCCGGATGGTTCTCCCTGTAAAGAGCACATCATCAACCAGAAGAACATCCTTATCTTCGATTGAAAAATGAATTTCAGTCTTCTTAACTTCCGGTGTTTGACTCAGCCTTGTCCAGTCATCCCGATAGAGGGTGATATCAATGATCCCCGTGAAAAGGCCGATCCCTTTTTTTTGAAGAATCTTCTGCCTTAACCGCTCGGCCAGAAAAACCCCACCGGTTCGGATTCCAACCAGAACCATTTCATTTAATTGGGGATGCCGGGTAAACAATTGTTCACATATTTGATTGAGGGCAACTTCAATATCTTTCTCGGTTTGCACAATTTGTTTCGAAACCATCTTTTACATTTCTCCCTGATCCCTTTCGGAGCATCCCCTCAAAGCTTTTTGGGTTTGGGCCGACGAAACCACCAAAAACCTAAGACGATGATGATCCCTAATCCACAACCAATGGCGACAAGGATGGGCCAAGGGGGAATCAGGCTCTTCTCCACACCCAGAGACGCAAGAAGATTGATTTCTTTGACGGGTTTGCCTTCTTGTTGGACAAGTACTTTCGCTACCACCTGACCCTTTTGAATGGGGGCTGTGACAAACTCTGGCAATTGCGGAACAGCGGAAACTAAACTCTCCTTGCCTTTGGCAATAGTTATCCTCCCTTCCTCGGCAGCCATCAGGATGACTTGATTCAACTTTCCTCTCCTCACCTTCACAGGACCGAAGGGTGCACCTTTCTTAACCGCTTCTACGGTTGAAAAATTCTTAAATCCATATTCTAATAATTTCTGAGCTTCAGGAGCCCTTTTCTTCACCTTGTCGCAACCCATGATCACAGCAATCATCCTTTGTCCATCTCTTTTGGCTGTCGCCGTCAGATGATAACCTGATTCCTTAATATGACCTGTCTTTAAACCATCCACTCCGATATTCTTCTGGAGAAGCGTATTCCGATTTCCTTGCCGAATCCCGTTGTACTCAAATTCAACCGTGGAATGGAGGACCAGTGCTTCCGGGTGGTCCTCCATATACCGTTTGGATAATATGGCCATATCTATGGCTGTAATATATTGACCGTCAGCAGGCATCCCGTCGGAGTTTTTAAATTGAGAATCTTTTAGTCCCAAGAGTTTAGCCTTTTCGTTCATTTTTGAGACAAAGGTTTCCTCCGTTCCCGACAGATGTTCTGCCAAAGCAACGCACGCATCATTTCCCGAGGCTATGGCCACCCCCTTCATCAGGTCTTCCAATTTCACCCTCTCCCCAACCTTGATAAACATTTTTGAACTATCCGTTTTCCATACCCTTCTCCATGCCAAATCACTCACGGTCACCAAATCATCCATCTTGATCTGTCTCGCTCGAATGGCATCATAGATGACATAGAGGGTCATCACCTTGACAAAGCTCGCAGGGGGTATCCTCAAATTTGGATTCTGTTCATAAAGAACCTGGCCTGTCAGAGCATCCATCAAAACCGCTGATTGGGCATCGCATGGAAGACCTCCTGAAGTGGCTGAGGCCGCCTGGGAGGTATCCGCCTTCGGAGAAATCTTCATTTTTGGAGAGGCTTTGGGGGTCTCGGAAGTTCTGGCTGTCTTTGAAAATATTTGACTCGGAAAAGCAATTAAAAAAAGCATTAAAATCAGAATGACCATCCATACCTTTTTATGAAAACGTATCATCATTTTTTCTCCCCCGATATTTTTAAAAATTTGGACATCAAGTTTTATTTCTAACAGATTCAATTTCCTTTTTCAATCTTCATCTTGCAATATCTTCATCTTGCAATAAAAATTCATCTGAGTTAGATTTAGCCTGCTGCGATTCTATGGACAAAGAGAATTCACTGGCAAAAGTTCTTAAAGAATTTGAGACCATCACCTCCAAAGGATATCGGGAGATAACCTCCCATCTTTCTAAGGATCATCCCCTTATCGGTTTTTTCTGTCCCTATGTGCCGGAAGAGCTAATTCATGCTGCTGGGGCTCTTCCTTTTCGCCTCATGGGCACACCCATCAAGATGTCTCATGTCCCAGCCCATCTTCCCCCTAACTGCTGCCATTTGGTAAAATCTTCCCTTGAAAGTTTGCTTCAGGGAGAACTCGATTTCCTGAAGGGAATTATTTTCAGCCATACCTGTGATACCATGCAAGGGCTTGCAGATATCTGGGCTCTTCAGCGACGGACTCCTCTCCAATTCAATCTGAAGATGCCCTCACGTTTGGATTCGGAACTCTCGCACCATTTCTTAAAATCAGAAATCGAACGATTCAAGAGCTTTTTGGAATCCAATGTGGGGGAAATATCTCCCCAGAGCCTAAAAACCTCCATCCAGCTTTTTAATCGGATCAGAGAACAACTCCAAAAAGTTTACAACCAAAGGCCAAAATTTTACAAACAAGTCACTGGAATGGACTTTGCCCGAATCATTCATGCTGGATACCTGATGGATCGTCAAAGATACCTCGAACTGTTGAACGATTTATTGAATGCATTAGCTGGAAAAACCGAGGAGAGTGCCCCTCTCGTTCCTGTTTTTCTTGCAGGGAACATGACCCATTCTGACTCTTATTTTTCATTCATCGAAGAGGCCGGGGCCATCATCGTTCAAGACGATCTTTGCAGTGGAACGCGGTTTCTCCGTTTAATGGTACCGGAAAATATCGACCCGGTCGAGGGCCTGACCCATCGTTATCTCAACTCCTATTTATGTCCTACCAAGTACAGAGGGGCTCATGCCCATGCTGACACTCTTTTAACGGAAGTTCAAAAATCTGGGGCGAGGGGAATGATCTTTCTCCTTTACAAATATTGTGAATCCCATTTTTTCGACTATCCAGATTTGAAGCAGGCCCTCGAATCGAAAGGATTTCCCACACTGCTTCTTGAAGTTGAAGATCCATCCTATTCAATCGGACAACTCAAGATTCGGATTCAGGCCTTTGTAGAAATGCTTTCTCCCTTCTAACCCAGGGGGAAATTCCTTATTTCAAAGCACCTGCCTCATGGAAGTGTGAATGATGGAAAATGAGATTCAAATCAATCCTTACCGTAAAATAAATTCCACATCAGCTTATCGCCGCCTGATGACAGCCTATTACTTTATGGTGAAGCACCCAAACTGGTTTGGCAAAAAAGTGGCCTGGATCACCAGCGGAGGCCCTGTAGAACCTCTCTATGCCATGGGGGTCCTTCCATTTTATCCAGAGAATTATGGAGCAATGTGTGGAGCCTCCCGGATGTCCGTCTCCCTCTGTGAAGCCGCCGAGCACCGGGGATACTCCCACG
Organism: Syntrophaceae bacterium UBA2188; assembly: GCA_002327985.1. Taxonomy (GTDB): domain Bacteria; phylum Desulfobacterota; class BSN033; order BSN033; family UBA1163; genus UBA1163. The sequence continues at coordinate 35,709 of DCVM01000070.1, read as the reverse complement.
ATCTATGCTCTTATGCGCTCACGGATATTGGATCTTCCTTCACCGATCAAGGACCGATCGGCAAACTTCCTAAACCAGATTTCTTAATTTGTGGAAACAACATCTGTGGAACAGTCATTAAATGGTATGAGATTCAGGCCCGCCACTTTAATGTCCCTCTCTTTTTCTTTGATACTCCCTTCATCTATGAGGAGATGGAAGAACATAACTTGAACTATGTTCAAAATCAGATGAAGGAGTATATTGCCTTTCTCGAGAAGCAACTCAACCGCCCTTTTTCGGAGAAACGGTTTCAAAAAGCGTGCTCCCTTTCTTTTGAAACCATCACGTTGTGGAAAGAGATCCTTGACCTGCCCCAACATCAACCAGCCCCTTTGGCTGCTTTTGACGCTTTTATTCATATGGCCCCTATTGTCACCTTAAGGGGGACACGCTGGGCCGTCCGTTATTACAAAAAGCTTAAGAGAGAAATGGAAGAAAGAGTGAAAAAGGGAATAGGCGCTTTCGCCCGTGAGGAAATCCGTCTCATCTGGGACAACATTCCCATCTGGTACGATATCCGAAACCTTTCAAAAATACTTTCCTCCCAGGGCGCTGTTCTGGTAGCGGACACCTACACATCGGCCTGGGCGATGGAACAACTTGACCTTAACCAAACGTTGATCAATGGATTAGCTCAAGCCTATGCCACCATTCATCTAAATCGTGGTTTAGGGTATAAGATAGAGAAAATAGCCAATCTGATCAGAAAATACAAAGCCCATGGATTTATCATGCATTCCAATCGGAGCTGTAAACCTTACTCCCTTGGACAGTTAGATCTCAAACGGGAAGTGACCCGGTTAACCGGAAAACCTGGATTGATGATCGAGGCGGACCATACGGACTCACGAAGCTATGCCCCCAAACAGGTCGAAAAACAGATTCAGATCTTCCTTGATATGATTAAAGGAAAGGGATAAAGACACGGATCATTTTGAAGAAATCACTCTGATCCTCTTTTCTGACCCATAGATGTCTAATGGATAAACTCAATCACCTGATCCACAAGTTTTCTATTTTTACTGGGAAACTCATCCGGGTACCCCACTGCAATCAGGCAGATGAGTTCCATCTTCGATGGAACGTTTAAGATGGCTTCGATCTCTTTTTTGGCCTGAATGGGCGAGACCAACCAAACCGCCCCTAATCCCATTTGGTGAAACACCAAAAGCATTGTTGTCACGGCGGCAGCGGCGCTTTGAATTGCTGTGGGGGCAGATCTCCGAAATCCTAAGATCTCCTTCGCCTCACGATCAAAGGATTCCCGAGCAACCAATACCTTATCCATTGGGCTTTGATATCCGCTGCTAAAAACTCCTATACAAACTGGAGCATTTCTGAAAAAGGAGGCATTTTTCCGATAACGATTAACATCCTCTTGCCACTTCACTGCTTCTGGCCAAGAAGCGATTTTATCTGAAACATTCTGGACGGCATCTGCCATTTTTTCAATGATCTCTTTGCGCTTGACCACAATGAAACGCCATCCTTGATAATTCCCTCCATTGGGAGCCCATGTCCCCAATTCCACTGCCTTCTTCAGCAACTCGGCTGGAACCTCCTGCTTCTTCCATTGCCGAATCGATCGCCTGCCCTGGATGAGCCTTTCCAAATCCTGCATATCCATCTCCGGCCTCCTTCCTAAAGGACTGTCCCCTTAGAAGCTTATGGTTTTAATCGTCCCTCACAAATCACAGATTTTGACTTAAAATTTTTGGGAATAACGGTGGGCAAGACCAAAATATTTTTGCGCCCTTTTCAGGGCTTCCTGCTTTTCCTTCTCCAAGATATGGGGATCATCCAAACGGAAACTTTCTACCTTTCCCCGAACATAGGCCCGGTAACATTTGTAGAAATCCAGCATGTCCATGAGCTCATGGTCTCCTGACTCTCCGACATAAGCACGAATCAGATGCTCGCTAAGATCCTCCCTGTTGTGGTAATCGAGATCCATGGCCAAAAAGGCGATATCCGCTGCCACATCCGTATAGCGAAACCTCTCATTGAATTCGATGCAATCGAAAATGGAGATCTCATCCCCCCAGAAGATATGCTCCAGTCGAAGATCTCCGTGACAGTCTCGAATGTAATCCGAGGCGATTCTCTGATAAAATGCGTTCTCCCTCGTTTTAAAAAAATTGTTCGTCCTCTGTTTCACCTTTTCATAAATATCGCCAGGAAGCGCGACATCAATATATTTTTCCGTTTGCTCAAAGTTCTCATCCGTATCCTGTTTGACTCGTACCGGTTTGGCAAAACCTTTGATACGCTCGTTCGTCTCCGCAGCAAAATAGAATTTCACCAATCTTTCTGAAACGGCCTCAATCATTCGAGGGGTCACTTGTTTTCTTTCGAGCAGCTTGTCCATCAGAAATTCTTCGGGAATCTGCTTCATCTTCACGGCATACTCCAGCAACTCTCCTTGGCCACCGAAACGAACCCGGCGGCCTTCTTTTGCGATTTCCACAACCCCCAGATAAATATCTGGAGAGAGCCGTCGGTTTAGCTTAACTTCTTGCTCACAGAAATATTTTCTTTTTTCGAGAGAGGTAAAATCCAGGAAACCATAATTCACAGGCTTCTTCACTTTGTAAACATAATTTCCTGTTAAGAAAAGGAGGGAAATATGGGTCTCGATAAATGTGATGGTTCGGGGATGGTCGGGGTAAATCTCCGGATTGAGAAGTACCTTCTGGAGAGAAGGGGTGTCTAGAGTCATCTTTTTTCTATTTTTTTAATCTTCCAATCGGGAAGGATATCATATTCCGTATCGACCCTCAAGTAGATGATTGGAAGCGTCTTAAATCGGCTTTTTAAATCTGCCGTATCAATAGGTTGGAACAATGCTTTGTTATTTAAGTAAGCCTCCTTGGTCAAGGCATTCGATTCATAATTCTCTTTCGTCCTTTTCAAAATCCGCTCGATGGATCTCTCTTCTGTACAGACACATTCTGCAATAACAAAAGTCCGATGAGCTTTTTCGGCTAACTCCGCAGCTTTAGACCGCAACTCCTGCGTGAAAAAGGTGGCATCTAATATCAATCCTTCTTGAGTCTTCTGTAATGCCTCCTCTGCCTGTCTGAACATCTCCTCATAAACTTTTTTTCTCCGATTCGGATCAGAGGCTACCTGATGATCGAAGATATCTTCCCCCTTCAGAACCTCCAAACGAATGATATCGGATCGAAGAATCCGAAACCCCTTCAATCTTGCAATTTCCTCTGTCACCGGACTTTTCCAACTTCCCGGTAGCCCCACCGAGATCAGAACACAGTTCTTCGGGATTTCAGATTCAATGATTTCAGAAAAGTTCCCCTCCATTAAAAACCTCCTCCTTAACAGTCCATCGCCATGGTCAATTTTATCATATCCCCAATGCCTTTAACACTACATCATGTAAAATTCCATTGCTCACCAAGATACCGTGACTCTTTACCATTTTAATTCCACATGAAAAATCCAAGAGATGTCCTAAAATATCCGTCACTCTTCCCCCCGCCTCTTCAGCGATGATAGACCCCGCCGCATGGTCCCAAATGTTTTCCTTGTACCCTGGCTCAGAAACCGATGGAACTCGCAGATAAAGATCCACCTCCCCTCTTGCCAAAATTCCATATTTAGCCTGGCTGTCCATTCTGAGGGAAGGTTTTGAAATATCCAATTTCTGTGCAAGACATTGATGAGTCAGATGATCCGCATGGTCGGGTTCAACACTCTCTGTGACGATCGCTGCAGAGGGATTTATTACTTTGGAAACAGAAAGGGTCCGTTTGTTAAGGCCGTTCCGATCCATTTGGACTGAACCCTTCTCCCTCAAAGCCATAAAAAGACATCCTCTTTCCCCATGCGGTTGGTAGATATCCACATAGAGGTTAGGACAGGCTAAGACACCCAAGGTTACCATCCCTTTTTCGATGAGGGCTAAGGCAATCGCATATTGATCTCCTCTGAGAAATCCCTTTGTACCATCGATGGGGTCTAAAGCCCAGAAACGATCGCTGATAGAATTGGTGCTGAAATCAATCCACGAACACACCTCCTCTGAAGAGGAAGCTGGAATGAAACCTTGGACATAGCGGGTGACCTGTTTTAGGATATTTAAACGATCCGGTTTTCTTAATTCTTTTGAATCTTCCTCAGCGATAACCGTATCCTGAGGGAATCTTTCTTTGATCAGCTTACAAATAACTGCCTGAGATCCAAAATCGGCAATCGTCACCGGGCTTCTATCACTCTTTAGGATGGAACCCCCGCCAACCAGATCCTTACTTATTTTTTGGCAAAGTGCTGATGCGATGATGACCGCCTGAATAGCAGTCATCACTTCTGGAGAATGCTCATCCATGGGATTAATTTACCCTTCTTCATTCTGAAAATAACGCAAAAACTTTCCCCTCACCCTACCCTCTCCCATCAAGGGACTGTGTCACAATTTGAAAAAGAAAAGAAATGAACGCCGATTCTCAAGAAGTTTATAATTGGGCTAAGGGATGGAGAGGCGGCTGAGGGAGATTTAGAGCGAAACCTCTTAGTGAATAAATCCATCGTTTTGTTTACCCTGTAAACATCGTTTTCAACGATCAGGACTGTTACCCATACTTTTCAAAGAATCGCGATTCTAAAGCTCCCAAGGCTGGCTCTCCGTCCCTTGGCCACCATGATGATACGATCTCCAAGGGAGAGGAGTATCTCAGTGCATTTTCTCCCATCGAAGGCAGAGGAATAAACTTAGATAAAATAATAAGAGGAGGGGTCTACTCACCTCTCCTCTTGTTTACCTTTTGATGGTGCCGAAGGGGGGATTTGAACCCCCACGGGGATTACCCACCACCCCCTCAAGATGGCGTGTCTACCAATTCCACCACTTCGGCATCATTAAAATCAAATGCCTTTTGTCTATGGGTTAGGTCAAGGACGCCGGTTTCGTTAAAAGGCTAAGGATTGGGTTGAACGTCTATTGTTGTCGAAGCCCGTATCGGTGTTCGTCTTTCGAAACTTGAAACCCGAGCATGCAGCATCAAGCTTCAGGCTTCGATACGAGCATCGTCACCCATAACCGTTTGACTTTATACTCAAAAGGGCTTCGTAACCCTTGCCTAACAACCATTCCTTTCTTCTACTTCTTTGGCTCCGGGACCGGCACCTGAGGTTGACTTGGCATCTCTAATGGTCCTGCAGGGGCTGCCGGAGCCGGTTTTTCCTTCATGACCGTCGACGTTTTTCTCGCCGAGGAGAAGGTCAGAAGAAGAGAGGTGATCATAAAAATGATGGCAGCCACTGTGGTCAGCTTAGAAAGAAATCCCATTGCCCCGGCACTCCCGAAAATGGTCTGGCTCGCTCCCCCGAAAGCTGCCCCCATCTCTGCCCCTTTTCCTGCTTGAAGCAGAACGATCAAAATGAGCGCCATACAAACTAATATGTGCAAAACAATAATGACAGTCATAAATTCAATCCCCTTTAATTTATATCACAACTTTATATCACAATTCTTTAAATCTGACAATCTTTGAGAAAGAGTCTGCTTTCAGACTGGCTCCTCCTACCAAGGCACCGTCAATATTTGGCTGATTCATCAGCCCTTTGACATTTTCGGGAGTCACACTTCCACCATATTGAATCCGTATTTCTTCTGAAATTTTTTGTGAATAAAGCTTTTCTAATTTTTCTCTGATGAATCGATGCACCTCTTCAGCCTGTTCCGGAGTGGCGGTCTTTCCCGTTCCGATGGCCCAAACAGGTTCATAGGCGATCACAATGTTTCTCATCTCTTGATCGCCCAATCCTCTCAATCCACCTTCTATCTGTTTCTCGATCAACAAAAATGTCTTTCCCTCTTCCCTTTCCCCTAACGTTTCCCCGATGCAGAAGATTACCTTCAGCCCTTGAGTGAGTGCGGCTTTGATTCTTCGATTCACCGTTTCATCGGTCTCCCCAAAAAACTGTCGTCTTTCGGAATGACCGACGATCACATAATGACAGCCCACTTCCTTAAGCATGAGCGGAGACACTTCACCTGTAAAGGCCCCCTTCTCTTCCCAGTAAAGATTTTGAGCCGCCAGACCGATAGAAGAACCTTCAAGCTCCTGATGGACTGCGTAGAGCGATGTAAACGGAGGGGCCACGGCGACTTCCACTCCTTTGATTCCGGACATAGCTGATTTGAGCTCCCTGACGAGGTGGATCGCTTCCCCCACCGTTTTATTCATCTTCCAATTCCCTGTTATGAAAGGTAATCTCTCCATCATTCCCTCCTCAAGGCCTCAATGCCCGGCAACTTCTTTCCCTCAAGAAATTCGAGAGAAGCTCCACCACCGGTTGAAATATGATTGATTTTTTCCGCCACCCCTGCCTTGTTCACAGCAGCGACAGAATCCCCGCCTCCCACAATACTAAAGGCGGAGGAGTTGGCAATCGCTTTTGCAATGCCAAAAGTCCCCTGACTGAATGGCTCCATCTCAAAGACACCCATAGGTCCATTCCAAACAATGGTTTTGGCAGATTGTATCTCCTCTGAAAATATCTTCACGGTCTCTGGACCTATATCCAAGCAAACCCAGCTCGAGGGAATCTGATCATTCTTAACAATCCCCCTCTTAGCCTGGATATCCATTTGTTCGGCAGCGATATGATCTGACGGGAGAAGAAATTTGACCTTTCCCTTTGCCTTCTCGATGAGATTGAGTGAGAATTCAACCTGGTCTTCTTCGACGAGTGATTTCCCTATCTGAAATCCCTCTGCTTTAAGGAAAGTATAGGCCATCCCTCCCCCAATTAAGAGAGTGGTTACCTTATTGAGAAGATTTTGTATGACACCAATCTTATCAGAAACCTTTGCTCCACCAAGGATCGCCACATAAGGGTTTTGCGGATTGATCAGGGCCCTCTCCAGACTCTCGACCTCTTTCATCATCAAAAAGCCTGCTGCCACAATCTTCACAAATCGTGTCATCCCTTCTGTGGAGGCATGAGCCCGGTGGGCAGTGCCAAAGGCGTCATTGACGTAGACATCACAGAGGGAGGCTAGGGCTTTTGAAAAACTTTCTTCATTCTTTTCTTCCTCGGAATAAAATCTGAGGTTTTCCAGGAGAAGCACTCCCCCCTCTTCCATCCCTCCAATCTGTTTCTGAACGTCTTCTCCTATGCAATCCGTGGCGAAGACTACCTTTCTCTCCAATAATTGAGATAACCTTTCGGCCACCGGAGCCAGACTAAATTTAGGATCTTTTTTCCCTTTCGGCCTTCCCAGATGGGAGGCAAGGATAGCCTTTCCACCGTTTTCACTGACAAACCGGATGGTCGGGAGGGAAAGGAGAATTCGGGTATCATCGGTAATGTGATGCTTCTCGTCTTGAGGAACATTAAAATCGACCCGGATGAATACCCGCTTTCCTTTCAATTCAATTTGTTCTATTGTACGAATACCCATGACACACTCCTGCCCAAATCATCGTTTTGTCATTTCGGTTAAGGACAGAGATAGGAAGTTGGTCGCTGACGTTGAACGATGGACAACGAACAATGAACAAAAAATCATATATGGTTCAACGTTTATCGTTTAATGTTCATCGTCTCTAAATAATACGGGCATCTTAACCCTAGCCGATAGACCTCAAACTTTAATTCGTTATTTCTTCCCAAAAAGAAATAAGAACAATTCTGCCATCCGATTGGAAAAACCCCATTCGTTATCATACCAGGAAATAATCTTCACCAATTTTCCGCCAATCACTTTTGTGGACGGACCATCGACAATAGATGAATGGGAATTTCCATTGAAGTCAATGGAAACGAGAGGTTCCTCACAAAAGCTCAGAATCCCCTTTAACTTCCCTTCTGCATAAGATTTTAAAATCTTGTTCATCCCGTCTATGTTTGTCTCTTTTTTCAACTCCACAACCAAATCGACCACAGAAACATTGGGTGTGGGGACTCGAATGGCCATCCCATCCATCTTCCCCTTCAGCTCCGGGATCACCAAGGCAAGGGCCGTCGCCGCTCCCGTGGTGGTTGGAATCATGGACATTCCAGCTGCCCTGGCTCGGCGGAGATCCTTGTGCGGAAAATCGAGAATGACCTGGTCATTGGTATAGGCATGGATGGTCGTCATCAAACCATATTCTACACCAAACTCATCCACCAATATTTTTGCGATGGGAGCAAGACAGTTCGTCGTGCAGGATCCCATGGAGAGGATGTGATGTTTGGAAGGATCATAAACCTTTTCATTCACTCCCAAGACTAAGGAAACATCCGGATCTTTTGCCGGAGCGGAGATGACCACCTTCTTGGCGCCAGCTTCTATATGCTTTGATCCTCCTGCTCGATCCGTAAACCTCCCTGTGCTTTCCAACACGACATCCACTCCCAAATCCTTCCAGGGGAGCTGTCCTGGGTCTTTCAGGGCGAAGACCTTGACCTCTTTTCCATCGATCAAAAACGCCTCTTTTTTCGCTTCCACTCGTGCCCCAAATTTCCCATGGACGGAATCATATTTCAGGAGATGGGCCAATGTCGGTGCATCTGTAAGATCATTCACTGCCACAAATTCCAAATCTTTCATATTGAGACCTGCTCTCAGAACATTTCGACCAATCCTTCCAAATCCATTAATTCCAACTCTGACTGCCATAAAATTCCCCTCCTTTCAAAAATTAGAGTCATTATATAACTCTATTTTACCTTTGACGTCAATATTTTTCAATACCAACCATCGATCAGGTCATGAAAATAGGGAATTCAACCTATAAAAGATCATCCCATGTCGTTGGGAAAATTGCTCAAACAGATGGAGAGACTTCCAAACCTTTAGAATGCGGTCTTTGATGGTAGAGGTCACTGTCCTAATCAGGCAAGACAAATTATTAAATGGTTTTAAGCTCATGAATCAAATTAAACAATGGTTCCCGCTCTAAAGCTTTTTCAACCTGTCCATCTGTTTTTAAAAGTGATCCACGGTCAGTTTTCAATATATTTGGGACTTCACAAAAAAGGGATGACCTGATATATTTAAAAGTAAGAGGTCATAAAATGGGAAGAAAATACCAAGTGACACACGATAGATTTAAATTAGAGATCGTAAGGGGGCTCCTTCTCTCAGAGGTTGCTTTTCAAGAAATCTATAGCAAATATAGCGAGGGCTGTCTCCATTTCTCAGATATTGGCGTTTGGGTGGATGACAAAGGTAAGAGTCTCCTTTACAACTTAAAAGAACAGTGTCATGCCCTCTATCGAGATAAGGGGGAGAAACCCCTTCATAATAATCAGTGGCTTCTCGACCTGGTCATCGGATCTATTTTCCACGAAGCGATGAAGTTACGAGAAAACATCTATCAATTAGAAGTCTATCGGCCGAGGTATCTCCAATACAAATTAAGGGTTGGGAAATCCAATTATGAAAAGGACTACCTTCAACTATTCGAACGAATTATCACGAAGGCCAACCTGGGGGTCGCAGAAGGAATGGAGGAGACCCGCTCCCTTTTTCAAGATGCCATGGCACAGCTTATTGATCTGATTAAAGAAAACGCAAAAAACACCTTTTTGGTTCGCTTCCTTTTGGAAAATCTAACTCTCCTCCAAAAGGTTTATGGGACTAAAAGGGTAAAAGAAATTTTTAATCTCATGTTCAAAAGAGGAATTCTCGATGCCTACGAGCTGGCCGGCCAGAGTTATCTCCAGAGCGAGCATTATGACCTCTCCTCAACCTATTTTTTAAAAGCCCATAAAATGGACCCCCGTCGCCACGACCTCCGATTCTTTTTAAACTTTAGCCTTGGGATGAATGATTATTACAAAAATGCTTATCTGGAGTCATTATCTTATTTTACCAAGCTGATTTCTCTCAAATTAAATGGAAAATTGAAGAGGGAATATTTGAAAAAGGTCGAAGAGGTTTGCAACAAGATCTACTCTGAATTGAAAGAAGAAAAGGGTCTGAAGGCAGCTAATAAAGCAAGCTCCCTTGCTGACCGAATAAGAAAGTGTTACGATGAAGTGAGAAGGGTTTCTTAAGATGCCTATTTATGAGTTTCATTGTCATCAATGTCAGAACGAATTCGAAAAATTAGTATTGAAGTCCTCTGAAAAGATTGCCTGCCCTAAGTGTAAAAGCAAAAAAGTTCACCGATTGATGTCTGCCTTTGCCTTTTCCAGCGGTGGAAAGTTCAAAAGCACTGCCAGTTCCTCCTGCAGTAGCTGTTCCGCCACCAGTTGCTCCACCTGTGGCACCAAATAATGGAATAATGGAATATTGGAAGATGGGAATAATGGAATTTAAACCCATCATTCCACCATTCCATTATTCCAGCTGTTCCAATTAGAGGTTCGTCAGGTGTCTTCGCATCTCCATCTCTTCCCGCAATCCATCATTTTTTCTGACCTCTATTAAGGCCTCCTCAATCACCTGGATCATTTTTTCCTGATCGTCTGGAAGTTTCCCATGGAGAGGAAGAAGATTGGAAATATGGTCACTTAAAAATTGGGAGGTCACTTGAAGCTTTTCCAAAAGGAGTTTGGTTTCCTTTAATATTGTTTCGGGAGAAGCCGGTTGAAAATCACCATTGACCATGGCCTCATAAAGGGGGGAGTTGGGTTGTGGGATAAAGGTCCGGACGCGGATAAAATGGGGATCAATGTGATTCAATACCTCTGCTGTTCCCTTGGCATGTTGCTCCCATTTTCCTTCACCGCCGATGCCCAGCAAGACATACAAAGAATATTCGAACCCCGCCTCTTTCGCTTTCTTCCCCGCTGCAATCATCTCCTCCGGAGTGGCTCCCTTCTCAATAGCCATGAGGAGTTCCCGATCGCCAGTTTCAAGACCCACGTGCAGCCTGTTCAAGCCTGCTTGACGGATTTTTATCAAATCCTCTAACGGTTTCTTCGCAATAGTTTTTGCCCGCGCATAACTGGTCACCCTTTGGATATGCGGAAAAGAGTTGAATAAGGCGTTTAAAATTTTGATCAACATCTCGGTCTTTGCCACCAGACTATTAGAATCCCCAATAAAAACTGTCCCAATTCTATCGCCATAAAGGTCCTTTGCTAATTCGATATCTCCCAGAATTTCTTCAATATCCCTGATTTCAAACTTCATCCCTTTATACATTGAACAGAAAGCGCACCGGTTCCAAGGACATCCCCGGGTCACTCTAAGGAGAAGGCTGTTTGCCTCGCTGGGCGGCCGGAATGGAGGAAAATCGTAATTTCTTCTTCTCAGTCCAAATCTGCCGATCGTCATGGTCATCCCCGTCCTTTCATTCCATCAATCGTAGTGAACGCATATATGCATTCACTGCTCTCTTCAAGTGAACTACCCCGCAGCAAGCTGCGGGGCATCAAATTCTCTAAAAAACTTTCCTCCCCCTTGATGGGGGAGGATTAAGGTGGGGGTGATGATAAGATCATTTCCCCCTCACCCTAACCCTCTCCCCCCAGGGGAGAGGGAGGCCATTCATCCCCCCAGCAGAGCTGAGGGGTATTCTGGCATATTTTTATAAATTCCTTTGGCTAAAACCTCTTTACCCTGCATTAATCTTATTATAACGGAGAATATAGGAGATCGAAAGGTTCTTTCTTCCTTAGTTGGGTGAGGATAACCGTAGAGAGTTATTAGACAGGTACACCAAATAGAGGCGATTGAGAATTTTCAATTTCTTTTGACTGTAGAGTCTCCCCTGAATGAGAATAGACCTTTTCAAAGAATCCAAAAATATTAATTTCTCTTCCTTTTGCTTTCTGCCAGAGCTCATAGAGGTGATGGGTCGTTATTAAGCTCATATGATGCCGTTTTAAAAAATGACTCAGCTCTTTGGAGATATGATTCAACCTATCCCTCTCCGAAAGCGGAAGGTGAATATGGGTGCTCACAATCATCAAGGATTTCTCATTTTCCCTTTTTTCTTTTTCAAATTGCAAGGCCCGGCTGATTTTGGGGTGGTTCCCCTCCAGTTCCCCTTCACTCATCAGAATTTGTACCCCAAAAACCATGTGTGTTTCAGGAATTTTAACAATCCGATCCACGGTTTGATAGTTGATGCCAGCAGACACCTTGAATCCCAAATCCTTAAAGATGGAATGAACGGCATCGATTAGTAACAATTCACTTTTTGGCCAGAGCAATGAGTCGATAATGAAAAAATCCTGGTCTTTGATCGCCGTGGACTCTTTTTTTGAAACCTTATCCATTTCCGACTGCAAAAAACTTATCCTTTCCGTTTTTCTATCGGTCTTCCTTTTTTCAAGCCGACTGATGATGAGCATTGCAATCAGGCAACCTAAAGGTACGAAGAGCTTCAACTCCTCTGGGAATCTTAGGGCACTAAAGATAGCAAACACTGCGAGTAAAAGTTGTAACAGACCTAACATATTTTTCTCATCTTGTTAAAATTTTAATAAAAACAATAAGTTAACCTATAATCGATAGGAGCAATATTTATACCAAGTTTATAACCATTAAAAATATTTTATGATTTCAAATGGTTAGCTTATTATCGTTTAGAAGGAAAGATCATTCAAATATGAAAATATTTCACAATTTGAACGAAAAATGTCATGTTTTTACACGAAAAGACAATGCTCTTATCCAAATAATTAATTGAAAATATTATTCAAAACAACCCAATTGACACTGACTGATTTTAATATTCATTTCGTTCAAAATCTTGGTCAATTCCTTCTTTGGCATTTCAAAATCGTCGGCGATCTTAAAACACACCGCGCAGGGAATTTTCCCTGCCTTTGCGTTTTTCAAAACGGCCTCTTCCAATTTTTTTCGATCCATAAGGGCCTCCCTTCAAACAAACATAAAGCGTCATGCCGAACCAGGTCCTGAAACAAGTTCAGAATGACATTGCTTGATCCAGGATATGGTTCAGGATGACAGGAATCCAAAATTTTAAATATGTTTGGTTAGTTTTTCACCACTATTAATTTGCCCTTTTTCCATTGCTTATTGACTATTGTTCATTCTTCTTTTCTCTTGAAATATAAATTCCATATTCGAATCCATCCACCAATGCCAGAAAAGAAGCTTTGCAAATATTTTCAGAAAATGCCTTGACCCTCCAGGCATCCTTCCCATTGCTAAAGAGAATCTCCACCTCCACGCCTGCGGCGGTTCCTGCACCCGGATCAAAGATTTTTGAACTGAAGTCAATCAATTTTATATGATCGACTTCGGGGAAAATAGATTTGAGTGATTTTTTCAAGACTTTTGCCAGGGCATCTACGGGACCTACCCCTGTGTCCGCTTCATGCATCTCTTTGTCGTTGGCCCGGAGCATAATGGTGGCCTCCGGTCGCACGCCATCATCAATGAGCCGGTAATTACCTATGATCTCAAAATGGGGTTTATAATTGGACATGGACCTTAAAAGATTTAAGATTTTTGTTGCTTCCTTGATCTTTCTCTCAACCACGGATCTGCTCCCCACCAAAATTTTCTCTAATTACAATAGGATTAATAATAATTGTCAAGGAAAAAAGCAATTTGACCGTCATCCCTCAGTCTCAGGAGATTTTGGAGATCTGGGAGGGATGCTGGAAAAACTTTATAGTGCCACCTCTCCATTATATCTACCAAGAAGGAATAACTCTAATCAGGCTGAGCAAGGGTCCCCCGATGATGACCCATTCCTATTGGACGTGCACTTGATAAAGTTTTGAAAGTATTCCTACCAGATCGACGGTTTTCTATCTTGTGACTGAGGGAGAACATTTGACCATCGCCTTTTCACATGTTACCCTTGAGAAGGATTCAAGGTTTCCAGGATTAAAGGGTCCAAGTTAAAATTTTACAAAAATCCCTTGAACCCACGAACCCTGGAATCTTTGAACCCTAATGATTTTTCCGGAGGAATACCATGAAACTCGCCGGTGTTTTGCCACCCATTACCACACCTTTTCAGGATGGAAAATTAGATGTAGGTAAACTCAAAACGAACTTTCAAAAATGGAATAAAACGGGTCTTTCCGGTTACCTCGTTCTCGGATCGAATGGGGAGACTGTCTATCTCAACAAAAAGGAAAAAATAAAAGTGACGGAGGTCTCGAGGGAATCGATTCCTACATCCCAAATCATGCTTGTCGGAACCGGCATGGAATCAACTCAGGAAACAATTCTTTTTACTAATCAAGTGGCTAAGATGGGGGCGGACTGCGCTCTCGTGGTGACTCCTTCCTATTTCAAAGGATCAATGAAACCACAGATTTTATATGATCACTTCATGGCTGTTGCAGATTCTTCCAGAGTCGGAATTCTCATCTACAACGTCCCACAATTTACCGGAATCAATTTAGACCCCGAGATAGTGGCTAAACTTTCTGAGCATTCTAACATTATTGGGATCAAAGACAGTTCAGGAAATATCGGTCAATTGAGTGAGATGATTAATTTGTCTCAAAAAGGATTTGCTGTCTTTGTAGGCTCCGCACCCGTATTCTTCCCTGCGCTTTGTGTAGGAGCGGTAGGTGGAATCCTGGCTGTGGCAAATGTCGTTCCCCAAGAATGCGTTCAGATCCAGAATCTTTTTAACAAAGAGAAAATGAATGAGGCAAGGGCCTTACAAGGTCGATTAACCCCGTTAGCCAAAGCCGTGACGACAAAGTATGGCATCGGCGGTTTGAAGATGGCAATGGATCTGGCGGGATATTGTGGGGGGGACCCTAGGCTTCCTCTAAAGCGGCCAGGAAGAGATGTGGGAGAAGAATTGAAAAGGCTGCTACTTCGCTTGAAAAAGGTATAAAATGCTACCTCGATAAAGACCAAATTCCCTTATTGGTTCTATTTAGAAGTTTTCGTATTTTTCCTTTTTTCTTTCCAGCCTAATACCTCTAAGAGTTTGCCTATCGACTTGTCTTGCTGAGTCTGATGACGGAATGGCAACTTGGCATTAACCGAATACCTTATCCCCCTCCCCTCCTTTTCTTTGGAGATGTAATGTTCGGCTTCGAGGTCAGCAATAATCTTTCTAACCGCCCTTTCAGTGATCCCTATTGATATTGCTAACTCCCTGGCGGTGATTCGTGGGTGTTTAGCCAAATAGACAAGAACCAATGCATAATTTGTTACAAACATCCATTCTGCCATAGGGAAAGTTCCTTAATTCTATTTGAGTGGGACTAAACCCTTAAAATTTTCTCTTGACAAATGCAGACTAAACTCATAATCTTTAAAGCGTGAAGCAAACTTCATGCTTTAAATCTCAGGAAACAAATAAATCGTCACGTACTATCAAATACAATTTACCAGAAATTATTTTTTTTCACAAATGAATTATTTTGGCTGAGGGGCGCAGGGTAACGATCATTTTCCCAAGTTCGAAATTGTGAGGAGAAAAAATGAAACTGAGTAAAGACGAAATTATTAAGAGGATGGAACAGTTTAAGGAGGGGGAAACATTGAAGTTTAACATCCCTCCCACCTTTGGCGGAGGTGTAGCAATCATCAGCCTTAATCCTAAACGTTCAGAAAAAGGTGGAAAAAAGTATTTGCTCGAGACGGGAAACGATGGAAACGTGAAACCGTATTGGGATACGGATAAAGCGAAAGATCTCGCCAAATGGTTGGTCGACCGAATGGGTGAGTTGGTTTAAATCGAATATTAAAAGATCAGATGTGCCCGTTAACGGTTTGGTGGGTTTCATAACTTGAAACCCACCAGGATAGAGAAAATTATCCTTCAGGAAATACGTTTTCGAAACCCTTGATGAACCCATAAATGACGAAGCCGATCACAGCACCTACAATGACCACACAGACCCACAATAAGAAGTTGTGAGGCATATTAATCATAGGCATACCGGGTATATCAAACATAAAATCCCTCCTTAATAAAGTACATATTTTTATAACAGATACAATTTTGTGAGTCAAGAAATATTCACGGGATTTCTAAAAGAACCAAGAAATCCCTGATTACACCGAAGAGGAACCGATTACACAGATTACACAAGAAAATAATTCATCGATCATTCAAGAAAATCTGTGGAATCATTTTTAGGAATCTGTGTAATCAAGCGTCAGCGTTACCTTCGTCGTCGGTTTTTAGTTGACTTACTTGTGATCCGTAATTAAACTGGAGATATACTACCACACAAAGGAGGCTTTTATGTATTTCATCACATTTTCAAGGAAGATGGGAACGAATGGGACCGAAATTGCAAGACAGGTCTCGGATAAATTAGGATATCAATTCTATGATACAGAAGCCATAGAAAATGCAGCCATGGAAATGGGATTTCTGAAAAATATCAAAGAAATAGATGAAAAAGCTCCTTCTTTATTTCAAAGGCTCTTTTCCCATAAACCTGCTATTGGGCTTGATCGTCTTACTTCCTTAGTCTATGAGTTGGCCAAAAAGGGAAACGCGGTTTTCCTCGGCCGAGGGAGTCACATCCTTTTGAAATCCTTCAGTTGCGCCCTCCACATCAGGGTGACGGCCTCCGTCGAAAAAAGGGCCAAGAATCTGATTGGAAGGGGATTCACACGGGAAGGGGCTTTGAAAGCGATCGAGAGGAGCGACCATGAAAGGGACGCGTTTATTAAATTCGCCTTCGGAGTAGATTGGGAAAACCCTGGACTCTATGACGTGATTCTAAACATGGATAAATTGAGCGTGCCATTGGCCGCGGATACAGTGATTGAAATGGCTCGTTCTGAAGAAATAAAGGCCTGTTCAATTGATGCAATCAAATCAATTGAAATGATGGGACTCGTACGAAGGGCCGAGGCGGCCCTCATTGAGGCGGGTTTAACCTATGGACCAACGACTTCTGTTTCTGTTTCCGTTGTGGAACCGGGTAAAATCCGATTGAGTGGGTTAGCAGAAAACCAGGCAACCAAAACAAGAGCCGAAAGCCTTTTGAAAACACTCAAGGGCGTGGGATCGATTGAAAATCAGATTCGGGTCACACCCGCAGACCGTCACGCATAACCAAATGATTGGAGGGTTCAAGGGGTTAAGTGAAGACTCTTGAATTTGATATCGGGGTTGATTTCTCTGATCCGAGATAAAATTTGTTGAAGGGATTTATCCTTTACCACGCAGAAGAGGTAGGCCTTTTCCCGTTCCAACCGAAATCGAATGAACCCGATGGGTAAATGAGGTCCCTCAATGAGCTCCATTTTTCTGGAGTCGACCCTGAGAATCCTTCTGAAACTTGTCAACCGAAGGGTCCCATCTTCCTCCACATTGACTCGATAAGAGATCCCCATCGAAAAATACCAGGTCATCGCGATGACAAATGCGATCATAAATAATTGGAGTAAATTGCCCCATTCCGACTGGGTCAGTTTAAAACCGATGAGAAAGATGCAGATGATGGTCCAGGCGACCAAAACTGCGTAGAAGATGCCCAAATAGATCATGGGCGCCTGATACCNNGAAAAGAAACGCCCCTGCAAAGAGGGGCGCTTCCAAGCCAAATTAAAAAGCATGGCAACCTTTTAACCTCTGAAGAACCAAGTGGGCAGAATCAGTATGATATCCGGAAAGATCATACAAAGGGCTAATCCTATAAATTGGAGTCCGATAAAAGGTGCTGCCCCTCTCCAAATATCTGTGGTGGAAACCTCTGGTGGCGCTACGCCCTTGAGATAAAAAAGTGCATACCCAAATGGTGGAGAGAGGAAGGAAATTTGCAAATTGACCGCAAAAAGAACCCCGAACCAGATCGGGTCGAACCCTAATTGGCGAATGATGGGGCCAAAAATTGGGACGGTAAGCATGACGATACCGACCCAGTCAATGAAGCAACCGAGAAAGATAAGGATGAGCTGCATGATCACAATGATCGCCCATTTACTCAATCCGGACCCAACGAGCACATCCGTGACAAATTGCCCGCCCCCCACCATCACATAGAGGGCAACAAAAATGTTCGCTCCAAACATGGTCCAGAGCACCATGGCTGAGGATTTCAGGGTATTCTCACAGGCTTCAACAATTCCCTTCCATTTCAACTTGCCCTGAATTGCCGTTAGGATGATCGCTCCGGCTGCCCCGACTCCCGCGGCTTCAGTGGGTGCTGCGACGCCAGTGACGATCGTTCCGAGGACTAAGAAAATCAAGATACCTACAGGAATGATCGGTAAACTTTTCTTGATTTTACCCCTAACGGGTAAACGTTCTTCCTTAGGAATGGCTGGTCCCAATCTCGGATTGATATAACACCGAATGGTAATATAAGTGATAAACAAAGACGCAAGGATAAAACCCGGTAAAAAGGCTCCAGCATAAAGCTGTCCGATGGAGGTGTTGTCCACCATCCCATA
>DCVM01000070.1:4071-17296 GCA_002327985.1 Syntrophaceae bacterium UBA2188 | reverse complement strand
CCCCCTTTAAGCCATCCCACCCAGTGATGGACCATTTCGTAGATCTCTCCAATGAGACCACCCCTTTCAAGAATACAGGCCATAAAGATGAAAAGAGGGATGGCTGCCAGGAGGTAGTTCACCATGAGACCGAAAACCCGTGTCGGGACAATATTGACTGCCTCAGGCCCCTGCAAAATTGCCGTGAAGATCACTCCTACCGCACCACAGGAAAAAGCAACAGGGAGCCCAAGCAGTAGAAGAAGCATCATGGATCCGAACATCGTAATAGTAATCAGCTCAATACTCATGTCCATTCCCTCCCTGTCACAGCCATATGGATATCACGAATGAGCCAAACAATCCCCTGAAGGAGTAACAAAACCCCCCCTAAGGGCATCATAAATTTAATGGGATAGTAGGGTGGTGCCCAATCAGTAAAAGACATCTCCCCAGGAACAGTAATTCCAAAGATTTTGCCTCCCCCCGCCATTGTCTGAGAACTCCAGTAGAAATTCCAGCTCGTGTATATAAAAACACAGGTGAACAAAAAGAAAAAACTGGCGGTCACCAAATCGAGATAAGCCCGTGTTCGTACAGATCGAGTCGAATAAAAAACATCGACCCTCACATGGGCCCGATAGTAATGGGCGTAGCCTGCAGCCGCACAATAAAAGATGGCAAAAAGCAAAGTCATGGTCTCATGGCCCCAGTTTGTCGGCCGGTTAAACACATAACGCAGCAACACCTCAAAGGTGATGACCGCGACGGCCAAAAGGGTCACTCCAACCATCAGTTTCCCCATAAAGATGTTAGTTTTATTCACAGCCATCATAAATTTATTTAAACGAGTCATACCCTTCTCCTCAGGTGATCTTGAACCCTATGATCCAATTCATTACTTGGAACGTCCGTCGTTGTCGATGCTCGTATCGAACCTCGTATATGGAAGCTGGATGCTCAAACTTCGTCTTTCGAGCTTCGGGCTTCGATACCAGCTTCATCACCCATTACTATTTGACCGATAACCGAAACACCTGCCTGCAAGCAGGATTAGCCCAACGGCCATGGGCAATTACATTGAATGGGGAGAGGGATTTAGAAAGAATCTCATTTCCCTCTCCCCGTAAGGCTTTTTAGAGAGTGATCTTCTTTCCTTGCAGATCAACCATATCTTTTTCCGTATAGTAGCCAACCTTTATAGATTTCATGTACTCCCACTGAGACTTGAAGGCTTTCAGGGCAAGGGGTTGTTTCTTAGCCCAAGTCACCCATAAGGGTGGAGCGAACTTCTTGAATTTCTCAATATCTGACTCTTTGAGCCGGATGATCGTCACGCCTTGCTTTTTCTGGAAGTCTTCGAAGGCCTGGATATCGGCTTTCTGGATGGCTGTGTAATGATCCCAGGAGTGCCATTTGACCACCGCTTCAAACATATCCTGAAGATATTTGGGCAAAGCCTTCCATTTCCCCATATTAACTTCCACGCTCATCAAGTCGACAGGTTGATGCAGGCATGGTGTGGACGGAGGTCCCATAATGATGTACTTTGCGATTTCGCCGTAACCAAGGTTGTAATTGACCGCGGCGCCTACATAGTCCGAAGCGTCAATGACGCCCTTTTCAAGGGCCGGATAAACTTCTCCGCCTGGAAGTAGAACCGTTGAAACCCCTGCCGCCCGATAGATATCAGCAATGATCCCACCAGGATAGCGAATCTTTTTCCCTTTAAATTCTTCGAATGAACGAATCGGTACTTTGGAGTGAATGAGGTTATCATCATGCTGGACGGGCCCGATATACATCATGTTGTGTGCGCCATAGGCTTCCCGGGCAATTTCCTTTCCTCCCAAATATTCAAACCATGTTTCCCACTGGTCCGGGCGGTCCATTCCAAATGGGTAAGATGAGAGGAAGGTGCAAGCAGGCACT
This sequence comes from Syntrophaceae bacterium UBA2188, assembly GCA_002327985.1. Taxonomy (GTDB): domain Bacteria; phylum Desulfobacterota; class BSN033; order BSN033; family UBA1163; genus UBA1163. The sequence continues at coordinate 15,385 of DCVM01000070.1, read as the reverse complement.
TTACCTACCCAGTAAACGTCAAAGGAATGGTAGGCATCGAAAACACCGGCTTTCACTGCGTCAAACATCTCGAAGGTCCCCACAATGGCGCCGGCAGGGAAACCTTCCACTGTGAGTTTGCCTTCCGAGACTTCTCCCATTCTCTTGCAGAATTCCTGAAACTTGACGAACCCTATGGTGCCTGCATCCCAGGCCGTCTGCATCTTCCATTTGATGGGAGCGGCAGAGGCATGTTTGAGAAACGCAGGAACACCGATGGTCGCTGCAGTCACACCGGCTGTCGCCGCTGCGGTTTTCAAAAAACTACGACGCGAAACTTTCTCCTCACTCTTCTTCTCTTCAACTTTTTTATTCATAAATTACCTCCCTACTTTAATTTTGCTTAAAGAATAAAAATGCTTAAGCCTGAGTTATTTGATTACCCTTTCCTCTAAGCCCTCTTATTCGGGAATTCACCTCCTTTCATATAGGAATCGACCACTTATAAAGACTTTAAAAATCAGAAAATTCCTTTAATTGTGTAACACTAATATAATTTACTTTTTCTTGTCAAGAAATGCTTTTTTCTAAAAAGTCCTAAGACCCCATGGCCTCCAGGACGACCTCTGTGACATCCATTATTTTTTCGTCATTTCATCATAGAGGCTTCTTTTGTCGATCACTCTTTTTGCTTTAAACTCAGTTCTCTCCAACTGGTCAGGCTCCACCATCTGAACCACTGCCCGGAGCCCGCGTGCCTTCAATTCTTCTTCAAGTTTTTTCTTTAATTCGGGGATGCTCCTAAAATCCATTCCTTTCACATATTCCGCCTGGACAATGAGCTCATCCATCGTCTTCTCTCTGGCAATAATGATGCGATACTCATCTCCAAATCCTTTGGTGCTTCTGATCACATCTTCGATGGCACTCGGATAAACATTTTCTCCCCTCACCACGAACATATCATCTGCCCTTCCATAGATGCCTTTTGGAAGTCGCGGATAGGTTCGTCCACAAGGGCAGGGATCATCCACCCATTGAGATATATCTCCAGCCCAGAACCGGATCATGGGCTGCGACGATCGTTCCAAATGCGTATAAACAGTAACCCCCTCCTTGCCGTAAGGCACCCTCTTTTTTGTAACCGGGTCGATCAATTCTGCGTAGACAATATCCTGCCATAAGTGCATTCCTGTCCGGTATTCACATTCACAGTTAGACATCCACGGAGTCATTTCCGCAGTCGAACCCGCGTCGATACAAATTCCACCATAGGTCTCCTCGATTCTCTTTTTAGTGGATGGAACGCCTGCTCCCGGTTCTCCCGAGAAGAAAAGGATGCGGAAACCAAAATCTTTGGCAGGATCCACCCCTTTCTCTTTCGCCCTTTCAGCTAAGTAGAGGCTGAAGGAGGGAGTTCCGTAAAAAATGGTGGGCTTGACCTCTTTCATCCATTCGATCGCTCGATCGGTCTGTCCGGGAACACCCGCGCCAAAAGGAAAAGCAACGGCGCCAAGACGTTCGGCCCCCACCAGTGCCCCCCAACTGCCCCAATAGAGACTAAAAAAGGAGCCGATGAAGACGATATCCTCCTGACGCATGCCAAAACCCCACATTGCCCGAGCATGAGCTTCACCGATGCGATCCATATCTCCTTTGCTGATCCCGAAGGCAGTCGGTTTGCCTGTCGTTCCTGATGTCCCCTGAACCCTCGCCAGATCTTTCAGAGAGGTACATAAATTGGTGCCAAAAGGGGGGTTTTCTTTCTGATCCTGGCGAATCTCCGCTTTCGTCAAAAAAGGAATCTGTTCGAAATCCGCAAGAGATCGAATGTCTCTTGGCTTGATCCCTGCGTGATCCCATTTTTTCTTGTAAAGACCGGAGCTTTCATAGACATACTTGATCTGTGCCCGAAGCTTTGGGAGGATGACTTTCTGCTCCCGCTCTTCAGTGTCCATGGTCTCCAAATCCTTAAACCAAAATTTGGATTTCGAGGAAGGTCTATAAGAACGATCATATTGGGGCGGCCATTTTTTCATTAGAGCACCTCATTCTCCTTGTAATCTTTGGGCCTTGCCAGAAACAATTTTACGTATGGATGATACGATTTCCTCCCGTGTCGCTCCAGGCATAAATACCCCATGAAAACCGATTTCTTTCAGTTTTTCAGCATCCGACGGAGAAAAAACACCTCCAATTACAAATGCCACATATTCAACAAATTTTTCTTTCTTGGCTTCCTCAATCAGTTCCCCTCCCAGCGTTAGATGAGCGCCTCCAAGAGAGCTTACTCCGACGACATCTACGCCTTCCTGAATCGCCGTCCGGATGATCTCCCTCGGGAGGGAATTGCCAATGTAAATGACCTCCATCCCTGCATCTCTCAACTCCTTAGCGACGGTGATAAGTCCCCGATTATGAACATCCAAGCCGAGCTTCGACAATAATACTTTTATCTGTCGAGCCATCTATCCCTATGACCTCATCTTTCTCACCAGAATACTGGCGGCTTCCACAGGCCAAAAGCTTTCTTAAATACTTTGAACATTTCACCTTCCGAGGAACCCACCCTGGCACACTGAAGGGTGTAAGGAACCACGTTCAGTCCCCTCTTGCAAGCGTCTTCCAGCGCAGTGAGAGCAGTGTTGACTTTCTCGTTATCTCTTCGTTCTTTCAATCCTGCCAATCTCGCCTTTTGCCTCTCCTCGACCCCCTCAGGATATTGAAAGACATGAATGGGAGGGAGCCCCACTGGAGATTGATAGATATTATAGCCAACCAATTTGATATCCCCCTTCTCAATCATGTTTCTTTCATTATAGAAATACTCAGCAATTTTTTGATGTAACCAACCCCTGTCTACCGCCGCGACATAACCCCCCGCCCTCTCAATCTCATCCACCTCATCGAGAATTCTCGTTTCTATCTCATTCGTCAGGGCTTCAACATAGAAGGAGCCTCCCAGGGGGTCGACCACGTCGGTAATCCCGGTTTCCGTCTGAATAATCTGTTGTGTTCTCAATGACAGCAATGCGGCTTCCTCGGTGGGGACGGAATAGGCCTCATCATAAGAATCCACATGTAAGGATTGAACCCCCCCGAATACAGCGGCCAGGGCCTGGTATGCGGCCCTGATGAGGTTGTTCAAGGGTTCCTCTCTCATCAAAGAAACACCGGAGGTCTGTACATGACATCTCATCCACATCGACCTCTGGCTCTTCGCACCGAATCGATATTTCATTATTTTATACCATAGTCTTCTGACCGCCCTCAACCTGGCAACCTCCTCAAAGAAATCACTTGCGGGGGACCAAAAAAATGCTACCCTCTCAGCGACCCAATCCACATCATGCCCTCTTCGGATCATCTCTCCTATCGTCGCAATGGCATTGGAAAGAGCCACGGCCATCTCGGTAACACCCGACGTTCCAAACTCCCGCAAATTGTAGCCGTTATAAGTCACAAAATTCCAAAGAGGGACCTCCTGCCGGATAAACTCGATATTGTCACATTGAATCCTGAAACAATCTGGAGGGGGAATGTACTCCGGACCACTCCGCACGACTTCCTCCAAGGTAATATCATTCTGAACACTGCCACGGAGCCTATCCCAGGGGATGCCTCTTCGCTCTGCCATGGCTAAGTACATGGGAAATAAGATGGCCGTATTCGATGGGTAATGGGTCACCAATGAAACAGTGACTTTGTCAAGAGGAATGTCTTTAAATACCAGATCCATATCCTCCACTGAATCAATGGCAACGCCAGACATGCCGACCTGCCCTTTGGACAACGGATCATCAGAGTCATACATTTGGATGGTGGGAAGATCAAAAAGAACATTAACCCCTGTCCCTCCATGAGCCAACATGAATTTGATTCTCTGATTTGTTTCCTCAGGTCCCCCAAAACCGGTGAGCTGCCGCATGGTGAACTCTTTCCCCCGATACATATTGGCATGTATGCCCCGGGTAAAAGGTCCCTGACCTGAATGACCCAAATCCTCCGTATAATCAAAATCTGGATTGCTGAGAGGCGTATAGAGCATTTCCCTGGGAATTTCAGACCCCAAAATCGTATGAGGGGTAGCCTGCCATTTTAAGCGATCTTCTTCGCGTACGACGTTACTCTTCCACTTTTGAAATTCCTGGCGCAATTTCTCAAGGACGTCGGGATGGTACAGCAGGGCCCGTTTCCTCCCTGCCAATTTTGCCTGTAAGATTTCTTTGGTCGTTTTATTTTGTTCCACTTAGCCCATCGCCTCCAGAACGACCTCGGTGATATCCATCACTTTAAGGTCAATTTCTTTCTTGCGGGCATAACCCGAAATCGTCCGGATACACTGCTGACAGGATGTCACCACCACTTCAGCCCCTGTATCCTTAATTTCCTGAATCTTCCTCTCTGCTATAGCAGCAGAAAGTTCCGGATCGATCATTTCCAGGTCACCCCCGCCCCCGCAGCAGATGCAGAGCTGCCGATTGTTTGCCATCTCTATGAGTTGGAGACCGGGGATGGCTTTCAAAATATCCCTCGGCGGATCGAAGACCTTACTGTTTCTTCCCAGATCACATGGATCATGATAAGTTACAGTCTTATTGAAACCCTTCTTAAACTTGATCTTTCCTTCATTGATCAACCTTTCCATAAACTGCGTTGAATGGAGCATCTCGGCATTGATCTTGTATTTCTCCTTCCATGTGTGATAGCACGACGGACAGGCGAAAACAACTGTTTCAGCGCCAAGCTGCTCGACTTTCTCCTGGTTGTGGTCGATCAGTTTCTCCATCTTGTCAGGCATCCCCATCTGAATGAGAGGAAAGCCGCAGCACCATTCTTCTCCTCCAAGGGTAGAGAAGTCCACTTCACCCTTATCCAGAATTTGAACGAAAGCCTGAGGAATTTTCTGGACGAGAGGGAAGAAGGAGGCGACGCATCCCACAAAGTAGAGAACTTTTGCTTTTTCTTTCTGGTACATGTGCCCTGGAACATCCTTGAGGAATTCCACCCAGGCGATGCGTTCTTCATTGGGTTCGTCTGAGATATTGAAATTGTTCTCCAGGGCCTTCGAAACTCGGTCCACGATTTTTGGATATTGTTTCATCTCTGCTAAACAGGCCCTTCCTGCGAGAACCCCCTGATTGGTTTCTACCGCAGGAAAACAAGTTTGCGTACAAAGCCGACATCCCGTACACCGGAAAAGGGTGTCCTCAATCTCAGGGGTCCAGCCTATTTTACCTTCGATGATCGCCCTGACCAGGGCGTTCTTCCCCCTGGGGGTGGCCCATTCCCTCCCCGTCACGGAATAAATCGGACAGTGGGCCAAACAAAAACCGCATCGATTGCATTTGGCAATTTCATCATATAATAAGGTTTTCAAATCTTCTTGTTTCATCATTCACTCCTATTTAGGTTATCTATCCCAATATTGAAATCCTTCCTCCGTAAGGGGTAAAGCGTGAGGTGGGAGGGGTTTTTCTTTATGCTGCAGTATTGCGGTGCTGCAGTGCTGCGGTTTTGGATTTAACTGCAACACGGTAAACAGCATAACGGCAGCACTATGATAAACCACTTACGACTTGCGCCTCACGCTCTCCCTGAAACTCATATTCCTCCCACAAATCGGCCTGTGTTCAGAATCCCTGCCGGGTCTATTTGCCCTTTCAATCGGCGCACCATCAGATAGTCGCTTCGAGATTGTCCCCATACATCCACTTTCTTTTTGATCGAAAGAGGCGACGACTCGACGACGAGATTGCCTTCATTTTTTACTGCTTCGGAAGTCAGCCCTCCAATGAAATGGACAAAGGATTCAATCCTGGATCGAAAATTCTTCCCGGGAAGGATATAGGAGTGAAGGATTCCATTTCCGGCATGGCAGATGAAGGCACATTCTATTCCTGATTCTCTTGCAATTCTTTCATAATTCCCAAGCATCTCCCCGGATTTCGAGATCAACAGGTTTGATTTCAGTCCGATGAAGTTTGGGTATTTTTCAGACAATCCTTGTGAAAAATTCCGGAGGGCAATCCAGAAAGCCCGATGCTTGTCTGAATCCAAGGTCATTGTTTCAAGGACCCCATTTTTCTTTCCCATCTCACTCATCTCAGAAACCTGCCTGCCAATGCTTTCAGTGACTCCTTCTAATCCTACGGTAACGAGATAATTTCCATTTTGAGGCATGGATCGTGGATATTTCATATTCTCGACAGCAATGGAGTTGAGGATCTCAATGGACGAGGGAATGAGCTGGGAGATTCTCAGCTGACGAACAAAGCCATCTGCTTCTTCTAATTTACCAAAAGAGAGCGATAAGGTTGCCTCTTTTTCAGGGAGGGGAAGGAGTTTAAAAGTCATCTCACAAAGTATTCCCAATGTCCCATAAGAGCCAATCAAGAGTTTACACATGTCATAACCGGATACATTCTTAACCGTCTTTCCGCCAGAGATCACCATATCCCCATTCGGGAAAACGGCCTTGGTCCCGATGATCAAATCCCTGGCCGCGCCGTAGAGCAGCCTTTTTGGCCCGCTCGAGTTGGTCGCCACAATGCCCCCCAGAGTGGCTTGATTCGTGAAGGGCGGGTCAAGAGGGAGGAAATACCCTCTTCCCAACTTCGCTAAACTATCCTGAACTTCGCTCAGAGTGATTCCACTTTCTGCGGAAAGGGTCAGATTTTCGGAGTCGCTGTCCGTGATACGATTGAGCCGATTGGTGGAAAGAATGATATTTACCTTTTTGGGAATCCCGCCCATCCCCATTTTGGTTCCGTTCCCTCTGGGGATAACAATGAAATGCTGCTGGTTGGCATAAGCCACGATTTTCGAAACCTCATCAATCGTCCCGGGAGAGACAATCACTTTCGGTTTCTTCCCATCGATCGCATAAGCTTTAAGTTTTTCCGGATCTTGGATCACATTGGCTTCTCCAACCATCTCTTTCAATTTAGGAAAAAGTTTATCAGTCTTAGACATACAAATTCTCCTTCTTAAACCCTATGCACTATGCGCTTTGCTGATTAAAGATTACGCTTCCACTTCCGGCAGAACTTTTCCCGGGTTGTAAAGATCTTCCGGATCGAAGGCCCTTTTCACCTTTTCCATGGCCCGAATGTCTTGAGGCGTAAAGACGAAGAGCATTTCCTTCTTTTTCTCCGTGCCAATTCCATGTTCGCCGCTGATCGTCCCGCCAGCATCGGCGCATAATTTCATAATCTCGGAACCTGCCAGATGAACCTTCCTGAGTTCCTCTTCATTCCTTTCATCGAAAAGGATCAAAGGATGAAGATTCCCGTCTCCTGCGTGGAAGACATTCGCAATCGAAAGCTCATATTTTCTTCCCACTTCCATCACCTTGGCTAAAACTTCAGGCAATTTTGTCCTGGGAACGGTGCCATCACAAACCAGATAGTTGGGGCGAAGCCTGGCAATAGCGCCAAAAGCTCCCTTTCGGCCTGCCCAGAGCTGCATTCTCTCTGCCTCGTTTTTAGCGGCCTTGACTTCCCGGACATTATTTTTCTTGCAGATTTCCATGATCCTCTCAGCCAGTCTCTCCATCCCATCCTTTAGCCCGTCCAGCTCGATGATCAGGACAGCCTCCGCATCCAATGGAAACCCTGCATGAATGGATTCTTCGACGGCCTTGATCGTCAGTTTGTCCAGCATTTCAAGAGTGGCGGGAACGATGCCATCGCCGATAATGGCTGAAACCGTTTTCCCGGCATCTTCTAAACTATTGTAGATAGCCAGCATGGTCTTGACCGCTTCGGGTTTTGGCATGATTCGAAGGATCAACTTTGTTGCAATTCCCAGAGTGCCTTCTGATCCGACAAGAAGCCCTGTCAGGTCATACCCTGGATTATCTAACGACTTGCCGCCGACCTGAACCACCTCTCCATTCGAGAGGACCACTTCCGCTCCCAATATGTGATTGGTCGTCACTCCATATTTGAGGCAATGAGGCCCCCCTGAGTTCTCTCCGAAATTCCCGCCGAAGGTAGAAACCTTTTCGCTGGCAGGGTCGGGTTGATAGACATATCCATAACGAGCCAACGCATTTTTCAAGGCCAGGGTAAACACTCCTGGTTCTACCACTGCCCTCTGATTTTCGATGTCGATTTCCAGAATCTTGTTCATTCTTGAAAAATGGATGATGATACCACCTTGTGTCGGAATGGTGCCTCCGCTCAGGTTTGTCCCGGATCCTCTGCCCAAAACATGAATCCCTGCTTCATGGGCAAATTTGACGATCTTCGAAACTTCTTCTGTTGAACCAGGAAGGACGATGCAATCGGGTTTCCCCCGGAAGAGGGAAGCATCATAGCCATAGAGCAATAAGTCTGTCTCTGATGACAAGACATTTTCTTTTCCCACAATCTTTATCGATTCTTCAATGAGTTTTTCACGTTCCATAAGTCCTCCAGTCATTTGGAATGATGGAATAATGAGAAAAGCATCTCTTTTTAAACCCAATATTCCAGTCTTCCATTATTCCAATCTTCCCATGATTAATTATTCACCAAACCGATCTCCGGCTTTCAAATTCACTAATTTTGCAAATTCGATAGACCCAATCTTCTCTCCCTTGTCCGCTCTGAATTTACTAATTTGTATAAGTCCCCCTTTTACGGCGATTCGAAGACCTCCCTCTTCCACTGAAACAATTTCTCCGGATCGCTTTTCAATTGACGACGGGAACATCTTTGCATCATAAAACCTTACCCTCTTCCCCTTAAACGTCGTATAAACCCCTGGCTGAGGATCACATCCCCTAATTAAATTGTAAATTTCTTTGATTGGTTTTTCAAAACTTACGGAAGCCACTCGATCATCACAAGGGGGTTCATAGGTTGCTTTGGATTCATCCTGAGGGATCCGCGGCGCTGCCCCCTTTTTGATTAATTCAACAGATTCAATGATAGCATCGATTCCCATCGGAAAGAGGGCTTTGAAATAAAGAGACCCTGTCGTATCATCCGGGCCGATTTCCACCTCTTTTTGCAGTAAGATGGGGCCCGTATCAATCCCTTTATCAACCCAAAGAATGGTCAATCCCGTTCGTGTATCGCCTTGAATGATGGCCCAGTTGATAGCGCTGGCGCCCCGATGTCTGGGCAAAATGGAAGGGTGATAACAAATGGTGCCGAGGGAGGGAACGTTGATTAATTTTTCAGGGATGATATCGGTGACGAAGGCCAATACGGCAAGATCCGGCTTTAATTTCACATAATCGTAAACCTCAATGTCCTTCATCAAATTTGGACAATAAAAGGGGACTCCCGATTTCTCGGCCAAGGCCTTCATCGCCTCCCCCCTTTTGTCGGGAGGAGAGAAAGAACCTACAACATTCTCCCCTTTTTTAATCAAGGCCTCCAATGTTTTTTCGCCAAACGGGCCTTGTCCAACGATGGTAATTCTCATGATTCAATTTTGATTAAAAACAAGAAGGGCAGGCTCAATAAACTCAAACAGGCCGTCATGGGTCAATGAGCCCTGCCCTACTAAAATTCTTATTTCTTACGCCGGGCATCAAAAGCAGAAATCTCCTCCATGATGGCGAGGATTGTCCTTGCATTATCATAAACCGGAGTATCCACCATCTTCCCCATATAGGAAACGGCTGCTGCGCCTTTGGCAATCCCCTCTTCCTCAAAAACCTTTACCACACCCTTTGCCCATTCCACATCTTCCAGCGATGGCGTATAGATTCGATGAGAGGGCTCGATCTGACTCGGATGAATTAGCATTCTTCCTTCATAGCCTAACTGGCGCCCGAAGCGCGTGTTTTTCTCAAAGGCTTCCGTATCTTTAAAAGCCACAAAGGGACAATCGATACCGATACAACCGGCCGCTCTGGCAGCCACGGCGGTATGGGCTCTCGCATAAAATTGTTCATCGCCTTCGGTGGTGAGTTTGACCCTCATATCTTTCGTATAATCCACGGCGCCGAAGATAAGAGAGTTCACCCTCTTGCTGGCAATGGCTGAAGGATAGGCATTGATGACTCCCTTGGCGGTTTCAATCAGAAGCTGAATGGCAATGCTTCCCACTTTCAGACCTCTCCTTCGCTCCAACTCCTCCAGTTTCCAATCGAGACGCTGGACATGATCCGGACCGCCACACTTAGCCAGGCAGACACCGGAAAGCCCTTCGTATACAATGGCTTCGAGGTCATCATTGGTCATCAAAGTCTCCCAGTTGTTGATCCGGGCATAGACCGTGGACCCCCCGGACCCCGCAAATTTCAAATTTTCTTTCGTCATCTCGCGGGCCTTTGGTTTCTCAGCAGGGGGAACGGAATCCTCCAGATCTAAGGTAATGATGTCTGCTGGAGTCTCAGGAGCCTTAGAAATCATCTTCTCATTATTTCCCGGAATATAAAAAACAGATCTCATCACAGTCATAAAGCACCTCCTTGGTTTATTTTTGTGTAGATAACAAATTCGATCCCCCCCCAACCCCCCCTTAGAAAAGGGGGGCGAGGGGGGATTTGATGGTTTTAGACGCTTAGCAATCGTTTAATGGTGGGGGCGATTTCATCGGGTCGGTCCACCACATGAACTCCCGCCTCTTTAAGGGATTTAATTTTATCCTTTGCTGATCCCTTTCCCCTCTCGATGATGCTGCTCGCATGAGAGAATCGCATGCCCTCCGGGGCCCAGGCCCCTGCGACATAGACAACAAGGGGTTTCGTAAATTTCTTTGTCCTCACCGCCTCAGCCGCTTCCTCTTCATAAGGACCGCCAATTTCACCAAAAATTGCAACAGCCTTTGTATCCGAATCGGCCTCAAAAAGAGGCAAGATATCACCCATGGACTGACCTAAAACCGGCTCTGTTCCAATATGCACGACCGTGGTTACACCAAGGCCTGCCTGTTGAATGGCCCACGGCACCGTCCCGGACTGCCCGCCACTCCTTGAGATGACCCCCACAGGTCCAGGCACAAACACCTTTTTAGCAAATTCCGGAGTACCTCCAAGCCACCCTGCCGCTGCGATACCAGGGCTGATAAGGCCGATGGATCCGGGGCCCAACAGACGGGCGCCTTTCTGTTTCCCATAGGCCATCATTTCAAGGATATCGTAAAGAGGAACTCTTTCCACAGGCATCACGATGAACTTGATTCCGGCATCCAGGGCTTCAAGAACAGCATCCTTGAGACCCGGCCCGGGAACAAAGGTGACGCTGGCATCGATCTTTTTCTGTGCTTTCACAGCTTCCTCGACGGTGTTATATACGGGGATACCCGATACTTCTTCCCCGCCCCTTCCAGGTGTCACCCCGGCGACTACCTTAGTGCCATAGCCTTTCATAAATGCGGCCCGTGCTGAACC
>DCVM01000070.1:0-3923 GCA_002327985.1 Syntrophaceae bacterium UBA2188 | reverse complement strand
ATGGTGATCGCTTTGTTTCCCCTGAACCAGCATTCATATTCGCAAGCCAGACATTCCGTACCTGTCCTTTTGGCAAATTCTACATCCCCCGCTAAGGCAGGTTTTCCGTCTTTGATCACCAGGATTCCTCGGTCGAATAATTTGCACCCCGCAGCGCATGCATGGGTTTTACAATCTTTGCATTTACTTTCATCAATAATGACCTTGATCGTTCTTTCTTCAAACTGCATAGACCTTCCTCCTTTACCATCTAAGAACTGTCATTCCCGCACCGTATCAGGTAAGGGATTAATTCCAGCGGGAATCCAGATTGAAAAGAATGGTTTCCGGATCAAGTCCGGAATGATAAGATATGTAATGTCAGTTCTGAGACAGCACATTAGCCCTTGATTCCTCTTTTCTTCCTGTATTCGTCAATGAGGGCTCTCATTCGTTTTGCAAGGAACTCCGTTTCGTACACTCTATCGCTTCCGTAGATCTCGATGGGATTCTGCTTCTGCAAATCCGCTGTTCCCTCTTTCAGAATCTCCATCGATTCCTTTTCCTTGTTTCCGCAAAGCAAGATCACACAGGGGAAACCGGGTCTCTTGGGCAGTTCTTCTCGCAGGGCCTTCACCACTCCGTGAGCATGGTGCCACTGTTCCTGGTTGGCAACAATAAAACCACCGAGCATATATCCTTCAATATCCGGCTGAGACAGAATAACCTTAGCGGCCCGGTAAACCTTTGCAGCGGTTGGATTCCCGCTCGTGTCCGCATAGTTAGCAATCTTGAGCCCCTGACGGTTCAGGGCATCCACACCAAGGATGGCGCCACCTCCGCCAATTCCATGATAGCCGACATAACCCAGTCCTTTTCTATCCGGAGCCATTTGCGCAATATAGCAAGTCCCACGAAGGTCACCTTCCTCGATCCACCATGAAATCTTATCAAACTCGGTGGGAGGCGTGGGGGCTTCTCGCGCCACGTCGATCCCCAATTCGGGATGACGAAAGACCGATGAATCATCAATGGCGATACGACAATCCCCGGCAATGATTTTTCCATCTTTCGTTTGGATGAGAGGGTTAATCTCCGCTGTCCGGCAATTGTATCCCCTGAATGTTTGGTATAAACCCATAATCGCTTGAGCAATGGATGGAAGAACCTTGGTGGGAACTTTAAGATTCACGCAGAGATTGAGGGCGTCATAGAGGCGAAACCCCCGCAGCACATCCACATTGACTTGGGCGATTTTTTCAGAAGGCACCGATTCAATATCCATCCCGCCTTCCGTGCTGAACATGACGACCGGTGCCCTTACCTCTCGCGATGCATCGATGATGACACCAACATAGTATTCCTTATCGACGTTGAGTTTTTCTTCTACGAGCACCTTTTCAACCTTCAGATTTTTAATTTCCATTCCAAAAATATCCTTAGCAACCTTTTCCGCTTCATCAGGATTATCTCCAAATTTTATCCCGCCTGCTTTTCCACGCCCCCCGGCCCAGACCTGCGATTTAACGGCCACGGGTTTGCCAATTTTTTCCGCTATCTTCCGAACTTCCTGGGGAGTCGTCGCCACTTCCCCCTGAGGAATTGGCACTTTTGCTGCCTTAAGCAGTTGTTTTCCCTGGTATTCATACAATCGAGCCATGGCTCCCTCCTGAAAAATAAAAACCGCTATTGACGATATATATTTTTATCCCTTATAACAAGATAAAAAGAAATTGTCAATAAAATATAAATGGACTTACAATTATACCAAAGTAATAATTTTTTTCCTGAGAACCTTATGGAATCAGGTCAAATTCACAGGACAAAGCGATGAAGCCAAAGGTTCTGGTAACACGAGAAGTATTTTATGAGGTATTGGAATACCTATCTCAATATTTCGAGGTGACATCCAATCAGTCAGATAGTTTAATGGAGCCAGGAACGCTGGCCGTGAATCTCTCTGATAAAGAGGGGGCCCTGGTGACCTTGTCTGACAGAATCGATTCGACCCTCCTTTCTTGCTGCCCGGATCTGAAAGCAGTCTGTAATATCGCCGTAGGCTATGACAACATTGATCTCGATGCTTGCACAAAGGCCAGGATCATGGCGACCAATACCCCTGGCGTGCTGGACGACACCACGGGAGATTTCACTTGGGCTCTGATCCTTGCCACAGCCCGCAGATTAACTGAAGCTGAGTCATACTTGCGTTCAGGGCAATGGGATGGTTGGAAGCTTAAGCAATTTCTCGGGATGGATGTGCATCACGCCACACTTGGCATTTTCGGTCTGGGTCGTATCGGTCAGGTGGTTGCACGTCGATCGATCGGTTTTGAAATGAAAGTGATCTATCAGGATGTCCGCCGAGCGGGTCCGGAGATTGAACAGGCGTGCCGAGCCAGTTTTGTGGACAAGAATGAGTTATTGGCACAGGCTGATATTGTAAGCGTTCATGTCCCTTATTCTCCTGCCACACACCATCTCATTGGTAAACAGGAGTTAGAAAGGATGAAACCCGCATCGGTCCTCATCAATGCTTCCCGCGGGGGCGTGGTGGATGATGCCGCGCTGATTGAGTCGCTTCGTTCAGGGGCGATTGCGGCTGCAGGGCTTGATGTCTTTGAGAATGAGCCAAAGCTTCATCCTGGTTTTTTGGAATTGAAAAATGTTGTTCTCGCTCCTCATATCGCCAGCTCTTCCAAAGCAACTCGTTTAAAGATGGCCATGTTGGCGGCCCAGAACCTGGTCGCCGCCCTCGCAGGGGAAACCCCGCCCAACCTCCTCAATCCTTTTTAAAACCCTGGATTACAATCGTTGAATTGAAATTGACGGTTGCGGTGGCAGGCTCTCAATTTTAATGCTTGACAAAATTCGGTTTTAATCAAATAATGATATTGGTAAGACCAATAGGCCAAAAATATGTTTAAATCTATCAAGCACGTCAAAGTTTCTGACGAAATTATTAATCAGGTAAAAACCCTTATCAGCGAAGGAAGGTTGAAACCTGGAGATCGCCTCCCCCCGGAAAGAGATCTTGTCAAAGAATTTAGTGTGAGCCGCCCTCCTCTCAGAGAGGCGCTCAATTCCTTGGTCGCCATGGGCTTTTTGGAGATAAAGGGCAAAAGAACTTTCATCAAATCAATAACCACAGAGAGCATGCAGGATCCCCTCTCCCTGATCATCAAGGCCGATACCCAGAAGATCTTCGACCTGATAGAGGTGAGAAAAGCCATAGAAACATGGGGGGCCTACCATGCTGCACAGAGGGCGACAGAAGAAGATATTAACCAATTAAAGAATATTATCGAGGAAATGAAAAAAGCCTTTGAGTCGGGACGATCCTGGGAAAAGCAGGACGCCGATTTTCACCTGGGCATTGCCCAGGCAACCCATAACACCATCCAAACCCACGTGATGTCCACCATCTATGATCTTCTCAGGGAATCCATGGCAAGGGTTTTGAAAAGTGACCGATCAAGGGTGAAGAAATTGCTTGATCAACATCATAAAATATTCAACGCCATTAAAAACCATTCTCCTGATAAAGCCAGGGAAAAAACCCTTGAGCATTTGAATTATGTCGAATCGGAAGTAAAAGCATCCACGGGTCAGAAGGAATGAGAAAAGCGAAAAGGATTGAGAGGGAGCCAAATAGAAAGGGAGAGTTTTAAAAATGCAGGAAATACAAAAACTCAGGGAGATCGTTGGAGCAGAGAATTTTACCGATCAGTTGGAAGNNTGGTCCCTTACAGTTATGACGCTTCAATGAATGTTCACCGACCGGATGCGGCCATCTGGCCTGAATCCACTGAGCAGGTCGCTCAAATCGTCAAGTTTGCTAATGAAAACCGGATTCCAGTTGTTCCCCGGGGAGCAGGCACAAGCCTAAGTGGAGGAGTGATCCCGATCAAAGGAGGAATCATCATTGATCTTTCCCGGATGAA
>DCVM01000125.1 GCA_002327985.1 Syntrophaceae bacterium UBA2188 | reverse complement strand
TAAAAAGTCCGTAAAGAGGGAAAACGTCATGCTGAACTTGATTCAGCATCTAACAAAATCAATGAGTTATGAGACCCTGAAGCAAGTTCAGGGTGACAAATCAGGACTTTTTACGAATCCATCATTCTTCCAATTAAATTTTTCTGAATTGCAACCAATCTTTAAATGTTTCGAAATTCAAGAAGTCTTTCTTAACGGTCTCCCAGATCGTCTTGTAGAGACCTTCTTTGGGATTCTCATCCACCCGCATCACCTTTTCGAAGAGATCGGAAATCGCCTGGGGATATTTGGAGAAAAGCCTTTTGTTCTCAAGGATAGAAAGGGTGTTTTGATATTGGCTCATTTCTCTCATGATAAAACTTTCGTTTAAAAGTTTTTCATAATTGGCTAAGGTGGAGGCTGAAAAATCGTTCTTTTCCTTTGCCATTTTTATCGTCCGGCCCGCCAGGACTCCAGAAGCCATGGCATATTCCATTCCCCTTACGGTGACCAGCATGTTAAGACCCAGTCCGGCCGCATCCCCGGTGATTAAAATTCCATTTCCATAGACTTTGGGTATGGTGTGGATGCCTCCCTCCGAAATGAGGTGAGCAGAGTATTCCATCACCTCTCCGCCCTTGATCAGATTTTTTATCTCGGGCCTTCCCTTAAATTCATCCAAGAATTTATAAATTTCCTCACGGGGTTCTCTCTGATTGAGAGAGTGAATTCCCACCACGATCCCCAAGGAAAGACTCTCCTGATTGGTATAGAGGAAACCTCCTCCCATGATGCCTTTCGTGAGGATCCCCACAAAGAGTTGAGCCGCCCCCTCCTTTTCTCCAAGTCGGAATCGGTCCTCAATGATGTTTGAGTTCAGGGCGATTACCTCTTTAAAACCCAGGGCAAAATGCTGGGGTTGAAAGGGTTTGCGGAGTCCTGCCTTCTCAGCCATGAAAGAGAGAATTCCATCTGAGGCCACAACACAGTCTGCTCCAATTTCTTCATCTTCCGTTTTGACACCAATGACCTTTTCCCCTTCTTTGATGAGGTCATTCACATTCTTTTGAGGGATGACGAAAACTCCTTTTTCTGAGACCAGGTCTGCGAGCCACCGGTCGAATTTTGCCCTGAGAATGGTATAGCTGGGATAGGGTTCTTGATTAAACCGGTCACTATAAAGTTCAAAGGTGGTTGAGTTGGCATCCCCCAACAGGGTGATCAATTCCTTGGTTACATGCCTTTCAAGAGGGGCCTCTTTCCAGAGGTTTGGAAGGTAATGTCGAAGGGGACCGAGATAGATTCTTCCACCCGTCACATTTTTACTTCCAGAAAAATCTCCCCGCTCCAGAACGATTACGGTCATTCCCGAATCGGCCAATTCATAGGCGCAGGAAAGACCTGCTAAACCTCCACCTACTATGATGACATCGACTTTATCCATATCTATTCTTTTAGGACTTTTTTCAATTCCTCTGTCAGAGCTGGCACAATCTGAAAGAGGTCTCCTACGATTCCGTAATCGGCATAATTGAAAATAAGGGCATTCGGATCGGTATCGACAGCCACTACTGTCTTACACGTCCCGATGCCCAAGACATGGTGGATGGCCCCTGAGATCCCGAAGGCCATATAGAGTTTGGCAGAGATATTCTTGCCGCTTTTTCCAATCTGATCCTTGAGATCCCTCCAGCCTTCATCCACAGTCGCTCGGGTGGTTCCCACCGAGGCATTGAGCACATCCGCCAACTCTTCCATGATCTTAAAATTTTCAGGCGCTTTAATTCCTCTCCCAGCGGCCACCACAATTTCGGCCTCTGTGATATCCAGTTTTGTTCCGGCCCCTTTCTCCAATCCAACGACCTTCTTTTTCAATGCGGCAGGATCCGTATGAGAGGGGATGGAAATAACCTGAGCCGACTTTTTTAGGTTTTCATTAACGAGAAAGGTGTTGTTTCTCACTGTAGCCATCTGAGGCCGTGCTTCAGAAAAGACTACCTCTGCAAAGACCTTTCCTCCATAGAGTGGGCGCTTGGCAACCAGTTTTCCATTCTCTTCAATGGTCAAACCGGTGCAATCCGGGGCATAGCCTGTCTGGAGGTGCATGGCCAGCCGCGGGAAAAGGTCCTTTCCGGTAGAAGTGGCTCCTCCTAATAGAACAGAGGGTTGATGTTCCTTAATGAAAGGAGCCATATTGATCAAATAGACATCGGAAGTGTATGAAGCAAGGGAGGGGTCATCTATCAGATAGATCTTGTCGGCATAAGGAGTGAGACTCTTCACGGCTTGTTGAAGACCGTTTCCCAAAAGGACAGCTCCGACCGCCTGGTTCGTCTTTTTTGAAAAATCAACCGCAGCAGATAAGAGTTCAAAGGACACCTTCCTGACCTTTCCTTCTTGTTGCTCTGCAAAAACCCATATCTCATTGGACATCATGGTTCCTTTCGGAATAGTTCGGAGTATTTTTGTTCGGAGTTCGGTGTTTTTTCTTACTCCGAACTCTGAACTCCGAACCCAGAACTTTATAAAAATATGCCAGAATACCCCTCAGCTCTGCTGGGGGGATGAATGGCCTCCCTCTCCCCTGGGGGGAGAGGGTTAGGGTGAGGGGGAAATGATCTTATCATCACCCCCACCTTAATCCTCCCCCATCAAGGGGGAGGAAAGTTTTTTAGAGAATTTGATGCCCCGCAGCTTGCTGCGGGGTAGTTCACTATTAGATGATTTTCGCTTCTTCTCTGAGAAGCTTCACCAGTGTCTTCACATTCTCCGGAAAGTCTTCTTTAATCATTTTCACAGGTGGCCTCTTGGGAGGCGGCAAATATTTCTGAACTTTTATCTTAGCGGCTTTGCCTCCTACCTCCTCAGCATTTAATCCCAGAGCCGCCAGGTCCACCTTTTTAATCTGGGCCTTCATGGCCTTCATCACGTTCATCACCTGAGGGATACGAGGATTATTCAAACCCTTCTGGCAGGTAAAGAGTGCGGGGAGGGAGCAGGAGAGGATTTCTTTACCGCCATCGACTTCCCGGATCACCTTGACTTCTTTCTTGGGGTCATCCACCTCGAGACCAGTGATCACATTGACGTAAGGAATCCCCAATAACTCGGCGACGGCAGGCCCAACCATTCCGGCATCATCATCCATCGCCTGTCTCCCAGCAAAGATCAGGTCAAAAGGCTTGTCTTTGAGATTGAGATAAGTGGCCAAGGCTTTGGCAATGGCAAACTGATCCGAGCCCTCTAAGGCAGGGTCCGTGATTTGAATCGCATCATCCGCACCCATGGCAATTCCTCTTCTCAAGGCGTCAACCTTCTTATTATCCACGGTTAACACAGTGACCTTACCCCCAAACTTTTCTCTTAATTTCAGACCCGCTTCGATCGCTATTTCATCGAAGAAGTTGGTGAAATATTTATTCTCAATCTCCAGTTCAGAATCCGATTTGACCTTGACGATCGCTTCCGGATCAGGAACCTGCTTCACGAGGACATAAATCTCCATCAGAACCTCCAACTCAGTGAATAACCAAACACCAAGCACCAATAATCAAATAAATTCCAATTTCCAATAACCAAAACTTGGACTTAGTGTTTGGACCATTAATTATTATTTGGTGATTGGAATTTGGCCATTGGTGATTATTTGGATATTGGTAATTGGTCATTGGAATTTCATAACTATTCTTTACAATAAATTCTTCCCAGATAGTCACACAGCACTTCATGGGTGCCACCGCCGTAAAGCAAGAACTTGGCATCCCTCCAAAATCGTTGTGGTGGGTATTCTGAGCAGAAGGCATTCCCCCCATAGATCCTCATAACTTCTTCAACGGCGTACATACACATTTCTGTAGAATGATATTTGGCCAACATGCAATCATGGATACAGGGGATATTGTTTTGAATCATCCATGCACATTTATAAAGATAAGTTCGGGAAGCCTCATACCAGGCCCAAAATTTAGCGAATTTTTCGCGGATCAACTGATACCTACTGATGGGATTTCCGAAGGCGATCCGGTTATTGGCGTATTGCCTGGCATCCTCCATGGCTTCTTTGGCAATCGACAAGGCATTCATTCCGGTCATGACCCGAACTTCATTGAGGATTTCTCCGGCATACTGAACGCCTTTCCCAATCTCTTCTCCTAAGAAATTCTCATCAGGAATAAAAGCATTGTCCATGACCAACTCTCCTGTCACCGAGCAGCGAGAGCCTAACTTATGAAGCCTCTGGCCAGAAACAAAACCATCCCGATTCTCTGTCTTTCGTTCGACCAGATAGAAGTTAAGACCCTTGAGTCCCAACTTGGGATCAATCGTGGCCATGACTGTGGCAAAATCAGCAATCGGTCCATTGGTGATCCATTGTTTTCGTCCGTTGATTTTCCAACCCCCATCGACTTTGGTCGCTAATGTCCTGGTTCCAGCCAGGTCAGAACCGGATTGATCTTCAGTGAAGCAAATCGTCCCAATTTTCTCGCCTTTGATCGCTGGTACAAGGATCTTCTGTTTAATATTTTCATTTCCAAAGCGGGCGATGAAGTAGGTTCCCATGAGGATCTGCATCGTTGCCGACATGGAAAAACCACAGGATCCCCTTGCCAATTCTTCATAGAAGATCATCTGGGTAATCGTATCGGTTCCCATACCCCCATATTTTTCGTCATGTCTCAGGCCCAGATATCCCAGAGCGGCAAATTCCTTCCAGAGGTCCCAGGGGAACTCTTCTTTTTCATCCAGTTCCTTCACCTTGGGCATGATCAACCGGTTCACTGCATCCCGAACCATCTGTCTGAAGAATTCTTGCTCTTCAGTAAAATTGAAATCAAGTGCCATGGGCTACTCCTTTCGATTTAGCTAATAGCTTATTGCTTATAGCTAATGGTAAATAACTCTTAATTCTAAACTCTCAACTCATAATTCTATTAGATGATATTCTTCTCCTTAAACTCCTTTAACTGGGCGGCACTGTACCCCAAGAGCCCGCCATAGAATTCCTCATTATGTTCCCCGAATCGTGGAGGAAAACTGAGCATCCGGTTCACTGATTTCAGATAAGCATTATTAATAGGAGGAGGTGCGATGGTAATCTCCGTCCCTGTCTTGGGGTCTTTGCTTCGAAGCAAATTTGGTTTCACCAGAGAATCTTCCACCACTTCTTCGATTGGGTTTACTTTGGAAATGGCAATGGTGGCCTTTGTGAAGATATCGATCATTTGTGCAGTCGTAAAGTTCTTAGTGATCGCATTGATGGCGTTATTCAAATGATCCACATCTGCGATGCGGCCGGCATTTCTTTCATATTCCTTTTTATAGAGGGTTTCGAATCCTGGAATCTTTGTCATCGTCTCCCACTGCTTATCATTTCCTACCGCAATATAGGCATAGCCATCTTTTGTCTCATAGACGGAGACAGGGGAAAAGAATTCATGGGTGTTGCCTCTTCGAGTGACTTTCTTCTTAAAACTGACCGTGTGCGTGATGGCCTGGGTGAGCCAGGAAACTGTACTTTCAAACATGGAGAGATCAATCCGGCTCCCCTGTCCGGTGGCTGCCCTTTTGTAGAGAGCTTTCATTAAAAGGCCATAACCGTGTTCGCTCGCCCCCATATCGGGAAGAGGGATGCCCATGACCTGAGGACTTCCCCCCTTTTCCCCGGTGAGTTCCATTAATCCACCCCTGGCTTGAAGCACTGGATCATAGGCAGCTTCGTTACTCTGGGGGCCAAAACCGGTCATTCCCAGCCAGATGATGTCCTCCTTGATCTTTTTAAGCATGTCATATTCGATGCCGAGTTTGGTGTAATTTCTTGGCAATTGATTGGTAGCAAAGATATCAACTTTTAACGTAAGGATAAGTTTTCTCAGAATCTCCTGTCCCTCGGGAGTTCCTATGTCCAGGGTGAGGGCTTTTTTCCCTGAATTGATGGAGAGGTAGTAAGAAAACATCCTGTCTTCTTTCAATACATCATCTCCCACTCGTCGGTTAGGGTCACCATAAATAGGATGTTCCATTCGAATCACATGGGCTCCCTCCTCAGCCAATCTAAGGGTTAAATAGGGAAGGACAGTCGCCTGTTCGAGACTTAAAACTGTAATATTTTTGAATAGTTGTACATCGTCCATAAAAATCACCTCCGGCAAGTATTTTGGATACTGTATACAAAGAAATATATATACCCAAAACCCCAATCCTGTCAAGACTTTTCATTTTTGATACAATCTTGCTCAGCAAATAACCCCATTATCTCCCTCTCCACTTGCGTCTGCCTTCGGTCTATTCACC
>DCVM01000067.1 GCA_002327985.1 Syntrophaceae bacterium UBA2188 | reverse complement strand
ATCTCTTCTTGAAAGAAACGATGTGGTTATCGTTGCCAGCGTCTCCTGCATTTATGGTTTGGGCTCTCCGGAGGCCTACCATGGGATGCTCCTCTATTTGGAAAAAGGGATGAATATTTCGAGAGAAGGAATCCTTTCAAAATTGGTAGAGATTCAGTATGAGCGAAATGATATCGATTTCCAACGGGGAACCTTTCGGGTTCGAGGAGATGTGGTTGAGGTTTTCCCGGCCCATGAGGAAAACCGGGCACTCCGGATCGAACTCTTTGGGGATGAGATCGATACACTTTCCGAGATAGACCCATTGAAAGGAAGGGTCATCGCACCTTTGGATAAAGTTCCTATCTATCCAGGAAGCCACTATGTTACTCCTCCAGACCGTTTGCAGAAAGCCATTCGAAACATTCGGGAGGAATTGAAGGAAAGAGTGGCTTGGTTTAAATCTCAGAATCAACGGTTAGAGGCTCAGAGGCTGGGACAGAGGACCCAATTCGACTTAGAGATGCTTCAAGAACTTGGTTATTGCCAGGGGATCGAGAACTATTCTCGCCATCTCACCGGAAGAAAACCGGGTGAGCCTCCTCCAACCCTGCTTGATTATTATCCAAAGGATCATCTCTTATTCATTGATGAAAGTCATGTGACCATCCCTCAACTGGTCGGGATGTATCGTGGGGATCGATCCCGGAAAGAAACATTGGTGGAGTACGGATTCCGCCTTCCTTCGGCGTTGGACAACCGACCTCTCATGTTTGAAGAGTTCGAAAAACGCATCCAACAGATCATCTATGTCTCAGCCACTCCGAGTGAATATGAAATGAGGAGGAGCCGAGGAAAAGTTGTAGAGCAGATCATCCGCCCCACCGGTTTGAGCGATCCTCTCCTTGAAGTGAAACCGGCGAAGAACCAGGTGGATGACCTCCTAGGGGAAATACGAAAGCGAGTGAAGAGGAAGGAGAGGGTTCTTGTCACCACCCTGACCAAGCGGATGGCAGAGGATCTGACTGAATACTATTCGGATCTGGGAGTTCGAGTGAAATACCTTCACTCCGATATTGACACCCTTGATCGGGTGGAAATTATCAGGGATCTGCGTTTAGGGAAATTTGATGTCCTCATCGGGATTAATTTGCTGAGGGAGGGACTCGATATTCCAGAGGTTTCCCTGGTGGCCATCCTGGATGCTGATAAGGAAGGTTTTCTTCGATCTGAAAAATCTTTAATCCAGACTTTTGGCCGTGCCGCACGAAATGTAAACGGCCAGGTCATTCTCTATGCGGATAAAATGACGGGATCGATGGATCAGGCGATTCTGGAAACAAACAGAAGAAGAAAAATTCAGGAGGAATTTAACAAAGTCCACCATATTACTCCACAGACTGTAAAGAAAGCGGTTCGAAACATCTTGGCTTCAATCTACGAAACAGATTATTTCACCATTCCCACTGTGTCTGATTTCCAAGAGGAATATGTACCCATTAAAGAAATTCCTGCAATCATTCAGAAACTGAAGAAGGAGATGAAGGTAGCAGCAGGTCATTTAGAGTTTGAACGGGCCGCAGAGATCCGGGATAAGATCCATCGCCTTGAAGAGATGGAATTAAAAATAGGAGGCGGATTTTAAACTTCATTCTTCCTGTTTCGTCATCACCCAATCTCCTCATCCATCATTCTGGAGTGCATCTCTCAGAATCTGAATCGGGTGCAGAACCTTCAAGCCGGTGAGGTGGCGAATTTGAATGCGGCACCCTTCGCAGTCGGTCAGGATCATTTCAGGATTTAAACGGTCAATCGCTTCTTTCAAATCTTTCCCGATCTCCTCAGATATTTCGTATTTTTCCTTCTTGAAACCAAAGGTTCCACCCATCCCGCAACAATCCGCCTCGATTTGGTCGATTTGCAAACCGGGGATGAGTCGGAGAATTTCAAGGGCTGGAATACCCATACCCAAAGCCCTTAAATGGCATGGAGTAAAATAAGCTGCTTTTAATGAGAGCTCCTTAAAATGGGTATTAAGGCTATTTGATTCTTTTAGATTCCTTAAAAATTCGAAGACGTCGAAAAGATGCTGAGCGACCTCCTCTGCACTGGGGATCGACAAGAGGTGGCTATATTGATGTTTAATCATATGGCCACAACTGGTTGATGAAAAGACGATTTTAGAACCCGAATGAATCGTATTAAGAAGGGAAGGGATGTTATAACGGGCCATTTTTTTTGCCCCTTTAAAATCTCCATTGCCGAGCATGGCTATGCCGCAGCATCTCTGGGGAGGTAGGGTTACTTCAAAACCATTCGCCTCGAGGACTTGAACGGTTGCTTTACCGACATCGACCTCGTTAGTATTGGTATAGCAGCCGTAAAAATAAGCGATTTTTGGGTTGCCTTTGGTAGGTTTCCTATTAAACCACTGTCTGAAAGTTAAAAATTCATAACCTGGGAGTTCTCTTCTTCGGTCTATCTTTAAAATCACTTCACCCATCCATTTGATTACAGGGTTCTTAAAAAGAAGGTTGATCAGAGGGGAGAAAAATGATCCGAGTTGCCCCCAAAGATAAGAATGGGTGAGCAACCAATCCCGGAAGGGTCTTCCTTTTTCATCCAGATATTTTGCTTTGGCTATGAGGTTTAGCTCAGAGACATTTACTCCAGAGGAACAAACCATATCACAGAGATGGCATCCAATGCACAGGTCAATCCAATCATCGGCAGAGGGTTCCCCCGGCCTTCGAAATCGCGCGGCCGCTGGCCCTGCCTGCTTTGGTCCAGGGAATTTTGGTGTCACCCGTGAGACGGGACAGACTGCCATGCAGGTCGTACACCGAATACATGCATCCGCATTACTTTTGGGCCAAGTTTTCTTGTTCATACTTTCAGTCGTTTATTAAATCAATGCAGATAAATTTCAATAACCAAATTCCAAATCCCAAATAAGCTCTAATAACCAAACTCCAATCACCAAGTGTTTTGAAAATGGGTTATTGGAGTTTATCTGGTGATTGGTGCTTGGAATTTGGTTATTACTCCATTGCCTTTTTTGTTGCCCAATATCCTGTCGTGATTTCAATCCCTTCCCTTGATTTCTCGTCAATAAAGTGATGATGGGCTAAGATTGAGCCAGCGACCCATACATTTTCTAAAATCAGTCCCCCTCTTTCATCGATCGGTTGAAAGGCGTTATTGGTTAAAATGCCAACCCGATGGATCCGGTGGGGGGAAACTGTAAAAAACTTTTTTTCAAACCAACCCCCTCGTGACTGGGGTTGAGGAATCGGTAGATGAAAGATCGGCTCAAAGATCTTTTCAGCAGTTCCTTCTAACCCTCCACCCATGAAACGTCCTGAGGCAAGGATATAACGATCAGCAGAATAGGAAGTGGTCACAGGAGGGTGAGACACTTCAATCCCCTCACATTTTTTTCCCTTTAGGGTAACTTTTGAAACGGGATATCCTAAAAGAAACGTGACTCCCTTTTGGATCAGCCATTCTTTGAAACGGTTGAAGATTCTCATCCCTGGAATCGATGGGGGAAGGGTAGGGATCTCGAAAACTTTAGCACCAATGATCTCCTCCAGGTTATTCTTGACCTGAATGGGATCGTGGACTCCTAAAAGAGCCGGGAATCCGATCAGGTTTTCACCATTGAGTTGTTTTTTAATCTCCCGCCCGATGTTTTTGATAAAAGAATTTTTTTCCATTAACCTTCCCAGGTAGGTAGTTGTTATTTCCCCATGCAAGAGATCAGAAAGAGACACATTGACTCCACGGCACTTCAGTTGGTCCGCCACATAATGAGCATAGAAATCCTTGAAACCCTTCAATCCAACAATGAGTGCCTTTCCCTCGTTGAGTGAGGTTCCTTCGACCATGGTTATTGGGATGAAATAAGTGGGCCGAAGTGTTCCTGCCCCCGTTGGAATAAGGCAATTCATATGATCAACCGTTTGAAAAGAATAAGGAGGTGGAAAGAGAGAAAGAAAGGAATTAAGAGCCTCCTCAATTTTTTCTAAGCCCACTTTAGAATAAGGATGTTGGGGATGGTCTTTGATCCATTGGAAAAGATTATCTCTCATTCTAATGATCTTGGGAAATTGGCCTAAGACATCGATCGTATTTGAAAGAAGGCAAAGGGCACCCATTCCCTTCCCAACGATCAGTACTTTCTTGCCTTCCCCTGCAGCCGTTTTGGCTGCCATCAGGCCTGAGAGACCCATTCCTATAATGATGAGATCGTAACGCATGATTTTTTAAATAGGGTTCCAGGATTCGGGGGGTTTAGGGTACCAGGGTTTTCCAACTTGAACCCCTGACCCCTGGGTCCCTTGGACCCTTGGACCCTATAAATTGAAGATTCCTTTATAAATGGATTCGATCAATTCTTCTTCTTTCAGCGCTGTCCCCCAGAGAACCGGGCGTATCCCTTTCCATCGTTCCTCAAGAAATCCCTTTAATATTTTATTGGAGTCTCCTTCGATCTTCCTTAATTCGTGGAGCAATCCGAAAAGGCGGTAAACACAAAAACCCCCCTGGCATGTCCCTTTGGCAAGACGGGTCCGATGAAGGATGTCCTGGAAGTTTTTCAATTTTTCTTTCTCCAAGAGCGCCTTCACTTCCTCTTTTTGAATCAGTTCACAGTCGCAGAGGACTTCTCCTCGGTCTGTTGTAAATTGTTTGAGTCGTTCTGTTAGGCCGGTCGGTCTGTTAGCCCCAGGAAGAGGTTTCGAATGAGTCGAACAGGGAACATTCGTTCCCATCTTTTTACAGATAAGATCAGACGTTTTTTCTGCCATCAACCGATAGGTCATTAATTTCCCACCTGTGATCGTAACCAGATTTTTGATTCCATCCCTTTTTTCGTGATCCATGAGTACAAACCCCCGGCTAATCGCACGGTCATCCCCTTTTTCTTCAGACTGAAATAAGGGTCTGATGCCTGCATAAGCCCGGATCAACCTGGTTCCCTGAATAGCAGGGATCATCTTCGATGTCTCCTGAATCAAGAGGGAGACCTCATGGGGAGTTACCTCAAAATTTTCAACCTCTTCCAAACGAATGGAGGTAGTTCCCAGAATGGAGACGGTATGGTTTGGGACAATGATGTCGCCATCAAAAGGAGGCCTGCAACGATTGATGACGCGATGGGTGAGCCTCCGGTTTGTGATCAGCATTGAGCCCTTAGAAAGAGCCATGCCGATAGGGAGGCCGGCAAGCTTCAGGGTTTGGCTCGCCCAGGCTCCAGTGGCGTTGATGATATAAGAAGCCTCAACGAAGTATTCCTCGCCTTGATAGAGATCTTTTACCTTTGCTCCCTTTACTTTATCTCCATTGAGAATCAGAGAAATGATTTCTGTATGGAGAAGAATTTTTGCTCCGTGTTCCTCTGCATCTTTGGCATTTCCAAGGACCAAGGCAAATGGATCAATCGCCCCGTCCGGAACCCTGACAGCACTGAGAAGATTGGGATTGAGTTCAGGCTCCTGTTCAAGGGCCTCATCGCGAGAGAGAAGTGTAGTTTGGATACCTACCTTTTCACAGGCGCGAAGAAATCTTTCTCTGTAGTCGAGCCCTTCTTCGGGAAGGGAAATGAAAAAGCCATCTGTTTCCTCAATGCAGTGAGGAGCAATCCTTCTGAGGATCTTGTTTTCTGAGATGCATTCGTGAGCGGCTTCAGGGTCTGAGACCGCATATCTTCCACCGCTATGAAAAAGCCCATGATTTCGACCCGAGGCACCGGAGGCAAAATCCCCTTTTTCAATTAGAACAGAAGGGATTCCTCTCAGTGCCAAATCCCTTGAGATTCCAACTCCCGTTGCACCACCCCCAATGATCAATACCTCCGCTTTTATTTTCATTTAAAACTCCGATGGCTTAGAAGAGGAGTCAAGTTGCTTTCATTACAATGCTGCAAATGATGTTGGTCGCTTCGTCACTTTAATCGGTAGCTTGGCTGAGGTGTCGATCCATTCCCTCATCTTTAGTGTATACACGGTATCTGCCTTTTTGAAGAGATCGGTGTGAGATTGAGGAAAAGCATTCTATGACAAAGACTCTCTTTGGGGGATATCCGGTCTTTTAGACCCAATTTTTTCTTCCTTTGAAAACACCTTGCTTCCATCCATTCTGATTTAGGGGATGATTTTTTGTAACGAGATTACATGGATTTGTCAAGGGAAACGATCATTCCCTCACGCCTTCCCTATTTTGATAAGCCCGAATGAATCAATACAAAACCTTGACTTTTAAACCCAATGAAATAAAATGGAGTCTATCTTAGGCCTCAAGGGTTGAGGCATGACCTGTCTGTTGCAGGGAGGGGGATATTGCCTTTACCCTCTGACCTTAATTCTTGAACATCATACTGATAGTGGGGAGGAGTCGCTGATGGACGACATTCTAAAGAGCAGACACCATTTCCTCGATTTTGTTCAAGTGGCTTTTATCCTTACCGATGCCCACTCAAAAATCCTCTACACCAACCGCTACACCGAACGGCTCTTTGGGTATTCGAGAGAAGAGATGGAGGGGGAAAGAATCAGGATGTTTTTCTTGGAAGAGGATTTGACCTATTTCCTTCCTAACATCGTCTACCTAACACTATACAAAAACGGTTTTGAAGGGGAGGCCCTTTTGAGACAGAAGAACGGGACAAAAATTTTCGTCCATCTCTACACCACCTCTTTCAAGGAAGAAGGGGAGGTTTTTATTTCTTTTTCCTTCCAAGAAATTCAGCGGTTAAAGAAGTTGGAAAGGGAAAGATTGGAGATGGAGCGTTGGGCAAGTCTTGGCATGATGGTAGAGGAGATTGCCCATCAGACTCGGAATCCCATTGTTACCATTGGAGGATACACCCAGCGCCTTCTCAAGACACTCTCCTTTTCGGCCAAGAGTAAATCCTATCTCCATCAAATTCTCCGGGAAACGAAGAAACTCGAAACCATGATTCAACGGGTGGAGGAATATGTCCTGCTCCCAAGACCTATTTTTCAGCAAGAAAAGATTCAGCAGGTGGTGGAGACAGTTATTCAAATATTTTCAAAAGAAGCACCCCAAGAGGAGGTCTCGATCAATTTAGAAACAAGAAATTTAGAAGGGGAAGGGGATTTCTTTATGGATAAGGCACTCATCGCCAAGGCCCTCTTTCATATTTTAAAAAACAGTATTGACGCTGTTGGTCGGACCCCAAAGAGGAAGAAGGAAAGGTTCATCAAAGTCTCCCTCTTCGGAGATGCGGATCACATCGGGATTTCGATTTCGGACAAAGGGGAAGGGATTCCCAAAAAGAACCTGAACCGAATTTTCGAGCCTTTTTTTTCTACCCGACCTGATCGGGTAGGGTTGGGATTAACTTTTGCCAAGAGAGTAGTGGAAGACCAAGGCGGAAGGATTCAAGTAGAGAGTCGTTTGAAAAAGGGGACGACAATCACACTTATTTTCCCAAAAGATCGGCGTCGCCTCGTCCGCCGGGAAAAAATTTCCTCCGAAGCCGTGGGGAAAACGATTGATTAAACAAGGGATAGAATGATCAGCCTTTTTCCTCCCTAAACCTTCTTCTGAATCTTATCTGTATCATTGCCCATGGCCGTAAGGCCACTCACAAACCATGAAAATGGTCAATAGGTCACGGTTAGGGTTTGGAGGCCCGTATCGTTTAGCGTCAAAGAGTAAAAGTTTAAAACCTTCCTTCGCCGTAGCGGCTTCGCGCAGGCAGGCGATTAACGTAACCGAATGACGAAACGGGCATCTTTACTGTTGCCTTTAGACGAAGCCCTTATTTTCTAAGCAATCTTATCTAATCTGTGTCATCAGAGGTTGCTGGCCTTTTTGTGAAATCTGAAGAGGTAGGGTTGACATCCCTATCTTACAGGTTAAAATAAGTTTAAATTTTCAAAATTGCCAGGGCGAATGGGTAAGAGGTGTTTAGGCCACCAGGCTCTTGATACCTTGGAATGATAAAAGGACGGATATGGAAAAGGAATTGATGGAAGTTAAAGTCATGGGCATTGTGGTGGATCCCAAGGCTTCCAACCCCGTGGTCGTCTTGGTGGACCTTTCTGGACAGAAGGCGTTGCCGATATGGATCGGCGTTTTCGAGGCAGAAGCCATTTCAAGAGGAATTGAAGAAGTGGTGACGCTTCGCCCCATGACGCATGACCTCATGAAACAGATTTTAGATACATTCCAAGTCACTCTCAATCGGGTGGTCATCCATGATTTAAAAGAAAATACTTTTTATGCCAATCTTCATCTGGATGTGGAAGGAGAAGAATTGGTTGTAGACAGTCGTCCCAGTGATGCAATTGCCCTGGCAGTGAGAGTGAAGGCCCCCATCTTTGTCACAGAATCAGTTATCGAGGCGACAAAACAAATGGGGATTCTTGCTTCCAATCTGTTAGAGGAGGGGGATGACCTTAAAACCATCATTGAGAACATGAAGCCAGAGGATTTTGGAAAATATAAGATGTGACAGACCTTCTCTTTTTTTCATGAAATCTTCTTTCATCGAACCTCTTTACACAAAAGCCCTTAATCCCATTTTAGTTTAAATCAATTTCCTCCCACTCCTAACTTCTTTCATGAATTTTAATAGGGGAAGCCTTATCAAAAATTTGACAATAATTCTACAATCATGACAATTTGTCATTTCAAAAAAATTGTTCCAGATATCCAATCCTTCTTAAAGAAATTAAAGCCTTCTTAAAAATCATATAGTTATCAAATGGAGTCCCTACCCCTACCCCCCCCGGCATATATTTTGCTGTAAATATAAGAAAATCAAAACAAATGGAGGTAATTCAATGTCCTTGATAGAAAGGGATGTGGTTTTGACCACAGATGAGGCGATTGAATATTTGAAGATATCCAAACCCACCTTCTTAAAATATATCCGTTTAGGTAGAATTAAAGCCATTAAGGCTGGGAAGGGGTGGAGGATTCTCCAATCTGAATTAAACCGTTTCTTAAGAGGAGAGGCAAATTGAAGATAAAAGAGATAAGAAAAAGTCTCTTGTCGAAATGGGTGGTCTTCGCCATCTTTTTGGCCACTCTCCCATTAATTTTGGTCGGTCTATCGGGCATCCTTCTCCTCAGTCTCTTCACCGTTAGAAAATGGACGCTTCCGATGAAACACTTGTCCGAAAAAATGGGAGAAGTCGGAAAAGGAAATTTCGATGTCTCTATCCAGCCCGCCTCAAAAGACGAGATGGGTCTTCTGACGGAATCTTTCAATCGGATGGTTACGGATTTAAAGCAATCTCAAAATGCCTTGAAAGAAGCCGAAAAAAAATACAGAAGGATTTTCGAAAATTTGAAAGACATGATTTATATGACTTCATTGGATGGAAAATTCGTCGATGTCAATCAGGCAGGGGTTGAGATACTGGGTTACAAAAACAAAGAAGAATTATTAAAAATTTCGGCCCAGGATACTTACTTGAATCCGAAGGAACGTCAAAAATTTCAGGATGAGATTGATCAAGAAGGGTTTATCAAAGATTTCGAGATCAAATTAAAAAGAAAGGATGGAACTTTGATTGATGCCCTCATCACGGCGACCGTGAGAAAAGACGAGAAAGCCCGTATCCTTGGCTATGAAGGGATCATTAAGGATATCTCTTACCGAAGAAAAATGGAAGATGAACTGGTTCAAAGAAAAGAGGTCATTCAGGGCCTTTATGATCTGGGTGTTCTGGTCAACCAGACGTTAGACATCAACAAGGTATTACCGGATGCATTAGATCGGGCCTTAAATTTGACAGGGTTTGAAATGGGAGGAATTTATCTATTCAATGAGGCCGAGGAGATCCTCGAATTAAAATTTCAACAGGGATACTCACCAGAGTTGGCAGAGGGGGTCAAAATACTGAAGGTGGGAGAGGGGGTTTCCGGGAAGGCCATTCAGTTAAAACAGCCGGTGGTCCTTTCTATTCAGGAATATCTATCCCCCCCATTCCTTCCCCTTTTGAGAGATGAAGGAGTCCAATTCTTGGTGGGCGTTCCTCTTCTGGCGAAAGGCAAAGCGATCGGTGCGATGACCCTTTTAAGCCGATCCCCCCATCCCCTAACTCAAAGAGAGATTAATTTATTGGAAAGCATCGGGAATCAGATCGGCCTGGCGTTAGAAAATGCCAGACTTTTTTCAAATGTAGCCAAAGCGAAATCGGAGTGGGAGACGACCTTTGATGCAGTGACAGACCTGATTACAATCAGATATAAAGATTGCCGAATCATTCGTGCGAATAAAGCCGCCTTCAAACGTTTTGGGTTGAAACCCGACCAATTGGTTGGGAAACGATGCTTTGAAATCTTTCATCACCGCCATCAACCTTGCGAGGGATGCTATATCGAACAGACTTTAAAAACAAAGCAACCTGCATCTGGAGAAAGAGAAAGTCAATATTTGAAGGGTGTTTTCCAGTACCACACCTTTCCTATTTACGATCAGGAAGGGGAAGTGATTGCTGTGGTAGATTTGGCCAGGGAGATCACCGAAGAGAAACGACTGGAGAAGGAAAAAGAGGTGGTGAATAATATCAACAGAATCCTCGCCTCCAGCCTCGAGGTGCGGGGGGTCACCAAAGCGGTCCATTCTGAAATAAAGAAGGTGTTCGATTCCGACAGGATGACTATTACCCTTTTGGATGAACGTGAAGAAGGATTTCGATATTTTGCCTTAGAAAAGGATGATGACACCAAAGCATTGACAGGGGGAGTCCTTTATCCAAAAGAAGGAACATCCCTTGCCACCGTTACCGAGACAGGGCTGCCTGTGGTTGTCTCCAGTACAGAAGAGAGCGATTCTTGGCTTAATCAAAAATTGCTGGAAGAGGGAATTCGCTCTTCTTTGTTTTTTCCGTTGGAATATAAGGGAAAGATCATCGGCACCATGAATTTCGGAAGTAAGGAGATCAACCACTTTTCAAATCATCATGCTCATTTCCTCAGGTCTGTTGCACCGGGACTGGCCATTTCCATTCAAAACGCTTTGCTCTTTGAAGAGACCAAAAAAAGACTGGATGAATTAACCATTCTATATGAAATTATGAAGATCTCTGCTTCCTCTTTAAATTTGGACCGAATGCTTGAAGAGATTATTCATTGTCTGAATAGGTTTTTTAAGTTTGAAGCCTTTGGGATTGCCTTGATTGACGAAAAAACAAAAAGACTCAATGTTCATTCTTCCTCTATAGGCCATCCTGTTCAGGAGATAGAGAAGCTGGAGCCCTGGTTAGGAAAAGGGATCACTGGATGGGTGGCCGAAAAAGGTGAACCCCTATTGGTCAATGATGTTCGGAGCGATTCGAGGTACGTCGTTTATGACCAGAGCATTCGTTCTGAAATTTGTATCCCTTTAAAGGTGGGGCAAAAAGTGATTGGATTGATCGATGCCCAGAGCAGGTCATTGGATGCCTTTTCTGAAAATGATCTCCGTTTACTCAGCATCATTGGAGGGCAATTAGCCACCCTCATTGATAACCTTCGCCTTTATGAGAAAATCAAACAGTCGGAAGAAAAATATAGGACGGTGGTCGAGGGAGCCCATGATGGGATTTGTGTCATTGGAAAGGATCATCGATTAAAGTATGTCAATAAAAGAATGGCAGAAATCCAGGGGGCGGCTCAGGAGGAATTAGTCGGGACAGATTTTCATGATTTTCTCGATGAGGAAAGCAAATCATTGATGACCGATCGATTCCTCCGGTGGGGGAGAGGAGAAAAATTGTCTCCTCGCTTCGAAATAAATGCCCTTCGAGAAAACGGAGAGATTCGAAATGTAGAGATCAATGCTAGNNCTAGGGTGATCAAAGATTCAAGGGGAGAGGCCAATTATGTCGTTTTTATTAAAGACATCACCGAAAAGAAAAGGATGGAAGAACAGTTACTCCAGTCTGAAAAACTCAGGGCTCTTGCTGAAATGGCCAGCGGGGTAGCCCATGATTTCAACAATGCCTTAGCCTCTATTCTCGGGAATGCTCAATTACTTCTCTTTACACTGGAGGATGAAAAGGTCAAGGAGTCCCTGAAGGTCATTGAAAAGGTGGCCAAAGACAGTGCTCAAACCGTGCGACGCCTTCAGGACTTTACGAGGAAGAAGGTTCATCAGGAACTGTTTAAGATGGATATCAAGTCAATCATTAAAGATTCCATCGAGATTACTAGACCGAAATGGAAAGATGAGCTTCAAAGTAGAGGGATCCGCATTGAAATGGTTTTAAATGCTGAAGACATTCCCCATGTTTCTGGTAACCCCTCCGAGTTGAGAGAAGTGATCACCAATATGATTTTTAATGCGATCGAGGCGATGCCCGAAGGAGGAAAGATCAACCTTCGCACCTTTCAAAAAAGAAAGGAGGTCTTCATTCAAATTTCGGATACAGGGATAGGAATCCCAGAAGAGGTGAGGAAAAAGATTTTTGAGCCCTTTTTTACAACGAAAACATTTACCAACACGGGTCTGGGGCTAAGCATGTCCTACGGAATCATTAAAAGGTTGGGAGGCAAGATTGAAGTGGAAAGCAAAGCTGGGCAAGGTACAACCTTTTCCATTATTTTACCCATCGGAGGGGATGGGAGAGAAGAGGTGATCTCCTTCCCCCCTATTAAAAAGGGGAAAAGGGCTCGCATCTTGGTGATCGATGACGAGGAGTTTGTACGAAGTGTGCTGTCTCGAACCCTCGCACAGGTCGACCATCAGGTGACCCTGGCAGAGGATGGGGAAAAGGGCATCCAGCTCTTTAAAGAAAGGAAGTTTGATATGGTCCTGACCGATTTGGGCATGGCCGGGATGTCAGGGTGGGAGGTATGCAAGATCATTAAGAGGATCAGCCCCCGAACACCCGTGGGAATGATTACTGGCTGGGGATCGGGGGTGAGTCAAAGTAAAATGGAGGAGTATGGGCTTGATTTTTTTATTTCAAAACCTTTTGATTTCAATCAGATTTTAAATGTGGTGGCTGAAACCATAGAACCAAAGGGAGAGAGATTTTTATCTTGACAGGTTTCTTCAAGACATGAAACATTGAAATATATATTTTCAGTCCGATTTTTGAGGAAGAGTGGATGGATTCTTACTTCCTTGCCTTCATTCTGTTTTCTTTCATATTAATCGCCCTGATCCTCTTCATGGTTTTTTACACCCATGAGTTGAAAGACATTAAGGGACATTTTAAATGGAGGCAATATATTGTTTATTTTTTGGGAAGCCTCTTCATTTTATTTAGCATATCGTTATCTTACCTCCTCTATCTTCATGGGCCCGTTTGGTTGGCTCTCTTCATCTTTGCCGCCTTCAATTCAACGGCTGTTTATTTTTTATATCGGGCGAGTACCACAATGAGGGAAAAAGAATGGAAGGAGTGAAAACAAGCGGACTTCTTTTTTTTCTCTTCTTTATAGGGATTTTTCAGGCCTTCCCAGCCATCGCAGAAATCGAAACGCTTTTTTCTCCGGAGGCGAACCTGAAAGAGAGCCTCCTGATGGAAATCGAATCCACCACTTCCACCCTTGATTTGGCGATTCATGAAGTGACCTCCCTCGATATGGCCCAGGCTTTCGTTAAGGCGAAACAACGAGGAGTTAAAGTTAGGGTCATTGGTGATTCAAAGCAGGCCAATATAAGAAATTCTAAGATTACCTATTTGATCCAGCAGGGGATCCTGGTCAAGGTGCTCGGAAAAAAAGAGAAGGGTGCGATGAATCTCCGATTTGCCATTTTGGATGGAAAACGGGTTCTGACGGGTTCTTTTGACGGGTCCGAGGCATCGTTGCGATGGAATTATGAGAACCTTTTGATTCTCCATGAAGGGGAAGTGGTGGCAACCTACCAGAAAGAGTTCGACAGGCTTTGGAGAGAGAAAAGGGTCATTGAGTAAACGCCATCCCCCCACCTGTTCATTTTCCAGTTGATTTTTCCCCTATTTTATAATAAATAAAAGTCGATATTTTTTTAGAAAAGAAAGGAGGAATAAATTTATGAAAAGAGGGGTTTTTTGTTTTGGCGTTTTTGTTTTGGCGGTCCTTTTTATCGCTTTTTCTGCCCACGGGCAAGACATCCCCGTCGGATTCTTTGCGCCCATCACTGGGCCGGCAGCGGCCGATGGAGCGAGCGCTAAGAATGCCGTTGAATTGGGACTGAAAGAGGTGAATGACGCAGGGGGAATCAAAGGGAAAAAAGTAAATTTAATTATTTATGACGATCGGCTCAACCCTCAGGAAGCGGTTGCCATTGCCAATAAGTTGATTGAAAAAGACAAGGCGGTCGGCGTGGTCAGTGGTTCCTACAGTGGTCCCACCCGAGTGACAGCGCCCATTTTTCAAAAGGCTGGAATTCCCATGGTGGCGGGTTATGCCGTTCATCCTGACGTCACCTGGGACCCAACCCAGAAGAAGCCGAACGACTTTATTTTCCGGAACGGTTTTCTTGGTGAGATTGAAGGAGCTGCCGCAGCGGAATTTGCCGTTAAGAATTTAAAAGCTAAGAAGATATCCATTATTTCCATGGATAATGACTTTGGAAGAGCCATTTCTTCAGGCTTTGCGGCGAGGGCGGAAAAACTCGGAGCAGCCATCCTCTCCAAGCAAATGTATAAGTTTCCAGGAGAGAAAGATTTTCGTCCTTTTCTTACGCGGATCAAGGAAGGCAACCCCGATCTGATCTTCGCCGCAGGGTATTATAACGAAGCTGCCTC
This sequence comes from Syntrophaceae bacterium UBA2188, assembly GCA_002327985.1. Taxonomy (GTDB): domain Bacteria; phylum Desulfobacterota; class BSN033; order BSN033; family UBA1163; genus UBA1163. Next base: position 25,495 of record DCVM01000067.1, on the reverse strand, counting down.
TATTGTCCGGCAGGCTAAGGAGCTGGGGATCACCAGTCAGATATTGGGAGAAGAGGGATTTGATTCTCCCAAGTTTTTGGAAATCGCTGGACCTGCTGCAGAGGGTGTGATCATTGCTACAAACCTTGATCGGGATGACCCCCGACCCTTGGTTCAGAATTTTCTGAAAAACTACCGAAAGGCCTATAATGAAGATGCGGACATGGTTGGAGCCTCCAGTTATGACGCTTTTATGATTCTCGTCAATGCCATCGGGAAGGCCGGGACAGACTCCAAGGCGATCCAGAAGGCTCTCCTTGAGACCAAAGATTACAACGGTCTGACAGGGAAGATCAGCCGTTTTGTCCAGGGAGAAGTCGTCAAACCCGTTCAGATTCAAGTAGTCAAAGGTGGAAAGTTCCGTCGGCTTGGAGTGGTCGACAACTGGGAAGTCATTACCCCGCCGACAAAATAGCGAATAGTGATCAGTGGCCAGTTCTCTGTTCATAGATATCCTCCCCCTTCTTCCTCATCTTAGAAGAGGGGGGATGATATTGTGCTTTCATGATGGGTCACTGCTTACTGTCTACGGGTTACTGGTTTTAATATGCTCTGGCAACAACTTGCAAACGGAATTGCAATCGGTAGCGTCTATGCCCTGATTTCCCTGGGGCTGACAATGGTCTATGGCATCCTGCGCATTCTTCACGTGGCCCATGCCGGCATTTATACCTTGGGGGCTTATGTTGGCCTCCTCTCCTTCCGAATCGTTGGGAACTTCTGGCTTTCTTTAATTATGGGGATGGCTGGAGCAGCCATCGCTGGATATTTTGTAGAACGTTTCTTATATACGCCACTTCTTCATTTGCCAAGAATTGCTCCCCTCATTGTATCCATCGGCCTCTTCACCGCCTTAGAAGAGGCTTTTCGCATCGTTGCGGGACCCCACACGCTGGCTTACAACGCTCGTGTTGGGCTGGGGGACCTTTCCATCGGTAGCTTTCATCTCACCGAGACCCAGCTTCTTATTCTTTTCATTACGTTTGCCATCTTAATGTTTCTCTGGGCCTTCCTCACTAAAACCCGCACCGGTTTGGCGATGCGAGCCTGCGCCCAGGATCCTGAGACGACCTCATCCTTTGGGGTGAATGTGGGCGGCATCATTGCAATCAACTTCCTGATCGGTTCCGCCATGGCCGGCGCGGCGGGAGTCCTGATCGGGGTCTATGATAATCAGGTTTGGCCAACCATGGGAAGCATCCCGGCCTATAAAGCCTTGGCCATTGTTGTTCTTGGAGGTTTGGGGAATATTCCAGGGACGGTACTTGCCTCCATCGTCGTGGGACTGGCAGAAACCTTCTTTATTGGCGTTCTCGCCATTCCCTTTCCAAGGGATGCGGTTGCTTTTATTGCAATGATCTTGGTGCTGATGTTTAGGCCTTATGGATTGTTAGGAAAGGCGTAACTATCACCCCCTCCCCGCCCCCCCTCAGGAGACTGTGTCATCATAGTGGCCAAGGGACGGAGAGCCAGCTTGTGAGCTTTAGAATTGTGATTTTTTGAAAAGTATGAGTAACAGTCCTGATCGTTGAAAATGATGTTTGTATGGGAAGCAAGACTATGAATTTATTCACTAAAAGGTTTCGCTCTAAGGCTCCCTCAGCCGCCTCTCCATCCCTTCGCCGATTTATAAATTTCTGGAGAATCGGGTTTCATTACATCTCTATTTCATATTGTGACACAGTCTCCAGAGGGGGAGAGATAGGGTGGGAGGGGGTGAAGGTCATTTTATGATCAGCGGATATCTCATTACCATTCTCATCACCATCCTCATTTATGCCATGTTGGCGCACAGTCTGAATATCATCACGGGCCATGCCGGCCAGATTTCCCTGGGTCATGCGGCCTTCTTCGGCATCGGGGCCTATACCTCGGCCATGCTTTATACGGAGGCTGGGTTTCCATTTTGGATCTCTGTTCCTCTGGCAGCGGTCGTAGCAGGAATGGTCGGAGTCCTTTTAGGAATCCCTTGTTTACGCGTCCGTGATGACTTTCTGGCCATCACTACCATGGGTATTAATTTTGTTGTGGAAGCCATTTTCCTTTATATTCCTTTTTTTGGCGGAGCGATGGGCATCGGAGGAATCAACCTTCCACGATGGTTTGGGCGTGAAATGACCAAGCCCGAATATTTTATTCTCATTCTCATTGTCTTCTCCCTTTTACTACTCTTCGATCGTCAATTGGGTCGTTCATGGATAGGCCTGGCATGGGCTTCGATCCGCGAGGACGAACAGGCAGCCGGGGCCATGGGAGTGGATGTCGTCCGTTTTAAAGTCTTGGCTTTTATTCTCGGTAGTGCCATTGCTGGACTGGCAGGAGGATTTTACGCTCACTTCTTAACTTTCATCATGCCGCAGAATTTTGGATTCGGGCAATCCATCGTCGTTCTTTGCATGGTTGTCTTCGGTGGGATTGGAACCCGTTGGGGTCCGATCGTCGGTGCCGTGATCCTGGGAATTCTGCCAGAGATCTCCCGGCCCATCATGGAGTATCGAATTTTAATCTACGGGGTCCTCCTTCTTGCCATGATGCGTTTCCAGCCCGGTGGACTCTTGGGGTCTGAATCGATTCTTTCAAAAGTTTTCCAGAGAGCCTTTTATCTCTCGTCGAGGTCGGAGTAAGGGATGCCCCTTTTAGAAGTCGCTGCACTGAGCAAAGAGTTTGATGGCCTTCGCGCCTTAGAGGGTGTGAGTTTTACGGCCAAAGCAGGAGAGATTCTGGGGATTATCGGTCCCAATGGGGCAGGGAAGACGACACTTTTCAATCTCATCTCAGGGATCTACCCACCCTCGAGTGGAGAAATAAACTTTCAAGGGAAATCCATTCTACGTCTGAAACCACATCAGATCAGCCATTTGGGCATCGGACGGACTTTTCAGATTGTCCGTCCGTTTCAAAATTTAAATGTGGAGACAAATGTTTTGGTTGCCTTTGGACATCGTTTCTACCCTTCCCTGTGGAAGTCGACAAGGCCCTTCCAGGAGCATGATATCTTGAAGGAAGTCCAAACGCTTATTGAGCGGGCAGGGCTTCGATCCTATACAAGACAGTTGGCCAAAAACCTTCCCCTCGGTTTTAAGAAACGTCTTGAAATCGCCCGCGCCCTCGCCCTCGATCCCCGTCTCCTCCTTCTCGATGAGCCTTCTGCTGGATTGCGGTTTGAAGAGTCAACCCAGCTGATGGACCTCGTGCGACAGGTGCGCGATCAAGGCATCGGCGTTCTTCTTATTGAACATAATATGCCTGTCGTCATGGATCTCTGCAAACGAATCGTCGTCCTTGATCACGGCGCAAAGATTGCAGAAGGTTCCCCTGAAGAAATTCGTTCAAATCCCTCGGTCATACAGGCCTATCTGGGGAAGGAAGCCTAAATGTTAAAAGTCCAGGGCATCGAAGTGTCTTATGGTGAGTTTTTGGCCCTCAAAGGAATAAGCTTCACGGTTGAGGAAGGAGAACTGGTCACCATCATTGGAGCAAACGGAGCGGGCAAGAGTACGATTCTTCGGGCTGTCATGGGTTTGGTGAAATGTCGAAAAGGAAAAATTTTATTTCAGGGGAAGAATATTACTTCAATTCCGTCTCATCAGCGTGCCCGTTTGGGCATCAGCCTGGTTCCTGAGGGAAGAAAAATATTTCCAGACCTTACCATAGCTGAAAACCTGCTGATGGGAGCCTACATCCAAGAAGATCGAAAGGCAGTTCGGTCTCGTATGGAAGAAGCATTTCAACTTTTCCCAGTATTAGGAGAAAGACAAAATCAGGTGGGTAAAACATTGAGTGGTGGGGAGCAGCAGATGCTGGCGATTGCACGGTCCCTGATGTCTAAACCCCGAATGGTTTTAATGGACGAGGTTTCATTGGGATTGATGCCCATCTATGTCGAAGAGACATTTAAAGTCATCGAGAATCTTCATCGACAGGGAGTCACCATTCTGTTGGTTGAGCAGAATGCCCACAAAGCCATTGCTGCAGCAGATAGGGGTTATGTGCTCGAAACGGGGGAGATTGTTTTAAGCGGTGAAGCTGAAAAATTAGCCCTGGACCCCCAGGTAAAAAAAGCCTATCTGGGCGGGGCTTAATAGAAATCCAAAATTCATAGTTCAACATTTACAATGAGAAGATCGATGTGGTTAATGATTGAGGTGAAGTATGGAGAAGAAAAAAGTAAAGATTAAGGAGAAGGTTGATACCTTGACCGGTGTTCAGGTTGGGATTAAGGCTCCCAGAGGGTCGAAGATTACCTGCAAAAGCTGGCAAACAGAAGCCGCATTAAGAATGCTGATGAACAACCTCGATCCCGAAGTTGCCGAGAAACCCGCAGAACTCATCGTTTACGGAGGTTCGGGAAAGGCGGCGCGAAACTGGGAGGCTTACCATCTTCTTGTGAAATGCTTGAGGAATTTAGAAAACGATGAGACCTTGCTCGTCCAATCGGGCAAGCCCGTTGGGATCTTTAAGACTCATGAGGATGCTCCACGGGTTTTGATTTCAAATTCGATGCTGGTTCCCAATTGGGCCAACTGGGAGAAGTTCAGGGAATTGGAAGAGTTGGGACTGACGATGTATGGCCAAATGACCGCAGGGAGTTGGATCTATATCGGGACCCAGGGGATTCTTCAAGGGACCTACGAGACATTTGCCTCTGCAGCAATGAAACACTTTGGGGGAACATTAAAAGGGAGACTTGTTCTTTCAGCCGGTCTCGGAGGAATGGGAGGAGCCCAGCCTTTAGCGGCAACGATGAATGGAGGGGTTTTTTTAGGGGTGGAGGTGGATCCGGCAAGAATCAAGCGTCGTATTGAAACAGGCTATTTGGATGTGATGACTGACCGCATAGAAGATGCACTCATCTTGGCCTTCGGAGCGAAAGAAAAGGGAATTCCCAAATCGATCGGTCTTTTGGGAAATGCGGCAGAGATTTTTCCTGAGATGGTAAAGAGGGGGATTGTCCCGGATTTGGTGACGGATCAGACTTCAGCTCATGATTCATTAAATGGATATATTCCTGCCGGCTTGAGTCTTGATGAAGCGATTGAACTTCGCAGGAAGGATTCGAAGGAATATATTCACCGGGCAATGAAGTCAATGGCTATTCATGTCAGAGCCATGCTTGAGTTACAGAAGAAAGGGGCAATTGTCTTTGACTATGGCAATAACATCCGGGCACAGGCCTTTCAAGCCGGCGTAAAAGAGGCGTTCAATTATCCTGGATTTGTTCCCGCCTTCATCCGTCCTCTTTTTTGTGAAGGGAAGGGTCCTTTTCGTTGGGCGGCCTTATCAGGGGATCCAGAAGATATTTATCGAACGGATGAGGCGATTCTAAGGGAATTCCCTGATGACCATTCTCTTGCGAGATGGATTCGATTGGCAAAGGAGAAAGTAAAATTTCAAGGACTCCCTGCAAGAATTTGCTGGTTGGGTTATGGGCAGAGGGCAAGGATTGGAAAGGTGTTCAATGATATGGTAGCGCGAGGAAAATTGAGAGGGCCGATTGTGATCGGGAGGGATCACTTAGATAGCGGTTCAGTGGCTTCTCCCTATCGAGAAACAGAGGGGATGAAGGACGGAAGTGATGCGATTGCGGATTGGCCAATATTGAATGCCCTTCTCAATGTGGCTGCAGGAGCCACCTGGGTTTCAGTCCACCATGGAGGAGGAGTCGGGATCGGTTATTCCCTCCATGCGGGGATGGTGGTGGTGGCGGATGGAACAAAGGAGGCAGAGAGAAGGCTCCTGAGAGTTTTGACGACCGACCCCGGAACGGGTGTGATGCGCCATACGGACGCCGGATATGAAGAGGCGATTGAGACCGCAAAAGGAAAAGGGATCAAAATTCCAGGCGTGACCATCCACCAACGGGGAGATTCATAAATGAGGAAAAGTGGAATGCTGGAATATTGGAATAGTGGTAATTCAAAAGCAACAAAAAACCTATGGGCTTTTTCTTTTCTAAACCCATCATTTCCTTATTCCATCATTCCATTATTCCAGAAGGAGTGAGTATGGGAACGGTCGTTCTGGATGGAGAACATCTTTCCTTGGAGCAGGTGCTGGAGGTTGCTGAGGGAAAGGCCCGGGTTAAAATTTCTCCTTCTGTTGAGAAGAAGGTGAAGCGATCGAGAGATTTTATTGAGAAGGCTCTTGATCAGGGTGAAAAGATATACGGGGTCACCACAGGGTTTGGGTTACTTTCAGACCAGATCATTGACCCTTCTCAGATTGAGGCCCTCCAAAGAAATTTGATCCGGAGCCATTCTGTTGGGGTGGGTCCACACTTCGACGAGGTGACGACACGGGCTATTATGTTGCTACGGGCGAATGTGATCGCGATGGGATATTCAGGCGTCCGGATGGAGGTATTGAAGCGACTGGTTGATATGATCAATAAAGAAGTTCACCCTCTTATCCCGGAACAGGGGTCCGTCGGTGCAAGTGGAGACCTCGCTCCCTTAGCCCACCTGACCTCTGTGTTAATGGGTGAGGGAAACGCAATATTCAAGGGGAAGACGATGTCGGGGAAGAAGGCCATGGAAAAGGCCAGCCTTTCCCCTCTTACCCTTAAGGCGAAAGAAGGTCTGGCCTTGGTCAACGGCACCCAGGTGATGACGGCGGTGGGTCTTCTGGCCCTCCTCAGGACGGAGCGGCTCTGCAAGGGTGCAGACATTGTTGGCGCTTGCACTTTAGATGCCTTAAAAGGAAGCCTGAGCGCCTTTGATCCGGATATTCAGAGAGTTCGTCCTTTTCCTGGTTCTTTGGTCGTTTCAAAGAACTTTAAAAAATTAGGGCGATACAGTGAGATTGCCAAATCTCATCAATTCTGCTCTAAGATTCAGGATGCTTACTCCCTTCGTTGCATTCCTCAGGTTCACGGGGCGGTGAGAGATGCTCTGGCTTATGTTCGGAAGATTCTTGAGATTGAAGTGAACTCGGCCACGGACAATCCGCTCATCTTTGCTGAGCAGAGGAAGATCCTAAATTGCGGAAATTTTCATGGGGAACCCATTGCCTTTGCCCTTGATCTTTTGGGTATTGCGGTCTCTGAATTAGGAGGGATCTCCGAAAGAAGGATTGAGAAGTTGATCAACCCGGCTTTATCGGGGCTGCCTGCTTTTCTCACCACGGAAGGAGGACTCCATTCAGGTCTGATGATGGTTCAAGTGAGCGCGGCAGCTCTGGTTTCTGAAAATAAAGTCTTGGCCCATCCTGCAAGCGTTGATTCGATCCCCACCTCTGCCGATAAAGAAGATCATGTCTCAATGGGAACGATTGCTGCCAGAAAAGGAAGAGACATTGTGAGAAATGTTGAGCATGTCTTGGCGATGGAATTGCTCTGTGCCACGCAAGGTCTTGAATTTTTGCTCCCCCTTCAGCCTGGAATTGGAATTAAAGAAGCCTATTATGTTGTGCGGGAGAAAGTTCCTCCGATTAAAGGCGATCGAAGGTTCAGTGAGGATATCAGAAAAATTCAGCTTTTAATCGAATCCGGAGAACTCCTCCGTCGCGTTGAAAAGGCAGTAGGAAAACTGGGATAGAAATTTTTTATCCTATGCATTCCCTATAAATCGTCCCTCCCTTTTGATCCTCTACACACCTATTTTGAATATCTGGGGGACGATCATCGCAATACTTGGGAAATAGCTGAAGATTAAGAGGACAGCAATCAAGATCAGGACGAAGGGCCAGATCGCTCTTGACAGGCGTTCGATGGAAATCCGTGCAATCGTGCAACCTACGAAAAGACAGATGCCCAAGGGAGGCGTGATCATTCCGATGACCAGATTGAACACAAAGATAAATCCTACGTGAAGCGGGTGGAATCCCACATTGATCAGGATGGGAGCCAGGATTGGGGCAAAGAGGATGATCGCTGCTCCCGTTTCCATAAAACATCCGGTGATGAGGAGAAGGATATTAATAATGAACATCAGGACATAAGGATTGTTTGAAATGGAAAGAAAAAAGGATGCCACCTTTTCCGGAACCTGTTGGGTCGCCAGGAACCAGAGGGCGATATTGGCAGTTCCAATGATAAACATGATGACGGAGCTGGTGATAGCGCAGTTGATCAGGATTCTTGGAATGTCTTTCACCTTCAGCGTTTTAAAGAAAAAGAAACCAAAGACAAAGGCAAAGAAGACAGCAATGGCGGCTGCCTCGGTGGCCGTAAAAACACCGGACATGATACCACCCAGGATGATAACGGGAAGGATGAGAGCGGCGATGGCTTCCCGGCTTCCCTTGATAATCTGACGGACACTTGCTCTTCTTTCATTTCGTGGATAGTTTCTCTTTCGTGCAAAATAATAGGCCATGGCCATCATGGCGAGTCCCATGATAATGCCCGGTATCAGTCCTGCGAGGAAAAGTCCACCGATGGACACTCCCATGGTCACCCCATAAACCACCATGGTGATGCTTGGCGGGATGATCGGCCCTGCGGTAGCGGCCGTTGCTAAAATGGCAGTGGAAAACTCGACATCATATCCTTCCTTGACCATGGAAGGAATCAGGACCGTTCCCAAAGCTGAGGCATCTGCGACGGCTGATCCCGTAATCCCTGACAGAAACATTTCCGCCACCACCAGCGTATGGGCAAGACCTCCCCGAATATGCCCGACTAAGAGATTAGAAAATTTGATCAGTCGATCTGTCACCCCTCCTAAATTCATCAAGTCGCCCGACAAGATAAACAGAGGGATGGCCATCAGAGAAAACATATCCATTCCATTGAATATTTTTTGAGCGATGAGAACGATAGAATAATCCCCTGCATATAAAACCACGGCAAGAGAACATAGGCCCAGGCAGAAGGCAATGGGAATTCCAATCAGCAAACTGATCGTAAAAACAGACCCTAAGACGAGGAGAACCATAGCCTTTCCCCTATTTTACCCAGTCTTCCACCAGGGAGTTTAACAATTGGATAATCATGAAAACCCCTCCTATTGGGGCGGACAAGTAGGCATAACCCATCGAGAAGAGAAGGGCTGGTGAATCCTGGTCTCGAACAGCCCAAGAGACCTGAAAGCCTCCGATGGTAAAGAAGATTAAAAAAACAAGGATGGAGAGTTTCGCCACCAGATTGACCCGAGCCCTCGCCTTATCGGGAATCCTTGTGATCACAAATTCAACACCAATATGAAACCCATATTTTAAAGCAAGACTAGCCCCTAAAAAAGCAACCCAGATCATCAGATATCTCGCTACCTCTTCTGACCAGGACAAGGAGTAGAGAAAAAGATATCGCATGAAGACCTGAAGAATAATAATGACCGTCATCACGGCGACCATCACAACCAGAGTAACTTGGACAAGCTTCTCAGCCATGCGACTCACTTTTGTAGAGATTTGTTTAATCGTCTTCATGTAACCGTTTTTCCAAAAAGAGGGGAATGGATTGAATCATGTCCATTCCCCTTCCTGTTTCGAATGCTTATTCCTTCTCTGATTCCTTTGCAGATTTTAGAGCCATGTCGATCCATTTTTTATCAATTTTCTTTTCAGTAAATGTCTTTTCCACAAATTCGATCACTGGTTTTTGAGATCTCTGTCTGAACACGTCGAGTTCTTTCTCGGTTGGCGTATAGATTTCCATTCCTTTGTCCTGTAGACTCTTTACCCCATTGTAAACATTGCGGACATTTTGTCCCCTTTGGACAGCCAGGGTGACCTTGGTCGCATCCACAAGAAGTTTTTGAAGGTCCGAAGGCAAGGAGAGGAAAAATTTATCATTGATCAGGATAGGGAGAAAACTATAAATGTGGCCATCGAGGATGATGTGTTTGGTGACCTCATTAAATTTCATTGACTCGATGAGAGAAATAGGAGCCTCCCAACCATCCACCACTCCCTGTTGAAGAGCCATGTAGACTTCTCCCCAGGCGATAGGAGTTGGGCTGGCTCCCAATGACTTGACCAGGGCCATGTAGCCAGGATGTTCCATGACCCTGATTTTTAACCCTTTCATATCATCAACACCCTTAATGGGTTTGTTGCGAGTGGAGAAGTGCCTAAACCCATTTTCTCCAATACCGAGGGATCGGACGCCTGTTTTCTTTCTCATCTCCTCCATCAGCGCTTTCCCGAAAGAACCGTCGAGGGATCGAAAGGCAACCGCCTCATTCGAATATAAATAGGGGATTCCCAGAACCATGATCTCGGTAAAAAATCCAGCCATCGGCCCCTCAGCAATCCAGCACATCTCGATGGTCCCTAATTTCGTTCCTTCAAATTGTTCCCTCTCCTTTCCAAGTTGATTGGAAGGATAGAGATCCACCTTCAATCTTCCTGGAGCCTTCTGTTCGATGAACTTCTTAAAGATGACGGCTCCTCGATGAAGCGCCTCTTCCTCATCAGGGGGCATGCCCGTTGCAAACTTGATCGTTATGGGAGCCGCCCACAAATGAGCGGTAACCAATACGGTGAATGTGAAGACAGCTAATGGGAGAAAACCGATTTTTGAAATCCACTTCCCCTTTGACATGTTTGACCTCCTCCTTTTTAAAGTGATTTTGGATTGGTTCTCTCTTCCCGGAAGATAAATAAGATACTTCCATCAAGAGACAATTCCAATATCATTTATTATGTTCCTCCCCTTTTGTCAAATATTTTTAGGAAACAATATTTTTAGGAAAATCTAAAAAATACTATCCATTTAGGGGAGGCAGGCTTTTAGAATTTTGAAGGAGGCCCAAGGTTCAATAAAAAAGGGAGAATGGATATGATCCTCCATTCCCCCCTTTTTACATCCGATGAGTTTTTTAATCCTTTTCTGAAGCCGTCGCAGATTTGCGGGCCATCTCGATCCATTTCTTATCGATCTTTTTGTCCGCAAATGTTTTATCTAGAAATTCGAGCACTGGTTTTTGAGACTTATCTCTGAACATTTGGAGCTCTTTTTCATTAGGGGAGTAAACCTCCATCCCCTTATCCTGAAGGCTCTTCACTCCATCGTAAACCTTCTTGACATTTTGGCCTCTCTGCACCGTTGTGGCTGTCTTGGCGACATCCACAATAATCTTCTGAATATCCGGAGGGAGGGACATAAAAAATTTATCATTGATAAGAATGGGGAGGATACTATAAACGTGGCCATCCAGGGTCAAATATTTCTGGACCTCATTAAATTTAGCCACCTCAATGACGGAGACAGGATTCTCCTGCCCGTCAACCACTCCCTGCTGAAGTGCCATATAGACTTCTCCCCAAGCGATGGGGGTGGGGCTTGCTCCTAACGCCCTCACCATGGCCATGTGAGCGGGATTCTCCATGGTTCTGATCTTCAAGCCTTTCATATCATCCGGGGATTTGATGGGTCTGACCTTGTTGGTGAAATTTCTGAAGCCATTTTCTCCAATTCCAAGAGCTCTCACACCCGTCTTTTTTCTCATCTCCTCAAAAAGGGTTTTGCCAAACGAACCATCCAAAGACCTCCAGGCTGTAATTTCGTTTGCATAAAGATAAGGAATTCCAACCACCATGATTTCAGGGAAGAATCCGGCCATGGGGCCCTCGGCGATCATGCACATCTCAATCGTCCCCAATTTAACGCCTTCAAACTGCTCCCTTTCTTTTCCCAGTTGATTGGCAGGATAGATATCTACTTTGATTCTTCCTGCAGTCCTTTGTTCAACCATCTTCTTGAAGACAACCACACCTCGATGAAGCGCTTCTTCCTCATCCGGGGGCATACCGTGGGCGAATTTGAGGGTGATGGTGGAAGCCCATGAGGAAGACCCCAATAATCCAATGAAAGTGAACACACCTAATACAAGGATACTGATTTTTATCACTAATTTTCCCTTCAACATGTTGACCTCCTCCTTTTTAAAACGGATTTCTGTTACCCCACCATTTCATTGCAAGAAGTGGCATCCCCCCTTTCTTCTTCTCATTGCTTCCTAATCGTTTATTATGTTCTCTCCATTTTGTCAATCTTTTTTAAGAGAACTCTGAGACACGACCAGACGCTCTCTGGATGGCACAGATTAAAAAAGGATGATCCAGATTTTTAGACATTTTAGATTTTTTCAAGCCTCTTTTAAGATTCTGTAAAAGGGTTGGGAAATGCCTTGAAATTTTTCCCTTTTCCATTTAGATTGACCATAAAAACTCCAAGTGGAGCGACCGAGGAAGGAATATTCCATGGACTTGTTCAAAGAGATGGCGAAAGCGGTGATCGAAGGGGATGAGGAACAAACGGTCTCCTTGGCGAAAGAGGCTTTAGCAAAAGGAGTGGACCCCACCGAGGCCATTGAGAAAGGTTTTGCTGAAGGGATGAAAGAGATTGGGAGGCTTTTTGAGACATTAGAAATCTTTTTGCCCCAGGTGATCATTTCTGCAGAGGCCATGACTGCAGGGGTTGAGATTTTTCGTCATTACCTCCTTGGCAAAGAGGGGGACATTCCTAAAAAAACAGTATTGTTGGGAACCATCCAGGGCGATGTTCATGATATTGGAAAAAATATTGTCAAGATCATGCTGGAGAGCAATGGTTTTAAGGTATACGACCTCGGAAGAGATGTACCTGTCTCCAATTTTATTGAGAAAGTGAAAGAGCTCAACCCCGACCTGATTGGGGTTTCTGCGCTGATGACGACAACGATGGTCCATATGCCGAAATTGATGGAGGCCCTTCAAGAAAGTGGATTAAGAACAAAAGTCAAAATCATGTTGGGAGGAGCTCCTGTACTCCCAGAGTGGGCGAAAAAGATCGGAGCAGATGGTTACGGAGAATCAGCCATGGAGGCAGTGAGGGTGGCTAAAAGACTGGTTGGTCTTCAAGGGGAGGGGAAGGGAGATAAAGCATGAGAGATCACGGGAAATTCTTCGATTTCTTAGAAGTGATAAAAAGAGCGGAGTCCGGGGAAATATTGAAGGAGGCAGACTTCGACAAGAAATTGGGCAAAAAGGCATTAGCCCTAATGAAACAATATGAGATCCGCTATCATCCGGAATCAGTGATTCCATTGGATGATGGCCTGGCAGACCGAGTTTATCAGGCAGCCGTTGATCTCTTTTTAGATTTAGGAGTTTATTGCACGGATACTCAGCGGGTGATGCGCTTCACCAAAGAGGAGTTACAATGGGCATTGGAAAATGTTCCCCGGGACGTTCAGTACGGGAGAGAAGAAGAAACCGTTTCGGTTTACCCAAGAAAAGTGGAAGACCCAAGAGATCCGATCTGCTTTTTCTCGGCTGTGGGAACCCCTGTGACCGAGGAAATGTTTCTTCCTGTGGCACGAAGTTATGCACAAGAGCCGCTTGCGGATACTTTTTCTGGACCATTAATTACCAGTTATAAGGGGATCCCCGTGACCTCCGGGTCTCCGATTGAAGTGGAGGCTGCCATCTGGAATACCCAAATGTTGCGAGAAGCAGCCAGACAGTCAGGACGACCTCATATAGGAATCCATAACTTTCAATCCACCGGGGAAAAGACGGATGCAACCATTGCATCAGCTCAGGAGGGGTTTGGCGCCTTTCCAGGAGACGGATTGTTCGTGGCAGCCATTGCAGAGATGAAAGTTGACTTCGAACGCCTGAAGAAGGTCGCCTTCCTTCGCCAATCCCCCTATGTGCTGGGTGCCTTATATGGTCCCTTGATGGGAGGTTATGCGGGGGGCCCTGAAGGGACAGCCATTGCTCTGGTAGCCCATCATTTTCTTGGTCTTCTTGGTTTTTCTGCAGAACGACACAATTCATTTCCCATTCACATCCACCACGTTTGCAACACGGTGAGAGAAATGCTCTGGCTAATCTCGATCGTTGGGCAGGCATTGGCGAGAAATACCCATCTCATTATTGTCTCAAATGCCTTTATGGCCTCGGGGCCATGCACGGATATGGTCATTGATGAACTCTGTGCTCACTCTCTCACCTCCACCATCTCCGGGTGGCATCTCAATCCTTCCGCGGTCGTTAAGAATCGTTATCCAATGAGGTGCAGTGGTATGGAACCCCGGATCCATGCTGAGGTGGGGCATCAGGTTACGAAGATGGGGTTCACCCGAAGGGAAGCAAATCAAATTGTCCTAAAATTGATAGAAGGCTACGAAAAGAGAATTCCAGAGGCTCCCATCGGAAAGATGTTTCATGAATGCTACCAAATGGATAAAATTCGTCCGACCGATGAATATGAAAGTTTATTTGCAAAGAAAAAGAAGGAATGGAGAGAATTAGGTTTTGAGGTGAGTTAAATGAAGATTGAAACATTGGCAAGAAAAGGGATTTTAAAAATAACTTCATATGTTCCTGGAAAGTCGATTGAAGAAGTTCAAAAGGAGTTTGGGGTGAAAAGGTGGACAAAACTGGCCTCCAATGAGAACCTCCTTGGTCCTTCCCCCAAGGCCGTCCACGCCATTCAAAAGGAATTATCGAAGATTTACCTTTACCCGGATGGACCTTGTACGATTTTAAGGAAGGCCATCGCCGAGAGGTTTGCGATCCCCGAAAGGATGGTCATCATTTCCAATGGTGCTGATAATTTAATTCTCATGATCGCAAATGCCTTTTTGAACGAAGGGGAAGAAGTCCTGATGGCAGATCCCACTTTCTCCGTCTATACCAACGTGACCCAGATCATGGGCGGAAAGCCGATTAAGGTAAAGTTGAAAGAGTTTACTCACGATCTGGAATCCATGTTAAAGAAAGTCAACCGAAAGACAAAATTAGTTTTTATCTGCAATCCGAACAATCCAACAGGGACAGCCGTCTCTTTGGAAGCCTTTAACCATTTTCTCTCCTGCCTTCCAAAGCATTTGATCGTTGTCTTGGATGAGGCTTATGGAGAGTTTGCAGAGGGAGTATTCCATCCAAACGGCATAGACTACATCAGGGAAAGAGAACAGGTCATTACCCTTCGTACCTTTTCAAAAGTTTACGGACTGGCAGGGTTGAGGATCGGTTATGCGTTAGGAAGGGAAGATCTCGTCAGTTGTCTTTATCAAGTGAGGGATCCTTTCCCTGTCCATCGACTAGCGCAGGTGGCTGCGGTGGGTGCATTAAACGACGAGGATCATGCTATCCAGTCGATTCAATTGGTTAATGAAGGGAAGAAATATCTTTATAAAGAACTGGATCGGATGGGGTTCTTTTATGTTCCCAGTCAGGCTAACTTCATTTTTGTTGATTTTGAGATAGATTCGGAAGAAATTTTCCAAGCCCTTTTAAGGGAAGGGATCATTGTTCGTCCAGGGAGGGTGTGGGGATATCCTACCTTTGCGAGGGTAACCATTGGAAGAATGAAAGACAACCGGAAATTCATCAAAGCGTTGAAGAAAATATATGGACGATGAATGAAAGGGGATCAACCATGAACGATGAACCATGAACGAGGATCTGGGGCGAATGACGAATGACTGAAATTGATCTCATCATCAAAAACTCACGAGAGCTCCTCACCCTTTCTTCCTCTTATAGAGAAGAATCAGGATTGGGAATCATACGAAATGGTGCCATTGCCGTGAAAGAGGGCAGGATTTTCTGGATCGGAAACACGGATGAAATACCGGGAGATTATGTTTTGGGTTTAGGAGGGCGCGAGATCGATGCGACAGGGAAGGTGGTGATGCCCGGGCTTATCGATTCCCATACCCACCTCATCTTTGCCGGATCAAGAGAGAATGAATTCGAACAGAGAATTCAAGGTTTCTCCTATCTGGAAATTGCCGGGAAAGGCGGCGGGATCCTCTCAACGGTTGAGGCAACCCGAAAAGCTTCCTCGGATGAACTTTTTTTCCTTGGGAAAAGAAGATTGGATCGGATACTTTCTAAGGGGGTCACCACGCTCGAGGCCAAAAGCGGGTATGGACTTTCTCTGCATGATGAAATTAAAATTCTCAAAACGATGAGGGCATTACAGGAGGTTCATCCTGTTCGGATCGTTCCCACTTTTTTGGGAGCGCACACCATTCCAAGGGAATTCAAACATGATCGGGCTCACTATATCGATCTTCTTACTCAAGAAATGATTCCAAGGATTGCCCAGGAAGGGCTGGCAGAATTTTGCGACGTCTTTTGTGAGGAAAAGGCATTCACCCTTGTAGAGTCGAAAAAAATTCTTGAGACAGGGATAAAATACGGCCTGAAGCCAAAGATCCATGCCGATCAATTGAATCCTGGAGGGGGAGCAGAACTGGCGGCTGAGGTCGGTGCCTTTTCCGCGGATCATCTTGAATACGTGAGTCGGGAGGGGATAAAAAAGATAGCTGAGAAAAAGGTGACCGCTGTGTTATTGCCAGGGGCAAGCTTCTTTCTTTGCATGAAAAAATACCCCCCTGCCAGAGATATGATTGAACAAGGAGTTGCTGTTTCTCTCGCCACCGATTTAAATCCTGGTTCTTCGATGACCGAGTCCCTTCCTCTGATGATGACCATGGGTTGTACCCTGTATCAGATGGTTCCCAAAGAGGTGATCCAAGGAACGACCATCCATGCGGCCAGATCCATGGGACGGGAAAATGAGATTGGTAGCTTGGAAGTTGGAAAGCAAGCGGATATCCTATGTCTCGATATTCCAAACTATCGCTACCTCCCTTATCATTTTGGGGTGGACCATACCGAGATTGTCATGAAGAAAGGGAGGATAGTCTATCAGAGACCCACGTAAATGCGGATTGCGGATGATCTAATGCTTACGGTTCACTGATCACTGCTCCTTGTTTATGGCATTTTGCCGACTGAGAGTAAATATGCGCCTCTTAGAATGTGTTCCCAATATCAGTGAAGGGAGAGATCAAGAAAAGATTGCCTCCATTGCAGAGGAAGTAAAAAAATATGAAGGAGTCAGACTTCTTGACCTCTCTTCAGACAAGGACCACCACAGAAGTGTTATCACTTTTGTTGGTGATCCCGAGGCGGTTAAGGAGGCAGCCTTCTCCTTGGCGATGAAATCCATAGACTTGATCGATATGAGAAACCATAAAGGTGGCCATCCCCGTCTGGGTGCAGTGGATGTTGTTCCCTTTGTTCCCATTCAAGGGGTGGAAATGGAAGAAGCCATTCAAATCGCCCGTGAATTTGGAAAGGGGTTGGGAAGGAGGGGAATTCCCATCTTTTTCTATGAAGAGGCAGCCAACCAACCTGAGAGAAGAGACCTGCCTTCCATTCGGAAAGGAGAGTATGAAGGGCTGGAGGAAAAACTGAAGGATCCCCAATGGAGGCCCGATGAAGGGCCCGAGCGGTTCAATCCAAAATCCGGGGCAACCGTTGTGGGAGCTCGATTTCCTTTGGTGGCCTTTAATGTCAATCTCAACACCAAAGACCTCTTTATTGGCAAGGAGATTGCCAAAAAGGTTCGTTTCAAAGATGGAGGATTTCCTCATGTGAGGGCCATGGGATTGGCTCTGATGGAGAAGGGAATGGTTCAGGTTTCAATAAACCTGACTAATTATAGAGTGACCAATATTCCAAAAATATATGAATTCATTAAAGAAGAAGCTTTCAAAAAAGGGGTAGAAATAGAAGGATCAGAAATTGTAGGGTTAATCCCTTTAGGGGTTTTAGAAGGCATGATTCAGCATTATATTCAATGCCCACAATTTTCATCCTCCCAGGTGATCGAAAAACGCATTTTGGAGTTTGAGTGAAGGGTTGAAGGATTTTAGGATCAAGGGGAAGACAAACATTTTAAGAAAGGGGAGGGTATGGAACTTAAGCGATTCTTAGATAAAGTGGCTTCTGACACTCCTACACCTGGAGGTGGAAGTGTTTCTGCCTTGGCAGGGGCACTTTCTGCTTCTCTTGTGGCCATGGTAGCGGGGCTTTCCTTCAAAAAGGCCGAAACTGAAAAGAAAAGGATGGAAGAGATAAAAAAGGGTGCCTTGTCTATTCAAAAAAGGCTCATTCAGGCGATTGATGAAGATTCAAAATCCTTTGAGGCTGTCCTCAAAGCCTTTCGCCTTCCCAGAAACTCAGAAAAAGAACGCTTTCACCGTGCCAAGGAGATTCAAAAGGCCTATCAGAGGGCTACCCGGACACCTCAGTTGGTGTGTCAACAATCTCTCCAACTTTTGGAGTATTCCAAGACTCTCATTCTGAAGGGAAACCCGAATGCCATCAGTGATGCTGGAGTCGCTGCCTTTCTTGCTGACGCCGCCTTGGCAGGAGGGTTGCTGAATATTGGCATTAATTTGGTAGCCGTGACTGAAAAAACCTTTGCTAAAAAAATGGACGTGTTGATACAAAGATGGACAAAAAAGAGAAATGACGTAATGAAGATGATCCTCATGAAACTGATCGGGGTCAAACAGATTTAAGAGACCTTTTGTGATACGGCAATCTATCTCCATCAAATCTTATGGAGGGGAGGGGTGACCATGGAAGAGGAGAAAGTCGGGGTAAAGTTTATCGCGACCGTAACCGGTTTGAAAGGGACCTGCCACGCCCACCACAAAGTAGGTCAGACGTTTGAATTAAATTGTTACGATTCAGGCGGGCTCTGTGGTTTTTTTTATCATGATCTCTTTCCCTACCTGAATGCCATGCAGTTTGGTGGAAAATATCCATGGTGGGATCAAGATCTGATAGACGTGGAATGCCCGGACCGCTATAACACCGTCTCAATGAAGATCGAAAGAAAAAAATAGGAGGGAGTCCTCTCCATGGATAATGGATAAAAATATCCCTCCATAAAAGAATTCTTTATTGAGAACGTCTGCAATGGGCTAAAAATAATTATTTCTTGGGTGGAACAATCGCGTCCTTGCAAGCCTTAGCCACTCGCATCTTCACCACGGTCTTGGCCGGAATATTAATCGGTTCACCGGTAGCTGGATTTCTTCCCACACGTGCTTTCCGCTTAACCAGGACGAGTTTGCCGATTCCAGGAAAGGTGAAGGCTCCTGCCTTTTTCGTTTCAGAGACTGCCAACGCTGCCATCTCATCAATGACTGACGCCGCCACCTTTTTGGAGAAATCAAACTTTTTTGAAAAATAGGAAACGATCTGGGCTTTAGTCAGGGGTTTCTTTCCTGCCATACTCTTTCCTCCTCTTTTTTATTTTAAATGATTTAAACCTCAAGTATACAAAAAAATTTCTAAAAAGCAAGTATAAAATTTAATGATGTATAAAATTCGTTAAAACCCATATGGAGCGGGCAACGGGGTTCGAACCCGCGACCCTTGGCTTGGGAAGCCAATGCTCTACCAACTGAGCTATGCCCGCCCTGCGGCAAGATTAAAATAAAAGAAAGTGACATGAGTTGTCAAGGTTTTTTCTTGAGATTTCTGAAAAAATCCAAAAATCTCTGATTACTCCGATTAGGAATTGATTACACCAAAGAGCGTAAAGTAGTTTTTCAGAGCTCTCTTCTTATTTATAAAGTTTCTTTGGTTTCTTAAGTTAACCTCAACCTTACCTTAAACTATTTTTAGTTCCCTGGGGAGATAAGTCAATACCTCTGCCCCATGAGGGGTGACGAGAACCATATCCTCTATTCGAACCCCTCCCCAGTCGGGGATATAAATGCCAGGTTCTATCGTAAAAACCATCCCTTCTTGAACGAGCCCCTTGTTTTCCCCATTCACCACAGGATCTTCATGAACGGCAAGGCCTATGCCATGACCTGTTCCGTGGCCAAAATATTCCCCATAACCCTGACTCCGAATGTGCTCCCGTGCTGCTCCATCCACTTCAGCAATCGGGATGCCCGGCCGAACCTTCTCGATGGCTTTATCATGTGCTTCTTCGACGATTCGATAAATTTTCTGCTGTTCCAAGGAGGGGCTGCCACATACCAGGGTGCGTGTTTGATCGGAATGGTAACCTTGAAACCCAAGGCCGAAATCCATTAGGATGAAATCTCCTTTTTCAATCTGTTTCCCGCTGGCCCTCCCGTGAGGAAAAGCAGATCTTTTTCCTGAGGCGATAATAATATCGAAACCAAGGGCCTCTGCGCCTTTCCTTTTCATAAACCACTCCATCTCAAGAGCGGCCTCTCTTTCTTGCCCACCTTCTTTGAGCCGTCCGAGGGTGTGAAAGAAGGCATCGGATGCAATCTCGATGGCGGTTCGGAGTAAAGCCAGTTCCTGAGGGTCTTTGAGGGCCCTGATATTTTTAATTTCTTCCTCTAAGGAGATCAACTTCACCTCAGGGGGCAACTTTTCTTTAAGGAATCGATAGAATGAAAAAGGAAGAGAGGCCGATTCAAACCCTATCCTTCTTAATTTCAATTCCAGGATGAGGGACGAAATCCCTTCCATTTTCTTTTTGTAAGGGATGATCCGAGAGCCCTTCACCTCTTCCTCTGCCTGGGTCCAGTATCGGGAGTCTGTGAGGAAGAAAGATTCCTTTTGAGTGGTGACAAAGGCACCGTCACTCCCAGTAAAACCACTCAGATAACGAATCGTTTCAAGACTGGTGAAGAAAATTCCATCCAACTGGCTTGACTCTATGATTTTCCGAACAGAATTTAGCCGTTTCTCGTAACGAGATTCTTTCATTAAGATATTCTCCGTTTCCGGATATTATCCAACCATTTCTCAAGATGACGAATCCTCTCTTCTTTGGAAGGGGGGTTGAAAAAATTAAAAGGGGGAGAGGGATGCAGTTTTTCTCTCAATTCTTTCAGCTTTTTTTGTATCTCCGGGTCAAATGGATCTTTTTCTGCAAGGGTCTTAAAAATTTCATATGCCTCTTGAAGATGACCCTGCTGGAGATAAATTTCAGCCAATGTCTTGGTTGCCATTTGGTCCATTGATGAGGCTTGCCTAAAAGGGTTTATTAAAAATTAGAAAATTATTGCCAAAATGTCAATCCCTGATGTTTCCGAAAAGTCCACCCCTCCGAAAGTAAACCTTCTTAAAAAAAGGAGAAAAAAGAGGGAGTATTGACATAAAGACTAATATAAAATAATATTATCTGTCTTTTCTAAGCTAAAGGGGGTTGGATATGGATAAAAAATATTTATTTTCACCTGGGCCGACCATGCTTCCAGCAGAGGTGCTTCTTAAGATGGCAGAACCCATCATGCACCACCGGGAGCCAGAGTTTGAAAAAATCTTTGCCGAGATTCGAGAGGGATTGAAGTACCTTTTCCAGACGAAAAACGAGGTATTGATTTTTACCTCCTCTGGAACAGGTGTCATGGAAGGAGCGGTCTCCAACCTTCTCTCCCGAGGGGATAAGGCATTGGTGATACGTGGGGGAAAGTTTGGGGAAAGATGGGGAGAGATCTGCAAGGCCTATGGCATTGAATTTATTCCCATTGATGTGGATTGGGGTAAGGCGGTAGATCCGAAACAGATTCAGAAGGCCCTGGATTCCAATCCCTCCATTCGAGCGGTTTACACCCAGGCCAGTGAAACTTCAACCGGGGCGAAACATCCTATCCGTGAGATAGCAGAGATCGTTAATAAATATGAAGAGACGGTCATGGTTGTCGATGCCATTACAGGTATTGGGGTCTTTAATCTTCCGATGGATGAATGGGGGATTGATGTGTTGATCAGTGGTTCTCAAAAGGCCTTGATGCTTCCTCCAGGGCTTGCCTTCGTGGCTTTAAGCGATAAGGCCTGGAAGTTTGTGGAGCGATCTAACTTACCTAAATTCTATTTTGACTTTAAAAAAGAGTTGAAATCTGCCCAGAAGAATCAGAATTCCTTTACCCCAGCCATTTCATTATTTGTGGGTTTAAGGGAATCCCTCCGTCTGATTCGAAAAGAGGGTCTGGAGGCAGTTTTTCAGCGCCATGAAAAGTTGGCGGAAGCCACCCGTGCCTCGGTGAAGGCATTGGGCCTTGGGCTTTATGCCCCTGATTCACCCAGCAACGCTGTCACTGCGGTTAAAGTCCCAGAAGGCATACCGGGGGGTAAGTTAAAGAATTTGTTTTTCGAGAAATTTGGCATTACGGTCGCTGGAGGCCAGGATCAGGCAAAAGGCAAGATTATCCGAATTGCCCATCTCGGATATTATGAGCGACTGGACATGGTGATGGTGATTTCAGCCTTAGAGATGCTCTTGAAAGAGATGGGCTATCCCTTTGAACTAGGCACGGGTGTGAAGGCAGCCGAGGAGGTTTTGATGAGATGAAGAAAGGTCCAGAGGGGATGAGGTGATATAAAATGGAAGAGATTCAAAAAGTGTTAGTCAGTGATCCTTTATCCAACAAGGGATTGGAAATATTGGGAAGGGCTCAGAACCTGAAATACGATCTTAAACCCGGACTGACCCCGGAAGAGTTAAAAAAAATTATTCTGGAGTATGATGGAATTATTATCCGGAGCGAAACGAAGTTAAAAAGTGATATCATCGAGGCGGGGGTGAGATTGAAAGTGATCGGTAGGGCAGGGATTGGGTTAGACAATGTAGATGTTCCTGCGGCGACCAAGAAGGGGATCGTGGTGATGAACACTCCCCAGGAAAATGCCATTGCCGCCGCAGAACATACGATTGCCATGATCCTTTCGATATCCAGGAAGATTCCCCAGGCAACGGCTTCGATGAAAGCCGGCAAGTGGGAAAAGAAAAAGTTTATGGGAGTCGAACTTTATAATAAGACCCTTGGGATGGTGGGGATCGGAGTGATTGGGACCATCGTGGCTGATCGGGCGAGGGGTCTGAAAATGAAGGTGATCGGTTATGATCCCTATCTTTCAAAAGAGGTAGCAGAGAAGAAAGGGGTGGATCTGGTTTCATTCGATGAGCTATTGAACCGGTCTGATTTTATTACTGTTCACACTCCCCTCACTGAGGAGACCCGGAATCTCATTGATAAAAATGCCTTCGACAAAATGAAGAAAGGTGTGATTATGATTAATTGTGCCCGCGGCGGAATTATCAATGAGAAGGACCTTTATGACGCCATTCAAAGAGGGAAGGTGGCGGGGGCTGCCCTCGATGTTTTTGAGAAAGAGCCGGCCATTGGAAATCCTCTTCTTGAGTTAGAAGGGGTGGTCAGCACCCCGCATTTGGGGGCCTCTACAGGAGAGGCCCAGGAGAATGTATCGATTGCCATTGCCCAACAAATTGTTGATTATTTAACTTTGGGAGAGGCTCGCAATGCAGTCAACATGCCGGCAGTCAGCCCGGACATCCTCCCGTTCTTAAGACCCTATCTCCGGCTGGGAGAAAAACTGGGGAGTTTTTTAGGTCAGATTTCCAATTACGCCATTGAAGAGGTCCTGATTGAATATCACGGTGAGGCAGTCGAATATGGAACAAAACCGATCACGATTTCAGTCTTAAAAGGCCTTCTCACCCCTTTTGTCGGGGAGACCGTGAACTTTGTCAATGCCCCGATTATGGCAAAAGACAGGGGGATAAAAATCACCGAATCGACTATTGCCAAGACAGAAGATTATGCAAGTTTAATTGCCATTACCGCCCGATCAAAGATGGAACAAAATTATATCGCAGGGACCCTCTTTGGAAAGAGAGAATTGCGGATTGTCAAACTCAACGATTTTTTCATTGAAGCCATTCCAGAGGGCCATATTCTATTGGTGAATAACTATGATAAAGCGGGGGTGATCGGGAATCTGGGAAATGCCCTGGGAAGTCGAAATATCAATATTGCAACGATGCAGTTTGGGCGCGATCGAATGGGGGGCAACGCGATCTCATTGCTTCACTTGGATGCCCCCTTGCCTCCGGGGATGCTGGGCGAGATTTTAAGATTGCCCAATATTATCTCAGTTCGTCAAATTCAACTTTAATGATTGAAGAAGTGGAGGTCTGATTTAGGATGTCTAACGTCGTCATCGTAGGAGCCCAGTGGGGTGATGAAGGGAAAGGGAAGATTGTCGATTTGTTGACCCAGTTTGCCGATCTCGTAGTGAGGTTCCAAGGGGGAAATAATGCTGGGCATACGATTGTTTTAAAAGGGGAAAAATTTGTTGTTCATCTTATCCCTTCGGGTATTCTTTATCCAGAAAAAAAATGTGTGATCGGAAATGGGGTGGTATTGGACCCGGCCGTGTTGATTGAGGAGATGGATGAGGTCAAAAAGAGGGGGTATTTTAAAGATGATTCACAACTCATGGTCAGCGAGGAGACCCATCTCATTCTTCCTTATCATCGAAGGATCGATGTCGCCAGAGAAAAAACGTTTAAGATTGGTACCACGGGGAGGGGGATCGGTCCTGCCTATGAAGACAAGGTGGTTCGTTGTGGAATTCGAATGGTCGACCTAATCGACGAAAAAATATTTCGAGAGAAGTTAGAAGCCAATCTCATACAGAAAAATGTCTATTTGACCCGGGTGTTAATGGAAAAAGGTTTTGAGTTCCAAGAAATTTTTGATGAATATCTTCAATATAAAGAGCGCCTTGAAAAATACGTAAAGAATACGTCGCTCATCCTTCATGAAGAGATTCAAAAAGGAAAGCATGTTCTTTTCGAGGGAGCACAAGGAGCCCTGTTAGACCTGGACCACGGCACCTACCCCTATGTGACTGCCTCGAATACGGTAGCCGGGAATGCTTGTGCTGGGTCAGGAATTGGTCCTACGATGATCCACTCTGTGATCGGAGTAGCCAAGGCCTATACGACACGAGTCGGGGAAGGGCCTTTTCCTACAGAACTACAGGATGAATTAGGGGAGAGGATTCGCCAAAGGGGAGGAGAATATGGGGCAACCACGGGGAGACCGAGGAGATGCGGTTGGTTCGATGCGGTTGTCGTCAATCATTCGGTCCGAGTCAATGGCATCCACGAAATTGTGATTACCAAAATGGATGTTTTAAATGATTTTGATTCGATCAAGATTTGTGTAGGGTATCGTGCGGACGGAAAAGTCTTTGACTATATTCCTTCTAACTCTGATCTATTGAAAAATGTTGAGCCCATCTATGAAGAGTTGGCAGGATGGAGAACTGAAATCAAAGGGGTGAGGAACTTTAAAGAACTTCCCCGTCATGCAAAGCGTTATATCCGAAGAATTCAAGAATTGATTCGTACAAAAGTGTCAATGATTTCTGTGGGCCAAGAAAGAGATGAGACGGTAGAGGTTAAAAACCCTTTTATTAAAAAATTTTCAAAAAGATAGTTCTTTATGAGAGCTCTGAAAAGCTACCTTATACTCTCCTGAATAGACACCTGCCTACCGCAGGCAGGAATTTCAAAAAGAATTAACACGGATTTTTCCTTGTGTCGAATTCGTTTCTAATCTGCGTAATCTTTTTATAATCGGAGGTATCAGAGATTTCCGAATTTTTCAGAAATCTCTTTAATTTTGCTTGACAATTCGATTCGTTTTCTCTTACTCTGAACAGAAGGGCCGTTAACTCAGGAGGTAGAGTATCTGCCTTTTAAGCAGAGAGTCGCTGGTTCGAGTCCAGTACGGCCCACCATTACTAACAACCCAGTGCAAATTGTAAATTGAAAAATTAGCAATCATAATTTGTCACTATTCACTTTGCATTTTTCATTTTGCATTGAGAAATGATTTTTAGCAGAAGAGTCCCCATCGTCTAGTCGGCCAAGGACACCGGCCTTTCACGTCGGCAACAGGGG
>DCVM01000053.1 GCA_002327985.1 Syntrophaceae bacterium UBA2188 | reverse complement strand
TCTTTGGAAGACCAGCACACCCGATCATAAATGCTACGGCTACAAATAAAAGAACTATGTTTCTGGTTTTCATATCTTCCTCCTTCTGTTTTGATTTTGTTTTCGAACCTCTAAAGTGGAAAGGCCTCATCGCATGGAATTACAAGACTTCTTTGATGAAATTTTGTGTTCCAAATGGGTTGGTAATCACTTCTGTATCCGGTAAAGGACCTTCAAACCAGGCACCATCTGTAAAAAACTTAAACTGATAGCGGCCGACAGGGAGTTTTAACTTTGTTCTCCAGACACCATGGGTATCCTTTTTCATAGGCAGAGTCTGAGGATTCCAGGAGTTAAATTCACCTCCCAGGAAGACCTCCCTAAACTCTGGAGCATATAAGGTAAATTCAATCTCTTTTTTTCCACTCGGCCCCTCTTTTTTCTTCATGGCTGACTTTTTTCTTTTTGTTTCTTCCTTTTCGGTCATATTGAGATCCTCCTTCCATCTATTTATTTTTTTCTTATTTTGGGATTCTGCGGCAAAGAAAAAGAATATGACTTTAAATTATCCAGAGTAGTTAGGAACTGGCGCGACTTGTTTTCAGTCTCCAGAACCACCATCCTTTCTCCCACCCAATTCACTCGATAATCTTCTTTGCATAAACTTATCCTCACTTTGTCTCCTTCTTTAATTGCCATTAAATATCACCTCCATCTTATATTTTTTTCTCTGAGACGGATCATTTCGCATCTTCCGAAATGAACTCTGTTCTCCAAAATCACTTCATCAATAATCTCACCGCAAAAGATACATTTCCATCCCCAGAAATTTCCTTGCTGATCGTAAAACCTTTCATAATACATCCTGTTTCCACAGCGAAAACATGTCATGAGATATCTTTTAGCAATAACGATACCAGATTCAGTAATATGGAAATTTAATAATAACAACAGATTAGGCAGATTTATAAAAAGTGTGAGGATGGAAGAGTTGTGGTAGTTTGCCCCCTATTGTGCCAGAATGCCACAATTCAAAAAGACTCTATTCCAACGAGTCATTTGGGGGGGTTGCTGTCTACAGAGTGGAATCGGGGAAAAATCAAAAAAATTTTTATTCCCATTCTTAAATCAATTGTGCTATATTTGTTCGACCCTATCATAAACCAGGAGGGAACGAATGGAAGCTGTTTGCTATACCCTTGAGGGTGCACTCGAAAAAGCCATCGAAGAGGAAAAACACAGTGTGAAGGTTTACCGGGAGGCAATGAAGAAAGTTGAGGACCCGCATGCGAGGGCACTTTTGAAAGAGCTGGCCAAGGAGGAGCTGGAGCACAGAGATACTCTTGAAAAGGCCCTCCTGGGAGAAACGCTTGCTCATCTTGAGCCGGAGGAACCCACGGGTCCTTCCATGGAGTTAACCAATTTTCTGGAAGAAAAAACACTTCATGAGAATTCCACCGCCCAGGATGTGATGATTTATGCGATTCATGAGGAGAAACGGTCGGTCGACTTCTACCAGCAGATGGCTAACCACTGCAAGGGGGCTCCGATGGGGGAGTTGTTTTCCAAGCTTCATCAAAAAGAGATGGCCCATTTAACGAAATTGGAAGAGACTTACGAAAAACTCTACATGACCCACATGTAGCGTGGACGGCCTACCGGTGCCTCGGATAGATTTTCGCTTGAATCGTAAAAAATGCCAGATTGAGACCGGATAGCATCGCTGACTGGGAGATACAGGGTGCGATCCCTATCCATATCAGTAACGTCATAGGCCGTAACCCTCCGCCCTTTGCATTTCCAAAGCGCCAAATGCGTTTGTATCAGTCAGCTTTCATTATCCTCGCTATCAGGTTAATGAAAAGTATAAGGGGTATGAAATATCTTATGATGAGCAGAAACACTTTCTGCATTTTTCTGCCCCCTTTGATCTCTTTGAATATGATGCCCGGATCAAGAAACCATCCTGCGATGATGCTCAATACCAAGCCAGATAAAATGATGCCGACCGTGCCGAAGGCAAAGTCTTTTAGGTCAAGAAGAGGTTTCCCAAATAGTTCCAATTGGAGGGTCGTGTAACTTAAAGCGGATGGCAACCCGATCAGGATGACGATTAAGGAAACGATCCAGGTGGCGTTTTTTCTTTTGAAGCCGTAGGAATCAATGAGGGTAGCGACAGGCACTTCCAACATAGATATTGACGAGGTCAGAGCCGCAAGGAAAAGAAGTAAAAAAAACAAAGCCCCCCAAAAACTTCCCCAACTCATTTCTTGAAAAATTGGAGGCAAGGTAACAAAGGCAAGCTTCACTCCCGCTGCCGGATCAAGCCCGAAGGAAAAGACGATTGGAAATATCACAAGTCCACTCAGAATCGCAACAAGCAAATCGGCGACCGTAATGATAGCCGCGTTTTTAACGATTCTCTCCTCTCCCATGTAGCTGCCATAGGTGAGCATAATCCCTACGCCCACACTCAGGGAGAAAAAGGCCTGCCCGAATGCTGCTGTCCAAACAAAGGGATTGAACAGTTTTGAGAAGTCGGGAGTGAGATAGAATTCTATTCCCCGCATTGCCCCTGGCAGCGAAAGGGAAAAAATCACCAGAATACACAGCATTCCGAATAAGACAGGGACAAGGAACTTTGAAAGCTTCTCAATTCCCCCCTTCACCCCCGCTCTGACCACAACAAAAGATATCATTCCCGACATCAAGAAGAATAGGAGGGGATAATAGGACTTTGTGAACGTAGAAAAAGGAATCGTTACACCTAAGATAAAAAAGAGGGAATAGGCAAGCACCCAGCTGGTAATGACGAGATAATAGCTTAATATCATCCCCATCACAAAGACAAGAAAGAAGCCCGCGAATCTGAATCTTTTCCTGATGGCGCTTAAGGTCGCTACCACGGAGTTTTTAGAATTCCGCCCCATGGCAAACTCGAGCACCATCAGAGGCAGGCCGCACAGGAACACGGAGATGAGGTAGGGGATTAGAAATGCTCCACCTCCGTTGAGACCCACGATATAAGGGAATCGCCAGATATTACCCAAGCCTACCGCAGAGCCTATGCTGGCAAGAATGAAACCTATCGATGAGGACCATTTCTCCCGCATCATTGGTCCGCTCCTTTCATCTATACCCTCTGGCTCCAACCGTTCGCCGACGATCAGAAATTCAGTGACCGGCACATGCCCCGCAAGCCCCGCTCTTCAAGCCAGGGAGCTTCACTATAATTTATGCCTGGAAACTGTGGGTTTTAAGCCCGGAGATGATCCGTCGCATCAAGTGAGGTGGCAATCTCCCGGCTCAACCTTTCTTGTCTGGTAAGACGAGGCATAAGAGAGGGCACCCAGGAGAGCGGTGTTGTCATTCATGATGACTTTGACGGGAATATCAGCCATCATCTCCGAAAACCGTCCTTTGTCTCTAAAGGCATCCATAAATACCCCGTCTTTCAGCTTCCAGATGATTTTGGGTGCGATTCCACCTCCCAAATAAACGCCACCGATGGCCATCGTCTTCAGCGCAAGGTTTCCAGCCTCTGCGCCATAAATCGAAGAAAACATGCCCAAGGCAACCATGCATAACCTGTTTTTTTGATCACGGGCGGCCTGAGAGATCACGACAGCAGGATCCTGATGCTCCATTTCCTTGTTGAGCCACCTCGGTTCACTGCCGAATCTTTTAGAATCCCTTAAAAACTGGTAGATCCGAAATAGGCCGTCTCCCGAGAGGATCCGCTCGTAGCTGATATGGTCGAAATGTTTTAAAAGATATTCGAGCAGTTCGATCTCCAGTCGGTTTCTCGGACCGAACTCCACATGTCCACCCTCAGAGGGAGATGGAAGATATTTCTTTCCGTCCCAGAAGAGAATCGCCTCCCCAAGACCGGTCCCGGCCGCTATGAGGACGGTGTTTCCCTCTCTCTTCCTGCCGGAGTTTAGGGCCTTAAAGTCATTTCCGTTCAGAGCTGAAATGCCATAGGCATGGGCCACGAGATCATTAATCATCACTACCTTCTTCAGCCTCATTTCTTTTCGTAGGGTTTTTGTATCGATCACCCATGGAAGGTTCGGGAGTTTCACCCTTCCCTTTATGATAGGACCGGCCACCCCAAAGCAGGCACAATCAATATTCTTCTTCCCTCCAAGGAATTCTTGGAGGATCATTTCTAACCCCTTATATTTTTTGCTCGGAAAGGTTGTCCCGATTATCAGGCGGTGGCGATTATCATTAGCCACGCGATAAAGTCCGAGCCGTGTCTTTGTCCCACCAATATCCCCCGCCAGGATGATTTTAGGCTCTGTTCTCTTTCTTCCAAAACTTATCATTTCCATGACCTAAGCCTGATAGAAATTCACCGATGGCACTTCGTACAGCTCTCGTTTTTCCAGCCGAGGTGACTGATTGGATAAGCCTTCATTCCTTTTCGGCCATGGCAGCTATTGCAATCCTCATGTCCTTCAATCGGGTGAGGAACAGCCTGTCCCACGGTAATGGCTGTTATCCCCGGGGATTCCAAAACCTCCGGAGACTGAATCAAGGCAAAGGCCCCCGCGATGAAAAGGACGAGAATTCCTGTCACAATAGCCAGTTGAGTAGAATAGGCTTGTCTCATGAAAGGACCTCCCTGCTTATGAACTAAATATAGTTGAAGCTCTCGGATTGCACTTTTTCAAGGGGTAATCCCAGCTCTTCCAGCGCCTCTTTCACTGCCATCTGCATTGGGTCGGGTCCGCACACGAAGTATTCACAGTCCACCCGATTTTCCGGAAGGTAGCGCGCCATCATTTCCGCGCTGATCCGACCGCGCTCCCCCTCCCAGTCTTCCGCGGGGTTGGTGAGGGTATGAACGACCCTTAGATTCAACCGACGGGTGAGATTCTCCAACTCCTCCCTGAACGTCACCTCCTCCCACGTTTTGCTACTATAAAACAACAGGAGGGACCGTTTTTCATGGCGATCCGCGAGGGTTCGCAGGATGCTGATAATGGGAGAGATGCCGACGCCTCCGACGATGAAGACATACCCGGGTGCTGTGTGGCGGTCGGTCGTAAACGTCCCGTAGGGTGCGTCCAGATAGGCTCGCGTCCCAGGGGGAATTTCACCGATCGTTGATGTAAAGTCTCCTAATTCTTTAATCGATATCTCCACCTTCTCCGAATTCATGGCGCTGGAGGAGAAGGAGAACGGATGTTCCCTGATTGCAAAGGGAGATTTTCCAACCGTGAGCCATGCAAATTGGCCAGGCTTGAAGGATATGCCCAGGTGTCCCTCGGGTCGAAGGACCAATGTCCATGTCTTCCCTCTTTCACGGATGATTTCTTCAATCGTATAGGGTCGTTTGAGCATCCATATGGGCTTGATGATGCGGACATATACCAGAGAGAAAATCCATGTGATCACCAAACCGATCCAGAACCACCGCTTCAAAGGCCCTTGAACATAATATCCAACCCCTTCAATGTGTATTACCGAAAGCGCAACCATCACGATGGACAGAAACCCATGAGTAAGACGCCATGGTTCGTAACGGATGGCCAATTCTTTACGCTTGATGGAGGTCAGGATTAAGATGGCCAGGGCCAATAGGGCCGCCGTTCCTGATCCCATCCACCAGGGAGCAGAGATCGGATTTAACAAAGAAAGAGTGATAGGGGTTGAAATAAAAATGATCAAGGGATGAAGCAAAATGAGAGCAAAGGCTATGGTTGAGATCTGACGATGAAAATGGTAGACCACATCGATCCCGTAAGGCGAGGTGAGGTATTTGAAACGGCCGGTAAGGAAGAACTGTAATCCCATCATCGACAGGCCCATGAACCCCAAGCCGACCGAAAACTCCCTCCAGAACCCACGCCCGGGTGGAATAGGACCGATCAGCAGGACGAGAAAGGGGGCGATAATGATAGCAAGAGAGATGCCAATCCAGAATGTTCCGTAAAGAAGAGGTCTCATGAAGCTGTTCCTCCGATAAATTAAAACAAAATTCCTTCAGGAGAAGCTTTTCCTCCCAACGCAGCGAGCTCCTCAGAGGTCAGTAGTTCCTCCTGGAGCATGCCCAGCACACGGACAACCTCCAAGAGAATATGGCCCCAGGTGCATCGATTGACAAACAGCATCCCTGGAACATTCAGAGTCCCACCCTGGTTTATAAACCCAAGTGCACCCGTCTGATATATCCCAGAGTTAAGAGGATGGAGTATCCCCAGGAGAACCTCCGGTCGCGTATGTGTCACAAAGATGCGGGCGGGTAAAGAACTCGGATATAGTCCGGCCTGAAATTGGGCCGCAGCCATATGAGTCTCTTCACGCTCACTCCGAGGAATACGAAACCTCCCTGGTTCCATCATGTAGATAACAGAGTGCGGGACATCCCGTTCTTTTAAACGGGCTGATGCCCTCAACACCTCTTCCAGCTGATAGGCTCCAATAGCAGTCAGAATGACTCGTTGCCGACCCAGATCATAGCAAGTCCAGTCCAGGCGGAACGCACCGTTGTTGAGGAGATGAGTCGCCTCATCGAGGGTGAAGAGGTCCGGTATCATGTCTATCTTGGGCACCACCAGCGTCCAGATCTGTCCATGAGTCTGGTAGAGGTGGTGCATAACAACCGAAGCTGTATTGTAATCTGGTACGAATAAAACCCGAGAGACATCGGAGGGCTCGCCCAGCATGGCCTCGGCCATGGAAGGGTCCTGATGGGATCGTTCATTTTTTGCGTTCTCCCAGGTATGGGAGGTCAGGATGAGAGGAATAGAAAGCCAGCCCTGCCTTCGGCCGACCTCATTGCAGTGGTCAGCAAAGATAATTTCCTGGCGAACAACACCTTGCATCTTCGTACCGAAAGCCTCATAAGTGTGAAAAAGGTTGATCCCTCCCTTGTTGGCCAGTGCGGCCGAGGCAACCGCCTCCTCATTCAATGCTGTGATGACCGCACCATGGGTATCTTCCGGAATTCCAGGTTCAGGATCTGTGACACGGAATTTCAAATTTTCAAGAGTCTGAATCATCCGGTTAGAGCGCATCTCATCAGGGTTACCTATGCGGGGTCGAAGGTGAGGATTGGCCTGAACCATTGCAAGAAACATCGCATCTACTGCAAACATGGGAGAGGTTCTCGTCCATGTCGAGCGGTCCTGCCGATTTTTAGGTACGGACCTGAAAACAAGGGGTGGAATCTGACTTAGCTTCACCTCCCGCCTTGCCAGGGGATTATCACGCTCCAGGGGTCGGCTTGAGATTTGATGGTACTGAAATTTACCAATGGAATCTGTGAGTTCCGCCAGTGGTACCCACAGACGTCGGGCACTTTCATTGAAACGTTGTGCCGCCAAAGGATCAATATAAGGATTTGACATGAGCGGAAGGTTGTGGGCAAGATTGGTCCCTTCACCATAGAAACCGGCCCCTTTGGGCGCCAGGGCAATCCCATAAGGGAGTGGAACCGGGTAAGAAGATTTGCTGGATTGAATCGCTTTGGTTGCCGCCTCCAGCCTACACTCCATCTCAAAGATGGCCCAGGCAAAAGCGGCTGGATCTCTTCCATCAAAGACGATAGGGTCAAAGCCATTTAGCTTCAGATGATCCACAAACCAATCTGCTCCCCCCTGCTGGGACATTGTCGTTCTCTGGTCGATTCGGCGGCCGTTCTTGATCATCATAGGGGTAACCAGACCACAGTCTTCAGCCCGCCACCAGCGTGGAATCCAGTCGCTTCCTCTCTGTTCTTCAAAGGCTCCGTCGCTGAGGAAGGCGACCAGCCGTTCTCCCGGCAGGGGCATATGGACATACTGAAGCTCTGTGAAACCGAGGTACCCACCCTCAGCGATGCCACCCGCCGTATGGACATTCACGTGACTCCCCAAGGGCGAGTCCTGTTTGCCGTCTTCTCGTAGCCTGTAAGAATAAAAGTCCCGGACATAACGGGTTACTCCTTCGTCCGTGAGCGAGTAGCGCTCGGCATGGGCAGGGGTCATATTGTCCAACAGGAAATTGACTGTATCAATGGCAGCCACGGAGTGTCCTTGGCCCATAATCCAGGAACGTGTATGACCGGTGATGGCGTTAATGGCCATGTATCCTGCATAGGCAGGAACCATGTTGAGGGCACCGCCGGTATGCCCCTCCGGATTGGGCTTGAAGTCTTCGGGACGAAGCTCCCGGCCATCGAGATAAACGGTCTGGGCATAGGTCTCGTGAACAACGACCCACATCGAAGCGCTGGTAACCCGGTCTAAGGCATGGAGTAAATCAAAAAAGGGTACACCATCTCCCTTCACACCCCGCCTGGATAATGATTCCGCCATGGTAAAGATCTGCGCCTGTGTATCCAGATTATGTTGGAGTACGCCATAACCCCTTGCCCAATGGTCTGCTTCGTGGTTCTTCCTTCGATAAAGATTAACCCATTCTTCCCTTGGCATATGATCCATGTTTTCACAATGAGACATTGGTTCCTCCTATATGAATAAGTGATAACGTTCAGGACATCG
>DCVM01000064.1 GCA_002327985.1 Syntrophaceae bacterium UBA2188 | reverse complement strand
TGCTGCGGGGTAGTTCACTCCACCTCCTTTCTCTTTTGTTTCTGCATAATTCTTTTAGAAGAAGTTAGAATTTCCCAGAGTTCATCATAATTGGTGAATGCCTTCCTTCCCTTAACTCCGACTTCTTCCACCACCCCTACAAGATGGGGAGGATGGTCCTTTTTAAAACGGTAAATATGGACGATATAACTGGCAAAGACTATTGAAGTTGACAGAAAAAACTTTTTTCGTTCTTTCACTCTATCCTCTATCGATGGAGGTGTAGCTTGTGAATCATCCTTACCACAAAACAATTACAGATTGCATACATATTGAATGAAAAGAGAGAAACGAAGAAGGGAGCCCCGGGAATTAGGAGATCGGGCAATCACGGTGCAGAGGATAATTGATTACAATTACAGGGTTTTTCATAAATTTTTTGGTAAATTTATTAGGAGAACCAGTATTCAAACATAAAGGGGGGAATTTTAAACGGGCAGCCGAGCCTCAACCTGTTTTTTCCATTCTTGAATTTCTCTTACCTGGGACTCTAAGTTAGAAAGTCGTTTGTCCAGTTCGGAAAATGAAAGTTTAACAAGAGCACGTGTTTCCAGGTGCTGGCGTTCATTCTCCTTCTCCATTTGGTCAAGTCTCGTTTCCACTCGGTCGAGTTTTTGTATAATTCCTGTATGTCCCTCAGCCAAAAGCTTTATTTGATCTATTAAACCCTCTGAGATAAGGTGAAATTGATGGATTATCTCTTCTTTAAAATTTTGTAAGTCTTTCTTTGTTGCGCTATCCTTCTTTGTATCCTCTTTACGAATCCCCATACTCAATTTCCTATTTCCCACATTCATTATGGATGCGTCTTTAAGATGGCATAAAATTCTAAATCCGTCAAGGATTTTAGGTCCGCTTCTTATATCATTTTTTTCCAGGACACCGGTTCTCTATTATTGATCTATGAATCGCTTCAGTTTTGGCGGAGGGCTCAATACCAAGGACTGAAGAAAGGGTTTTTCGGCATTGATGATAAACGGCCAGTGCTTCAGCCTTTCTGCCAAGACCTTGGTAGCAGGTCATGAGCTGCTGGTAAAGTTCTTCAATGAGGTCATTCGCTTCCAGTCCTTTCTGATGGCATTCCACCGCTTTTTCAAAATGCCCAACCTCTACCCAGTAGTTGGCTAAGTGATTTAGGATCCTCAAGAATTTACTTTTCAGACGTTCACGCATTGATATTGCCCAAGTTTGCTCGGCATCTTCAACCAGGAAAGATCCTCTATACATGTCCAGAGCTTTTTCAACAGCCCGAACTGCACTCTCTGTTATTTCTTCCTTCCATTGAGACTCTGCTTGTGCAAGAATGTGTTCAAATGCCCAGATATCCAACCAGCAGTATCGATCATTTAATGTCAGCCGCCCTTCTCTGTATTGGATAGCCTTCTCATGACCAAGCAATTGGCGCAACCGATGAAGGGTTGTTAAAAACGAAAGGTGTGAAGCATCGCCATCAGATTCAGGCCAGAGTAAATCTGCGATCTGTTCTTCCCTTACCTCCCTGCCTCCGAGGGCAATCAATGCCTTTAACATAGAGAGAGGCTTCTTTTGAACCTTTCTCGAGAATCGGATCGGCATCCCATCCTTTAATATTTCAAAACGCCCCAGGGTGTATACCTTTATTAGCCAGGGCCAGTTTTGTAGATGGAGAGATGGTTTTTCTGAAATGAGATTGCGTATCTTGACCAATTCTTGCACATATTCCACTTCAATTCCGGTTTCGAGGGCTTTGGCGCAGATCCTTGCCATGGATGAAGGTTGATCGATGTAGGTATCGAAATATTTTCCTTCCCTTCCAATAGCCAAGGCTTCTCTGAGCGATAGTAAGCAAGCTTCCTCTTCTCCTCGATCCAGGGCAAAAAGGGCCTTAGCTATTAAGACATAAAATTTAGCATTTTTGCTTTGAATCATATTAGCCAAATGAAAAGCCTGGTTAAGGTGTTCTGCCGATTCCCGGTCCTTACCCTTTTGATGCATTGAATGGGAATTCATTAAATAGCATATGAATAGACTGAGAGGTGATCCCGCATCGATACTGATTTTTAAAGCCGTTTCTGCATGAATGCAGGCTTCTTCCGGGTGTTCTTGAAACAGGGCTATACGGGATTTCAGAATGTGATAGAAAGAGGTATCCCACGGCTTAGAGGTCGTTGGCAATTTTTCCAGCTTCTTCAGAAACTCATTAGCCTTCTCAATATCATTGACGCCCAGAGCGCTCAATGTTCCATGGAATAAAAACATCCTGTCTAACATATGAATACCGCTTCTTCGTGATATTTCCAGGCCGTCGGATATGGCGTTTAAGCACCTTTCGTGAGAACCTGTAAAGCGATAAAAGATGGTTTCTGCAAATTTCGTTGTTATTCTGGCAAGGGGCCAAACATCCTGGGATTTAGCTAACTTTTGTAATGATTCAGTAACAAGTCCCAACTTTGCGTAATCGCCCATAAACATTCGATATAGAACCTGTCGGAACAAGGCGGTCATTTTAGCGCCTGCATTTGCATGGTATTCTAACGAAGCGAGCATCCGTTCGGACCACGCCTCGATTTCAGGATGCTGGGGCTGTCTGATGAGCAATGCTGTGAACATACTATAGGCGACACGAGCTTCGATCTCCCTGGAAGGGATTTCCTTAAAAACATGGAGTAGTTCCTCAAGCACCGAGATCCATTTATCAAATTGCTTAAAGTCTGAAAGATCAAACCATATCGATTCAACAACACCCGACCATGATAAAAATATCCCGGATGGATTCTCTTGAGCTTTGAATTGTTCGAAGGCCTTCTCAAAAAAGGAATGTGCGAGCAATGGATCGAAGGGCAGACGGCATGCACCCATCCAATAAAGAAGCCACGGGTTGTTCTCAAGGATTTCCACGGGGAGGCTGTTCAACCAGTCTTCGAGAGGAAAGTTTCTCCCCTGGGCCAACATCATTGGCGCGTATTTTGTGATTAAACAAATCAATCCATCCCAGTCGCTCACACCGCGGAGAAGGGAAACGGCGTCCTCGGTGTAATCGGCTTCTTCAAGAAGAGTAGCTGCCCGATGAAGCAAAACCGAAAGCGTTTCTGGTGAAAGAGTTTCTTTTGCCCGAGAGATTAAAAACTCTCTGAACAGGGGATGGTACTGATAGATAGGCTCTGTAAGGAGACGTTTTTCTGTGAAGTAGTTATTTCGGCTTAAAGAGGAAAGAATACGATTTGCAGAGGGAAGATCTGTGAGCGCTTCAGCCATTTTGGCCGTCATCTTGGGCAGGAAGGCTGTTTTAAGAAAAAAGTCCTGAATTCCCTTATCTGTTTTATCAAAGAGTTCCTTTCCGAAGTAGTCAATGATTCTCTCCGGTGTGAGCTTCCCAAGCATTTGAGGTTCGATGCCTCTCTTCATGCTCTCAAGCATCAATATCAGCCCGGCGGCCCATCCATCGGTTAAGCGATGTAAATGTTGGAAGGTCTCTTTTGTTAGCTTTTGTCGGGTTTTTGACTTGATGATTGTTCTCGATTCTTCCGGATTCAAACGGAGCTCGTCCCATCCGAGGGTACCCATCAGATTATTGGCCTGCAGGCGAATAAAAGCCGAAGGAGGTTCGGTTCGACTAATGAATATAACATTCATACCTTCAGGGATTCTGGATAGGCCATTGGGGATTATTTCATGAAGGGATGAATTCGGGGGGACTTCCTGATAGTTATCAAAAATGAGAGTGGAGGGGATCTTCAGGCGATTGGAGAGATTTTCAAAATATCGTTGGGTAAATATTGGAATACCTTGAAGATATTCTGGGGTAAGGAGAGGGAGTGGTTTTCGTTTTCGAGGTGAGGCTCTCTGTGTCGCTTGACCCAGGTAAAAGAAAAAAGTCGCAGGGTCTGCATCAGCTTCATCGATCTGGTACCAAAGGCAGGGAATCTTTCGTGCTTCAATGTAACTGCTGATGAGGGTGGTCTTTCCGGAACCCGCAGGCCCACAAACCCAGATGAACGGCTGTTTTCGCATGCGATCCAGGAGACCAAACAGCCGCTTCCTTTGAAAAACCCCTGTAAGGATAGGACGAGTGACTTTACTCATGGGTTATTTGAAAACCGCGTCCGTCTTGATGTGGATTAGTCTATAAAACCACTATCAAAGAGTCAATAAGAAGATAATAATAGAAGATAATAGTGAACTACCCCGCAGCAAGCTGCGGGGCATCAAATTCTCTAAAAAACTTTCCTCCCCCTTGATGGGGGAGGATTAAGGTGGGGGTGATGATAAGATCATTTCCCCCTCACCCTAACCCTCTNNATAAAAGAAGGTAGAGTGAAATGAGACCGTGGCGACCGAAAATTGTTGAGTTTAAACTTGACAAAATTTTTAGGAAGTTATACATTTATTGCTAAACGTATAACTTATTTAGCGGAGGTTAGAAATTCATGGCTACCGTTAAAACCCTATCTAAGGGACAGATTGTTATCCCTGCGGAGATCAGAAAGAAATACCATATCGAGCCCGGTACGGAGATCCAGGTTATGGAGTATGGCGGGATTATCTATCTTATTCCTCCTGTTGAAGATCCAATCAAGGCAGCTTGTGGTGTATTGCCCTCTGAACCTTCTCTTTCAGAGAAGCTCATTGAGGAAAGAAAGAGGGAGTTTAGATGATGCCAAAGGGACCATTTATTTTTGATAGTTATGCTCTCCTGAAGCTCTTTCAGAAAGAAAAGGGATATGAGAAGGTAGGTCAACTTCTTGAAGAAGCAAGGAAAACAGGAGCCAAGAAATACTTAAATGCCATCAACCTTGGAGAAATCATCTATTCAACAAAGAGGGAATTTGGGGATCAAAAGAAGTTAGAGGTCCTTGCAAATATTGAGAGGCTAAACTTTACCATATTACCAATCCCCAATAACTTGAT
>DCVM01000144.1 GCA_002327985.1 Syntrophaceae bacterium UBA2188 | reverse complement strand
TACGGACTTTTTACGAGATCATCATGGATTAAAAACGAATTAAAAAATGAAGGTAAATCTGTGTAATTTTTCATGACGGGTATGACACCCTCGAACTATGAAAACTACCAAGAACTATCCTCCCCCTCGACGGGGGAGGATTGAGGTGGGGGTGAACAGGCTGTTTCCCCCCTCACCCGCACCCTCTCCCGCAAGGGGAGAGGGAGATAATAGTGTTATTTTCTACATAATCTTCTATGGAAATCTGCATAATCAAGAGAGTGATAAAGGTCTGAAGAGCTCTTTTCTAATGGGGTAGTTATGGACCTCATTCTATTTTACCTGAGAAAGCTGTTTACCGTACTCAAAAACGAAGTGTTGGTTCTCCCCTCCCGCGTCGTTGTGGTACTGTTTTTTCTCTTCCTTCTCGCAATGCCGCTCTTTACCAAAGATCCCTACCTTCTGCGCATCTTCACGCTCACCAGTATCTTTGCCATATTGGCTGCGAGCTGGGATCTGCTTTCCGGATTTACAGGCCAGATGAATTTTGGACATGCCCTTTTCTTTGGAGTGGGGGCCTATGGCGCAGCCCTGCTCAACAAATATGCGGGT
This sequence comes from Syntrophaceae bacterium UBA2188, assembly GCA_002327985.1. Classification (GTDB taxonomy): domain Bacteria; phylum Desulfobacterota; class BSN033; order BSN033; family UBA1163; genus UBA1163. The sequence goes on along the minus strand of DCVM01000144.1, from coordinate 3,929 downwards.
ATCCCTCCGTGGGGCACCATCCCCCTTGGAGCGCTGGGTGCAGTTCTGTCTGGCCTCATCATAGGGATACCATGCCTCAGGCTCAGAGGGACGTATCTGGCTCTAACCACCCTTGCCTTCCCCATTATCTTGATGGGCATCGTTTTTGCCCTTCCTGACCTCACAGGGGGTGAATTAGGGATTTCAGGGTTCACTCGGCTGTCCAAGTCTCGTGTTGCTGATTACTACATCGCAGTCGTGGTGATGCTCGGTCTGTGCACGATCATGTGGAAGATCACCGACTCCAATACCGGCATTATCTTCCATGCCATCCGGGAGGATGAGCTGGCTGTCAGGGCCTCCGGCATCAACACAACACGCTATAAACTCTTAGCCTTTTCCCTCAGCGGTTTTTTTGCCGGAATATCTGGGGGGCTCTATGCACATTTTATGAGGATCGCAGGCCCTTCAACCCTCGAAGTATCCATGTCTTTCCAGGTGGTGATCTGGGCCATCTTCGGTGGAATTGTGACCATCTATGGCCCGGTTGGGGCAGTATTCATCCTTTTTCCATTGCTCGAGTTTCTTCGTTTCTGGCAAGAATTTAGAATGTTGATGTTCGCAGTGGTGGTCCTTTTAATTCTTCTCTATATGCCTGATGGGCTTTTTCGCTGGCTGCGGGACAAGATCGAAAAGGAGTGTCCCCGGTGTAAAATTAGAAATGTCGCCACGCGTCATACGTGCCGTGTGTGTACGGCACCACTGGATTAAGAGTATTGGAAGGATTCTCGATGCTGAAATCTGGAGAATCGATCAAGACATTACTTGCGATCGGATATCTGTCATCACTTATGAACAGTCTCACAATAATGACGACATTGATTTGTAAAATCCCTCCCCACCTCCCTTTGCCTGTCTAAGGACAGGAAAATGATACCAAAGGGAGGGATTACCCCTCTTTAGCAAAGAGGGGTGAGGGGAGATTTTCCGATGTCTGTGTCAATTCAATTTTGAGACCCTTAATATCTGGCATCAACAATCTGCCTCTCGAAGAGGAACAAAAAAGTGTGAGGATAACATATGAATCCAAAGGAAGCCTATGCTGCAAAACCCTGGTTGAAGCACTATCCCGAAGGTGTCCTTGAAAACATTGAAGTTCCCGCTATGTCCGTCCCTGAACTCTTTGACCGGGTTGTGAAGAAATACGGCAATAAGACTGCATTGATCTTTTACGGAAATAAGATCAGCTATGCAAAGCTTAAAGAACTGATCGACCGTTTTGCTACGGCCTTAGCCGATTTAGGAGTAAAGAAGGGCGACACGGTTGCCCTCTACCTCCTGAACTGCCCGCAGTATGTCATCGCCTACTTCGCAGCGTTGAAAATGGGTGCGAAAGTCACCCCCATCAGCCCCGTTTACACCAGCCATGAAATAAAGCACCAGCTCCAGGATAGCGATGCGACGACCGTGGTCTGTCAGGATATCCTCTATGATAATGTGGAAAAGACCGGCGTGGTCATGAAGAATGTCATTCTTACCAGCATTGCCGATTACCTTCCCACGTTCAAAAAGCTTTTGGGGAAGGGGGCCCTGGGAAAAGTCTACAGTGAAATGCACGTGCCAACGCCTAAGTTTATGAAGGAAGCCGGCCTCCTTCAATTTCAGGACCTCATAAAGAAATACCCGCCTCAGCCTCCCAAAGTAACGATCGACCCGGTAAAGGACATCGCAGCTCTTCCTTACACGGGAGGCACCACAGGGCTTCCCAAGGCAGCTATCCTTACCCACTCCAATATGGTGGCCTTACAAGCGCAAGTGATGGCCTTCTGGCCTTTCTTCGAAGAAGGCAACGAATTGGTCATGGCCTTTTTACCATTTTTCCACATCTATGGTCAGGTGGTCGTGATGCTCGGGAGTCTTAGTCAGGGCTTCACCATGGTCCTCTTCACCACACCTGACATAGACGATATCCTATCCGCCATGGAAAGATACCAGGCATCCGCATTTTATGGTGTGCCCACCATGTTTGAATACCTCAAGGAATACGAAAAAACAGACAGGGTTAATTGGAAGCGGCTCAAGCTGATCGCCTGTGGTGCGGATACTCTTCATGAATCGACCATTGCAGCATGGGAGAGAAGAACCGGGTCAAAGATCTTTGAGGGGTATGGGATGACCGAGACCACTGCCATTAGCCACGGTAGCCCTTACCACAGGCCCAAAAATGGTTCTTTTGGAGTGCCTCTACCTGGCATGAAGGCCGCCATCGTCGGACACGAAGGCACGGACTTCTTGCCGATCGGTGAGGTTGGAGAATTGATCCTGAATGGGCCGAACATCATGCAAGGCTATTGGAAAAGGGAGGAAGGAACCCGGGAGTCATTGATCGACATTGACGGGGAGAAGTGGCTCAGAACCGGAGATCTGGTCAGCATGGATGAGGAAGGGTACTTCCACTTCTTTGACCGTAAACGGGATCTCATCAAGTACAAGGGATATTCGGTCTTCGCAAGACATGTGGAAGAGGTCCTTTTCAAGCATCCTCAAATTAAGGCGGCTGGCGTCGTGGGAGTGCCCGACCCAAAGGTGGGTCAGCTCATCAAGGCCTATGTGGTCCTCGAAAGCGAAGCCCGGGGTAAAATTTCTGAAGAGGAAATTATTGCCTTCTGTAAAGAGAATCTCGCCCACTACAAAGTTCCCAAGATTATCGAATTCAGGGGCGAGCTCCCAAAGACGGACGTGGGAAAGGTTTCGCGCAGGGAGTTGAGAGAAGAGGGTGAAGAGCGCTGAGATGACTCAATCCTTCCTTGAAATCAAAGGGCTCACCAAAAACTTCGGCGGTCTTCGGGCTGTTAACGACGTCAGCTTTTCCATGGAAAGGGATCAGATCCTCGGCCTGATCGGCCCGAACGGCGCTGGCAAGACGACTTTGCTAAGGCTGATCACTGGCATTCTAAAGCCGGATTCCGGAAACGTCCGTTTCATGGGAAAGGAAATCGTAGGCCGTAAGACCTGGGATATCGTCAACATGGGCATTGCCTGTACCTTCCAGAACATGAGACCTTTCCGGCGCCTCCCTATCATCGCCAATGTCATGGTCTCCTGTCTTTCCCCGCGAGCCATGAAGAGGGGAGAGTGGGTCAAGCGGTTGGAGGCAAAGGCCATGGACGCCTTGGAATTCGCAGGCATTTCAGACATGGCGCGGGAAAAAGCCTCCACGCTTTCACAGGGCGACCTCAAACGTCTGGAAGTGGCGCGGGCCGTGGCCACAGAGCCGGAATTGCTCCTTCTGGATGAGCCTTTTGGCGGGTTGAGTCCTGCTGAGACAGATCTCATGGCCAAATCAATCAAACGTCTACACAAGGGTGGTCGTTTCGGTCGTTTGCACAGCGAAGGACCGGCCATGATCATCGTTGAACATAAGCTTCAATGGTTGATGAAAATCGTAGATCGAATCATTGTTTTGAATTTTGGAATTGTCATCGCTGATGGAACGCCTGATCAAATCATCGCTGACCCCCAGGTGATTGAGGCCTATCTCGGCCAGGGAGGTACCTAAGGCGTGCTGCTTGAAATCGCTAATTTATCGGTGTGGTATGACAAGGCCATGCTCATTAACAATTTAAGCATGGGTGTGGATAAAGGTGAACTGGTCAGCCTTGTGGGTCCCAACGGGGCTGGCAAATCGACCCTGCTCAGAGCGATCACCGGTTTGGTGGCCTGGGAGAGGGAGATTACGCGGAGGTCAACCCATGGTGATATTATTATCGAGGGGATGGTTACCTTTGATGGAGAGCGAATCGACCAGATCCCTGCTCATGAAATTGTCAAGCGGGGTTTGACTCTTTGTCCGGAGAGGCGAAGGCCATTCCGGGAGATGACCGTGCTCGATAATCTCATGGCTGGATCTTACCTGCTAAAGGACAAGGAAGAAATTCGGGATAACTTAG
>DCVM01000181.1 GCA_002327985.1 Syntrophaceae bacterium UBA2188 | reverse complement strand
AAAATCTTAATTACGGAATCGCTGCTTTTTAATTCCATTTTTTTATTCCGATTTTTTAATAAAATTTTCAAAACATTCCTGGGTACAGAAGTAATAATCCTTCCCGAATATCCGCTTTCTTACGGCCGATCTCTTCGGGATATAGGTTTGGCAGTAAGGATCTTGAACCAATTCTTCCGGTTCCATCTTCTGAGATGATTTTTTTCTCCATAAGGGGGTGCCTTGGATGAGGATGCGAAGAATGGCATAGAGGATGACAAAAAGGATAATAAATAGGATAAGTCGAGTCATGACGGAAAACGGCTTGACTGCTGGAAAGGTTAGAGTTTCTTTACCCCCTGATCCTCCTTGAGAGTGCTTAAGAGTTCTTGGACGGTTTTTTTCAGTACGGGATGGATGAAATTCTGATCCATTTCAGCCAGAGGGATGAGGACAAATTGACGGTCTTGAATGAGAGGATGGGGGATTTGGAGCTCCTCTGTGTGAATGTGAAGGTCGTCGAAGAAGAGGATATCCAGATCAATGGTCCGGGGTCCCCATCGGAAGGTTTCGGTTCGGCCCAACCTGGACTCGATCGCCTTCAGTGTTTGGAGGAGTTCAGTAGGTTCCAAATCCGTCTCGATTTTTATTACTCCATTCACAAACCAATCTTGAGAGGCATAGCCAATGGGTTTTGTTTTAAAAAGGGAGGATTTTGCTAAGAGTTTATGGCGGTCAATTTTTAGAATCTCCGAAGTCGCTTTTTCACAATGGTTTAATTTATCTCCAAGGTTAGAGCCAATCCCAATGTAGGCAATGTGTCCCATTCTGATTGGAGGGAAACCACACCCTCCTCTTACTTTTTTTCAGATATTTCTTCCGGCTTATGAGGGGTGACATCAATCTCTTCTTTATCTTTGGTGGCCTTTTTGAAGTTTTTTATCCCCTTCCCAATTCCTTCTCCAATCTGAGGAAGTTTCCCGGCACCAAAAATGATGAGGATGATGACCAAGATGATAATCAACTCTGGCATTCCAATTCCAAACATTTTTTTCTCCTTTTAATTTATGTTGTGAACAGAAATTGGCGGAAGTGCATGGGAATCGAACCCACCACGGACATCTCTGCCCGTCACTGGATTTGAAGTCCAGGAGGCCCACCAGAACCTGTCCACTTCCGAAGTATAACCTAAAGGATTTTCTTTTTAAAGTCAAGGAGTTCTTGCGGAGCTAACCCTGAGATCTTTAATGTTTTTTCACGAGAGTGATGGCCTTTAAGAATTTCAATCGAGGCTGGGGAAATCTTGAGTTGCTTAGCCAAAAATTTAATGAGAGCCTCGTTCGCTTTTCCTTCGATAGGGGGAGAAGTCACTTTTATCTTGATTCCATCCCGATAGGGACCCCGGATCTCATTTCTGGAGGATTTGGGTTGGAGATAGACTTTTAAGAGGATGTCTTCCATCACGCCATTATTCCAATATTCCAATGAATGAAAGTTGTCTCCCAGTTTGCCCTTCTTTTCGATAGGAAAAAAAGAGATCGTGATGACAATGAGTGCAGAGATTGATCCAAGAAATTTGTTCTTCCTTGATTTCCTTTCTTTTCATCTGATCGATATTGATCTGAGCCAGATCAACCATCCATTTACCTGCCCCCCTTGAGGTGGAGAAGGGTTCCCATTCCCTTTGAAAAACTCTTTCATCGATTTCATAGCAGCAAGAGCTTATGGATGAACCCATAGCGATGAGGAGGTTATTGGACGAGCAACCGAACTCATCCTTCATCTTTTTTAAAACCTTTAATGTAATATGGAGAGCGGTTCCCCGCCTTCCAGCGTGGATGGCAGCGATGACTTTCTTCTTTTGATCGACGACCAGGATGGGAATACAATCCGCCGTGAGGATACCGAGAAACCTATTCGGAGCATTGGTGATCAGGGCATCAAATTCTAAAGGGGAGGGAAGGGTGACGATAGGGCTTTTGAGGAGAAGGATTTGGTCCTGTTGTATTTGATCGAGCAGGATCAAACTTTTTGGGTCAAAGCCAAAAGTGGTAGCAGTGAGGTTCTTATTCTTTGCAACCCATGCTTTCGGATCACCATTTTTATCACTCAGGTTGAGCGAAGCATAAGGAGGGAGGCTCACCCCACCCTGGCGGGTAAGGAAGGCGTGTTGGACCCAGCCGAGTTGAGTCCACTCCGGAATTTCAAAATAGGAGAGGCAGTTTCTTGTTTTTAAATCGGATCGATTAAGAATATTCATTTGGTGTTAATGACCTCTGCTTTTGACCTTAACCATTCCAACACTTCCCTCATGTCCCGAGGGAGGGGTGATTCGAACTGGACCCGATCTCCTGTTCGGGGATGGGTGAATCCCAATCGTTGAGCATGGAGAGCTTGCCGATTTAACTTTTTGACCCCTTCTTTTAAAACTGAATTGTGGATGACCCCGTATCTCCCTTTTCTTCCGTACAGAGAATCCCCCAATACCGGATGGCCGATGGAGGAGAGATGGACCCGAATCTGATGGGTTCGACCGGTCTGAGGAAAGATTTCAAGGAGTGTACAGCCCTCCCATTCTTCAACCTTCTTCCACCGGGTGATTGCACTTCTCCCCCTTTTCGTGCGTGTGGACATCCGTTTCCTCTCCGTTGGGTGCCTACCGATGGGAGAATCAATGACCCCTTCATCCTGGCTGAACGTTCCATAGACAATCGCCAGATAGACTTTGTCCACAGTCCGGTTTTTAAATTGTTTCGTTAATTGGTGAAATGCCTCATCCTCTTTAGCAATGACCATCACCCCTGAAGTATCCTTATCCAATCGGTGTACAATCCCTGGTCTCAAGACACCATTAATCCCAGCGAGGTCTTTACAATGAAAAAGAATTGCATTGACCAATGTGCCGGAAACGTTTCCACAAGCAGGATGAACGACCATTCCCGGTGGCTTGTCAATGACAAGGATAGAAGGGTCTTCGTAAAGGATGGCGAGGGGAAGGGATTCTGGCACGAGAGAGAGGAGAGTGGGTTGAGGAAGGGACCCCGAGATCAAATCCCCTGTTTTGATACGAGCGCTGGGTTTAGTCGGTCTCTGATTGAGAAAGATATGATGATTCTCAATTAAATTTTTTACCTGAGAACGGGAGAGACGGAGATACGTTTCTGCAAGAAATTGGTCGAGGCGCCTCCCCTGGCCCCTTTTTGAAACCTGAAGAGAGAAGTGCTTGCCTTGATCGGAAGGGTGATCAGTCATCGAGTATCAACGCATAGCAAATAACCGCCAAGAGCAAAGGATTATCTTTTCAGCTTTATCCCACTCGAAATCGATATGCTCTCCGCTTAGCTCTTTGCGATTTTAGTCAAGGCTTTCTCAATTTCTTGAGCAAGAATAGGGATTTCTTCATCGAAGACCGTTCTCATATCCAGGATCAACTCTTCTTTGCTGATTCGAGAAATAATCGGGGGATCCCCCTTCCTTAAATGAAGCTCAAGGGTGTTTAAAGAAAAGTCAAGAGGTTTGAGGGTCAAAACGATGGTTGGAAGCTCTTGAAGCGGGAGGGCCCCCCCGCCCACCTGAGAGACATCTTCTCTTAGAGTGCAAGTGATCCGCTTATTTTCCATTTTCGACAATCTCTTGAGCAGGCGTCTCCCTCTTATTTTTAATCTCTTTGTATCCAAACTTAACATCAGAAGGGTTGGGATCTCCTCCATCGCCCTCTTTTTGTCGAGGTAGAGGAGAAGGGTTGATTCAAGGGCAGCCAAGGTGAGTTTATCAATGCGAAGAGCTCGGGTCAGCGGGTTGATCTTAAAAAGATCCAAAGAATTTTTCTTCCCCAAAATGATCCCGGCCTGAGGCCCTCCTAAAAGTTTATCACCGCTGAAGGTGATTGCATCCACCCCCGTTTTTATCATCTCTTGAACGGTAGGCTCCTTTTCTAAGCCATACAGGGTGAGATCGATCAGGCACCCGCTTCCTAAATCGTCGATCACAGGGAGTTGATGTTGTTTCCCCAGCTGAACCAAGTCCTCAAGAGAGACTTCTGAGGAAAATCCCATCACTCTGAAGTTACTGGTGTGAACCTTGAGCAATAGGCCGGTCTGAGGACCAATCGCCTTCTGATAATCATTGAGGTGGGTACGGTTGGTTGTTCCGACCTCTCTGAGCAAGGCACCGCTACGCCTCATCACATCAGGGATCCGGAAAGCTCCTCCTATCTCGACCAGTTCTCCTCTTGAGACGATCACCTCCTTGCCTTCTGCAAGGGTATTGATGACAAGCAAGACGGCCCCCGCATTATTGTTTACCACCAAGGCTGATTCTGCACCGGATAGGCGGCAGAGGATCTCTTCCACATGCGCATATCGGTTTCCCCGTTCACCTAATTCAATGTCATATTCTAAGTTGGAATAAGTTTTGGAAACCTCGACGAGGTGTTGAATCGCAGAAGGATGGAGCGGGGCTCTTCCCAGGTTGGTGTGAATGATCACTCCGGTTGCATTGATAACGCGGCGGAGTCGAGGTTGAATCTGAAGGTCAATCTCTTTCTGGAAAAGGGGAACCAAGTGCTCAAAAGAAAAGAGGTCATCCCCTGATTGAGGCCCTTCCTCTTTTTGGAGGATTTCTTGGCGCAGTCTTCCTATTCCCTTTCGAATGGCCTCGACCACAACGTTACGGGGATGGACCTTTAAGAGTTCAGCGATTTCTGGTCTTGAAAGAATTTCATCCACACTGGGTATTTTGCGGAGCACCTGTTGACGAAGGGATAGAGACATTGGGCTTCCTCCTCATCAGGAGTGTTTTAAGAATCTTGATGAAATTCATTCGAATAAATCGAGTAGGCCATTCCAGTTCTTTTTTCTCGCAAATCGTAGACATGCTGTAGTGATGGAGGGAGAGAAGGCCACTTGAAATGGACTCCAACGCCTTTTCCCTCTCCTTTGGGTCTGGAAGGACCATGATTCGGTCAATCTCTTTCATCACCTTTAGAGCCCCTTCAAGACGGATCTCAACCGATTCTGCCGTCTTCGGATCGATCAGCCCGAATTCGGCTTTCAAACGATTGAGCCTCTTTCCCGCTTCATAGGTGCTATAGACGATCTCGTCCCGGTTCATCCATTCTGTTTCGTAGTTGAGGATGTATTTCCAACTGGGGGCCAGCAAGGCTTGACGATGTTCCTCCACGGTCCGATAAAGTAAGCGGTATCCATATTTTTCTGGTGCTTCAAAAACTATACTCCCCGGATCCAAGAAGGGGGCGAGAGGCGAGATGAAGGGGAAGAGTTTAGGGTAGGAACGAAATCGTTCTAAAAGAGTCCGACAATATTCTACTGTATCCAGGACGGATTGATAGGTTTGCTTCGGGAGACCGGTCATGAAGAAGAGATCGACCCGCTTCGAGCCGAGATCAATGGCCTCTTCGATCATCCTCTCCAATGATTGATTGTTGTAAGGCCTTCCAAAGGCTTTACGGACTTCTTCGTCGTGTGATTCGGGGGAAATCTCGATATTGAAGTTGGAAATCGACTGAGCAATCCTTTTAAGTTGATCCCTGGAAGGAGGAACAAAAAATTCAAAAGCAATATGGTTGGTGATCGGTCGCTTCTTCAATTCCTGAAGAAAGGTGTACCCATATTCTTCCCCAGGTTGAAAGATATCGCCGATGATCATCACCGGTGCGTGGAGGTGATCCGAGATGTTGAAGACATCCTGGGCCAATAATTTGGGATCCCGATAGGCCGGTTTCCTGCGATTCGCCATCGTTCGAAAGGTCTGTGCGGATCCTCCGCAAGTCTTACAGGAATAGAGACATCCGCGGCAGGTGAAGACAGCTGTCACAGGATAGGTGTACCAATCCATAAAAGGTTGGTAACCTGTGGGGTCCGCATACCTCACCACCTTCTTCATGATGTGACGGTAATCGATCGTCATCTCATTTAGGTTTTCCGGCACGTGGGTGAGGGCATTGACCTGAATTTCATTCTTTTCATTCCGATAGGTCAGATTAGGGATATTTTTAAAATCTCCCCCTTTTTTGATCGTCTGAAGAAGTTGAAGCAGCGGCTTCTCTGTCGAATCTCCTCTCACTACAAAATCGATAAAAGGATATTGACGGAGAATCTCCTCATGGTAATAGGACGCTGAAAACCCACCCAAGATGACAGGGATTTCTGGATGAAACCGCTTAATGATCTCAGCAAGCGCTAAGGCCCCTTGAACGTGGGCCATCCAGTGGAGATCGATCCCGTAAGCAATAGGCTTATTTTTCTGGATGAGCCGCTCCACATCGAATTTCTCATCCTTGAGCATCTTCATGGCCACATTGATGATCCTGACTTTGAGACCGTGCCGCTCTAAATATTCTGAGAGGCTGGCAAACCCAATGGGATACATTTCAAAGATCGGGGTGGAGGGAACAACATCGCTGATCGGGCCATGGATCCCAGGCCGATTCCTGAAGTCATATAGGGTAGGGGGATGAAGAAGAATGAGATCAATATTTGTCATCTTTATTATTGTGGAGAAGAGATCGTTTTTGCTCCTGGAAATTGACCCTTGAAGTTTTCGACAAGCCTTTTAATATCCGGGTGCTCTTTCATCTGTTCTTGCAATGGGATGATATGATTTATAAAATTGTTCTTCCCATGAAGTTGGTTCAGGGTTCGTTCGGTCTCTTCTTTTGCTTTTCGCCACTGAGCCTTTTCAGCCTCTGTTGTGTCCTTGGCCTTTAAGCGTTGGTTAAAATTGTTAAGATTGTTTTCCAAGGATAGTTTGATTGCTGAATTGTAAAAGATGGGTTCATTATTATAGAAGATAAGGGTAAGCCTTCCTCCGAACATCCCTCGAGAAGCCATTTGAAGAATGAGGGTATCCTTGATAACAGGAGGAATGACGAAATGGACTCCGTTATGGCCCCCGATGATAATATTAATTCCTTGGACCGTCTGGGCCAGATCGATATCCTTGGCATAGCCAAGATGGCTCAAGAGGATGATCAGATCGGTTTTGGGCTTTAATTCTTTGATCATGGCCTGGGCTGTTTCGATCGGTGACCGGACAATCAATCCCTTCCTACGGGGATCAGAAGGACCTGTAAATAAGTCGGGCGAGAGAAGACTAAAAATTCCGATTCGAAACCCATTGATTTCTTTGATCAAAGAGGATTGAAAAAGAATATTCCCAGACCCCTCGTCAAGGAGATTGGACGATAGAAATGGGAAATTAGCCTTTTTTAAATTTTCCAATAGAAATTCTTTTCCCAGGGTTAAATCATCGTCGCCAATGCCTATGGCATCATAACCCGTTAAATTGAAACCCTCGATAATCAGATGGGCCTTCTCCCTCACTCCCTTTAATTCATTTTCGGAAAGGGGATTAAGATATTTTTTAAAAAGGAGATCACCTGAATCCAAAATAAGTATCCCTTTTTCACTCTCATGAAGATCCTTCACCCATGCTCCTCTCCTGGCCAGACCGCCAATTCGATTCTTTTCCCCTCAGGTGGGACAGGGCTCAATTTCACCATTGATATTATTGCTATAGAGAAGGGTAAGGGTCTTTGGCCATTGTTGGGCAGGGGAGGGAAAAGCCCAGACGTGCAAGAAAAATCCCAGAGACAAAATGCCTAGTATCAAACCTTTTACTTTCATGTCTTCGCCCTTCGGTGTTTACTGATACCAAATAGTGTTAGTGAAATACATTTTCCACAATCACCATTTACGAACACTATCAAGTATTTATACCTTATCTGCCATCTGAAAACAAGGGCGAATGATTCTTAATCCCCAACACCAATGATTTTTAGGTCATCCAGGGGTTGGGAACTGGTCTTTTATAGCCTTTTTCGGAGGCGATCAGATCGAGGTGGAAGGTGGCGAGATCCTCCAAGAGGGGGTCAGATTCTCCAAGGGTTCTAAGGTCAATGGTCTTGATATACTGGTGACATTTATCGCACAGGTCAATACGATAGGCCTCCTCTCCCTCACCACAAAAATACTGCAGAGAGGGTTGCTCTGTATTATTGCAAAATGCGCAAATTAATCGATCCATTCTCCATGAGTATCCACAAAAGGAACAGAGCATATATCTTCTTCCAACTTCTTCCCTTAACAGACTGAGATGTGGGAGGGAGCTGCAGACAGGGCAATAGCCCTTCAGCCAGGTTTCAGGGTCCAGTTCACTACGGAGTTGTTCCATTCCGGCCTCCACAGAAGGCTTTGTACTGTTCTGAATTAAAAATAAGAACACTTTTTTATCCAATTTAAATTCGTCAGCAAACTGAACAATTTTTTGTTCCTTGACTCCCGATTTTAATATTTCCTTCAGGTCTATTTTTTTATTTCTGATAGCCTCTTCAATTTTTCTCACTTGCTTTGCCATATGGGGATTTGCATTTTTTCCAATCTGGCAGAGGGTTTCAAAGAGTTTGATGGAGGCCTCCCTATCCAATGGGAAATCTTCTTTTTGGATCAATGAAAAACCTTCTTTGGCCAGGAGCTCCTTCCATTCTCTTTTGAGTTTTATGGGACCCATTTTTAAAGAAACTTTTATTTTTTCCTGTGCCTCTTTGACCCTCTGGTAGAAATCCAAAATCTCTCCATAGCCGGGTCTTTTCTTTTTAATCCGTTGAATTCTTCTTTTTAGCTTTTCCAAGGAGTTCTCCTGTGAGTTAAAGTTTTACCCACCCTCAACCCGCCCCTCTCCCATCAAGGGAGAGGGAGATACTTGTTGATGAGGGATGGAAAGGAAAAAAACGGGCTTGTTTCGAGACTCCCATCCGAAACAAGCCCTAAAAAACACCCCCCTGATCCTATTTTACCCCCACCTTCCCTCGTCCATCAAAGAGGAGGGAGATGAGAGGGGGTTTTATCCGATCATATGACGCAAACTGGTAAGAGGTTGAAAAAGACGCTTTAGCGCCATTTTTCTCGTGATCCCAATCGTATTATCTGCTACTGCAAATTTGTGATACTTTTTGGGATCATCCACAATAAGGAAAATCACCCTAACATCATCGGTGTTCGCCAACATCGCGTCTTTATAGGTTCCTTTTACCTCTTCAAGTCTTTTGTTGGCCTTCTCCAGGATCTCTTTTCGATCTCCGAAATTCATGGCTCCAGTTGGGCAAGTCTTCACACAGGCGGGAAGCATCCCTTCATTGATGCGATCAAAACACATGGTGCATTTTGCCATGATTCCCGCACCAGAGATTCTTGGGATATCATAGGGACAGGCTTCACGGACTTCTTTAAAATCCCCCGGTTTTATCTTTACTTTTGGGTTAAAGATAACCGCCCCGGTCTTTTCATCGTGGATTATCGCTCCTTTGGCTTTTTCATCCGCCACTTCTTTACAGGGAGGAGACATACAGTGCCTGCACTGATCAGGAAAGAAAAACCATTGGGGTTCTCCTCCTGGCACCTCCACCTCATTAAACCTCACCAATTTAAATGTTGAGGCCGAAAGATCAGCGGGATTCTGGTGATTTCCTTGCTGCAGGGTTTTCGTCCCAGGGTTTTTATTCCACTGCTTGCAGGCAATCTGGCACCCCCGACAAGCCGTACATTTTGTTGTATCTATGAAAAAGGATTTATCTGCCATTTATGTCACCTCCTTTAACTTTTTGTTGTTTTTTTGGCTGGTTGGGCTGGTTGTTTAGTCAGTTTACTGACGTTGGCCATGAAAGCCTTTGATTCAGGGATCATGGTATTGGGATCGCCAACGGTCGGTGTCAGTAAATTTGCACTTTCTCCACCATCCTTTGGATGGAGCCAGCCAAAATGCCATGGTATTCCTATTTGATGAATCGTTTGGCCAGCGACATTAAAAGGTTTTAAACGGAAGGTGACAATGGCCACCGCTTCTAATTTGCCTCGTTGGGTCTGAACGATCACCCTATCACCGTTTTTAATTCCTCTTAATTTGGCAAGCTCAATGCTTATCTCACAAAACATCTGTGGCTCGGCCTCAATGAGCCATGGCAGCCATCGAGTGAGAACTCCTGTCTGCCAGTGTTCCGTAACCCGATAGGTACTGCAAACAAAAGGATACTTCGGATCACAGGTGGCAAACGCATCAAGCCCTCCTTCGAAGACTTTGATGGCCGGGTTAATCCTCTGACCGGACATCAGATTCTTTTCGATCGGACATTCCAGAGGCTCATAGTGCTCGGGGAAGGGTCCATCATTTAAGCCCGGGCCGAAGAGTGAAGACACTCCGTCTGGCTTCATAATAAATGGGTAGGCTCCAGTTGTTCCCATAGGTGGAACAGCATTGTCAGGCACATCCCCTATCCATTTCTTTCCCTCGGCATCCCATTTAAGAAGTGGTCGTTTTGGATCACGAGGTTTGCCATCCAAATCAACAGAGGCTCGGTTATAGATGATCCTTCGATTCAGTGGCCAGCACCATGACCATTCCGGATAGAGGCCCAGTCCAGTTGGATCGGTCTTCTTTCTGCGTGCAGCCATGTTACCCGCTTCGGTATAACTGGCAGAATAGAGCCAGTTGCCGCAAGAGGTGGTTCCGTCATCCTTCAAGCCAACAAAATTGGCCATCAATTTGCCGGTGGTGAGATCATAGCCATTGATCTCTTTGGCTACCTTATGGATATCAAAATGGCCACCGGTTTCATAATCCCACTTTAAGTTTAAAATCGGTTCTGGCAAGGTTCCCTTATCCTTCTCATAAAGGGCTCGAACCTTTTTAAACAGTTCATATATAATATCGCCATCGGGGAGGGCCACTCCAGGAGGATTGGCCGCTTTATATCGCCACTGCATCCATCGGCCACTATTGCTGATGCTTCCTTCTTTTTCCAAGAAGGCTGCACAGGGCAATTGGAAGACCTCTGTCTTGATCTTCTTTGGGTTCATGCCAGGGCCCTTCCAGAAAGAACCTGTTTCGCTGTCAAAGACATTGACATTGACCATCCAGTCAAGTTTTGTCAATGCCTGGCGAACTTTTCCGGCATGGGCACTTGAACAAGCAGGATTCATTCCCCATGCAAAGAAACCCGTGAAGGCCCCCTTATACATTTCGTCAAAGAGATTCAACCAGGAAGCATCCTGGCCTGGTTCGAGCTTGGGCATCCAAGCATATCCAAAATCATTCTCTTTGGTTGCCTTCTCTCCGAACATCGATTTCAAAAAGCTGGCAACATATTTAGGACGGTTTTTCCACCAGTTGACACTTCGAGGATCCTTTGAAACCGGAGTGTTGTTCTTATTATAATCCGCAAGAGTTGCCCAAGGAGACCGCGGAGTAGGTAAATAAGCTGGCCAAATGTGGTACAGAAGACCCGCATCGGTTGAACCCTGAACATTTGATTCCCCACGCAAAGCATTGATTCCACCCCCGGCAATTCCCATATTACCGAGAAGATCTTGAATGATAGCCATGGTTCGAATGTTCTGAACCCCTACGGTATGCTGCGTCCACCCCATGGCATATAATACAGTCCCTGCTTTGTCAGGGGCATAGGTTGAGCCATAGGCTTTATAGACTTTTTCAAGATCTGCTGTGGGGGTTCCAGTGATCTGAGAAACTTTATCCAATGCATATCGGGAATAATGATTCTTCAGAAGCTGGAAGACACAGCGTGGATCTTGGAGGGTCATGTCCCTTTTCGGAATTCCCTGCTCATCTTTTTCCAATGCCCAGGTTGATTTATCATAACTCCGTTTGGTTGAGTCGTAGCCTGAGAAAAGACCGTCATTGAAGCCATATTTTGGATTTACGATAAAGGAGGCATTGGTATAGTTCTTGACGTAGAATTCATCATACATGTTGTTGTCAATGAGATATTTGATCATGCCACCCAGGAAGGCAATATCTGTTCCTGAACGAAGCCTTACGAATATATCGGCTTTTGTCGAGGTGCGGGTAAATCTTGGATCCACATGAATGAAGAGCGCCCCTTTGTCCTTGGCTGCCTGGATCCATTTAAAGGAGACAGGGTGGTTTTCGGCGACATTACTGCCCATGTTTAAAATTACATCGGCATTTCTAAAATCGATATAATGATTGGTCATTGCACCGCGTCCGAACGACTCTGCCAGAGCCGCTACCGTGGCGCTGTGTCAGATACGGGCCTGGTGCTCAACATAAATGAGCCCTAAGGCCCTCAACATTTTGGAGTAGAGCCAGCATTCCTCATTATCCATGGCCGCACTTCCCACGGACGCAATGCCGTTGGTTCGGTTGACCACCTGACCTGCTGCATTTTTCTCCATGAAGCTGGCATCTCTACTCTTCTTAATATTCGCTGCGATTTTCTCTAAGGCCCATTCCCATTTTACCTCTTTCCAGGTGCTGCTGTAGGGGGCCCTGTAAAGTACTTTTTGAAGTCGATGTGGGTTAACCGCAATCTGGTAACTCGATGCCCCTTTTGCACAGAGAGCCCCTTCGCTGATAGGATGATCAGGGTCTCCCTCGGCGTTGATTACTTTTCCTTTGGCATCAGTATGGACGATAATCCCGCAGCCCACCGAACAGTAACAGCAGATGGAGGTTGTTTCCTTCGCCCCTTTGATTCTAAGTTCCTGGGCATAAACTTCAGCCGGAGACAGATCGAACCCCAGGCCACCCATTATTGTCCCGGCGGCTGTCGCTCCCGAAACTTTCAAAAATGTTCTTCGGGTAATTTTCATAGATGTCATTCACCTTCCTTTCTTAAAATTTTTAAAATGAGAGTCAAATTCACCCCCTTTCTATTTGGATACAGGGAAAATCAATTACCCATTAAATTTTTCTAATGGCCCATTCCCAATAGATCTGCAAAATTAATTTAGAATTTAAGTAGATAGAGAGCATGGTAAATTAAGTCTTGTGAAAGATAACACATAATATTTTTTTGTCAAGGGAAAAATGAACGCTAAGGATATCGTCGAAGGTAACCCATAATGCTAATAAAAATAAAGCATTAGAAAGGAATAAAAAAAGATTGATATTTAAAAACGTCTATGATATTCAAAGGCTACTTTCTGAAGGGGGTAAAAAACTCAATGGACCAAGAAATGTTGGATAAGAGATTATTGGGATTGGCTTCGAAAGAGGATATAGAGAAATTGAGACAGGAGATGAAGTCGAACTTTCGTCAATTAAAAGAAGAAAATAGAAATCAGATCCTCGGAGGAATAGGGGAGATCAAAGAGGAGTTGGAAAAATTGAGAAGAGAGACAAAGGAGGAAATCGGTCCCCTCCAAGATGATTTTAAGGATGGAATCGAAAAATTGAAACAGGAGATACAGTCCTCTTCCTATCAACCTATCCAAATATTGGAGTCATCCCTCCAGAAGATCAAAGAAGAGACTTGTGCAGCCGTCATTCAATCAAAACAGGAGATGCATTCAAATTTTCTGGTGATGAAGGAGGAAGGATTATCCAAACTTGCCCATTCAAGAGACGAAATAAAAGCGGATATGGATGGGGTGAGGACAGGATTAGAAAGACTGGATGAGCGTATTGGAAAAGCGGTTGAAGAGGTCAAGGCACTCAATGGAATAGTGAAAGGAGGGTTGAATGAGGTCAAAGAGGAATTGGGTGCGATGATCAAATTCTCTTATGCCGATTTGGAGAAAAAAATGAATGCCTTGGAAGCTCGAGTCAAAGCCCTCGAAAAGATGGTTTTTCCATAATCCTATTTCTATTCACTCTTGATGTCCTTCCATTTCAATGGAAGATGCCCTTTATTGAAAGGGTCCACCCGTGGCCATGAACCTACAAGATTTTGATTCATTTTGACATTTTGTTTTAAGCAGACGGGAGGTCGAAGTTTGTTTCCTACCGATGAACTGTAGCGGCGAGATGACATTCGGATTTCATCAACTCCTCATGGAGTCTCCGGACGATTTGCTGCTGTTGCCGGATCGAGAAGTCAGCATACTTAGGGTCTTTTTTCCCATAAATTCTTTCAATAAAAGCAATGCAGTCTTTGGCGGTCTGGATTTCTGAAAGGATCCTCTCACACTTTTTTAATCCCCAGCGGGCTTCTATCGAGTCATTCGGGTGAGGGGAAAACCAGGAACAGTTCTGATAGACCTCATAGAATGTGACCGAACGATTTTTTGCGATGTTGATCGAAATCGACTCCATGATCTCTTTAATCATTTCTTTGTCAAGATAGCTGGATTCAATAATACGCGAAAGATGATCCATCAAGAGGATGATCATTCCGTCATGGCTCAGGGTATTGTAGATTTCCCATAGATCCGAACCTTCTGTGCATCCCCTCCTGATACACTGCTGGTGTCCTGACAGAACAATGGGAACTCGATCTTTAAGAAAGCGGGTCGTTGTTTCAATCACCTTTGCCACCTTCTCCATGGGTTCATATTCTGTTGGATCGATCCTTTTGGCTACTGCCGCAACAAAATCTGCATACCTCTTATAAAAAGTTGGGTGGTATTGCTCTTCAGAATAGAAGGGGTGTTCTTTGGAAGCAAGATACTTCCATTCCCCCTTTTCAAAAATCGGCCATCGGAATTTCACCAGACCTAAAGGGTGTGTAGATTCCGGTTTGGGAGAAAAAAATTCCCTTAAAATCAGTTTTCGAATCTTCACCGGAAGCATTGATTCCCAGGTCTGAATGGGATGGGACTGGCTTCCGTTGAAGCAGACGTGGCCGATGATGGCGACATGGGATTTATCCATCGCAAGCAGGGTTCCTGGCGTGACCGAATCAGGGGAAATGCGAATGGGATATGTGTCGCGGGGGAGGGTTCCTGTCCACGTCTCTGAAATGAGAAAGAGAAGGGCGGCACGAAATCGTTTATCCTCGTGCCATTCCGAATGGGTTGGAAGATGTTTCCAGTTCTTAGACCAGTGGCCGATCAGTTTGCCGTCCTTGGTCGTAGCGGCAGCGGGAAGATGTGCGATCCGGGCATATATCCATCTGACCGCATAAGGGACATCAGCACAATCCGTGGGGATTTTATAACGCATGAAAAAATCTTCCGTAATCGTCTCATCGACCCATTTACCAAACCGATCCTCTTCTTCAGCCGTCCAACGGTGATCCCCGACTTTCCAGATTTGATCAGGGGATTCGCTGGGCATCTGGCTGAAACAGGGATTGGAAATAAGGATAATCAGAAAGAAAACAAAAAGGGGATAGCAGTTCCGATTGGAGCAAAGGGAGGAGGAGTTTATCTTCATAGATGCCAAACAATGAATGCATAACAGGTGCCAAAGATTCATTTTAAAGGTAATGAGGAATAACTTTCTGATTCCTAAAGGCATTTTAATTTTTAGTAAGAGGTCTGATATCGAAAAGTTTAAGTCAGCAGAAGATACATTTTGTCAAAACTGACAAAAATTTTTGCTCCATGGCGAAGTCATAAATTTTCTGTAAAAACAAATGAGTGTAGGGTATAGTGAACCTGTTTTAAATAAGATTGATTCGGGATGTGTTGGAGGAAAGTGGGGTTATCTTGCTCTTATTGCTGTACCCCTATAGGACAGGGTTATTGAACCTCCCTACAGGATGATTTCCAGAGGGACAAGTTCTATCTTTTTTCTCTTTCTATATACCCCCCAGCAAAGGTGATGACACAAACCGTCTGATAATGGGGGTGTTCACCGCAGGCCACTCCCATCACTCGAAAATTTGAATTGAAAATATTCTTTCGGTGTCCTCGGTGGGGAACCCCATCATCGATGATCAGGGCCATCACTATATTTCGAGCTTTGTCATTTCCAAAAGCGATATTTTCGCCGATTCCTTTCTGCCAGGTTCCATAGCGATTCACTCTTTCCCAAGGTTGACTCTTGTCACTTCCCCGGTGTTGGGAATTCCCCGACCACTTCAAGTCTCTCACGTGGTCCTTTGCTCCTAAAGACATGCCCTTGGATGGGTCGAGTGGGGAAATTGGATTCAAAGACCGAAGGAAACCGATTGCCTCCGTCACTGCCACCACTCCCTCCTGAGTGAGGACGGGAGTCTCGCCGGGAAGGTTCAGGATTTTTCCTTTGTAATACGTTTTAAGTTGCTCAAGAAAAGAGGCATAGCTTTTGGGAGATGTCCTGGCCAGGTTTACCTCTTGAACCACTTCCTTTTCTAAAGGTGAAAGGTAGTTGGCTTGGCCAATTTGGCCGGATTCTGCAAATACGATGAGGGGAGTGAGCCAAGACATCAGAAGGAGAATCAATGAAATCTTGAGTTTTAGATTCCTATTCATGTCTGTTCTCGATTTTACTCCATTGACTTATGGAAAAGAAAAAACCGGTCCATTTCAATTGACTCAAAACAAGGCCTGGACAAATTCCACGGCGTTAAATTCCCTCAGGTCGTCGATCCCCTCTCCCACCCCAATATATCGAATTGGAATATTCAGCTCTTCTGTAATGCCTACAATGATTCCTCCCTTGGCTGTTCCGTCCAATTTGGTCAGAGCGATGCCGGTTACCCCAATGACTTCGTTGAAAAGTTTTGCTTGAGAGATAGCATTTTGGCCTGTCGTGGCATCGAGGACAAGGAGAATCTCATGAGGGGCCCCTGGATATTCTCGTCCGATAATCCGTTTCACCTTTTTTAACTCTTCCATCAGGTTGACTTTGGTATGGAGCCTTCCCGCTGTGTCAATGAAGACCAGATCCATATCTCTAGCCTTGGCAGCGTGGATGGAGTCAAAGGCTACCGCAGAAGGGTCCGATCCTTTGGATTGTTTGATCAGATCCGCCCCGACCCGATTGGCCCAGATCTCAAGTTGTTCCACCGCCGCAGCCCGAAAGGTATCCGCCGCCCCGACCAGAACCTTCTTCCCTTGCGATGAATATTGGTGGGCAATCTTTCCGATGGTAGTCGTCTTACCACCCCCATTGACTCCAATCACCATGAAGACAAATGGTTTTGTCTGAAAGAAGTCAATGGAGAGAGGCTTCTCCCCTGACTTTAGGATTCGAAGGATCTCTTGTTTTATAAACTCTTTTACTTTTTCAGGATCCTGAAGTTCCCCCCTTTTAAGCCCCTGATTGACCCCTTCGATGAGTTGATGGGAGGTTTTCACCCCCAAATCGGCTTCGAAAAGAAGGGCTTCCAATTCATCCAGGAGCTCTTGATCGATCGTCTTCTTTCCGAGAAAGAGCTGGTCAATTTTTTCGACAAAACCCTGATGGGTTTTTGAAAGACCCTTTTTTAATTTTTCAAAAAACTTCCACATGCCTCCTCCCTGAGGAAAAATGGAACGACGGAATACTGAAATATTGGGTTAAAGAAAAAATATTCTTTCACATTATTCCATCATTCCATTATTCCAAATGAATGGGAGCCCATACAAAAAGAGCGAGGGTTTCACCTCGCCCTTTTAGAGAAGAATCAAGAAGCATTTATTTTTTGCTGACATCCTCAAAATCGGCATCGACGACATCTTCCTTTGCCTTTTGTTGAGGACCTTCCTGGGCGCCGGTCTCTGGACCGGGTCCGGCAGCTCCCTTTTGAGAAGCCTTTGCATACATTGCCTCTGCCAATTTATGGGAGGAACGGGTCAGTTCCTCTTGGGCAGATTTGATGGCGGTCAGGTCGTTTAACTCCATCGCCTTTTTGGCCTTGGTGATGGCATCCTCAATATTCTGTTTTTCTCCAGAATCGACCTTCTCTCCATATTCCTTCAAGGATTTCTCTGTCGTGTAGATGAGCGTATCGAGATGATTTCTCGCTTCGGCCAGTTCCCGCCTCTTCTTATCATCCGCTGCATGGGCCTCAGCATCTTTCACCATCTTTTTGATATCCTCTTCGTGGAGACCGCTGGACGCAGTAATTTTTATAGATTGCTCTTTGCCCGTTCCAAGATCTTTCGCTGCCACATGAACAATTCCATTGGCATCAATATCAAACGTGACCTCAATCTGAGGAATACCTCGTGGAGCGGGTGGAATTCCTACCAATTCAAATTGGCCGAGTGTTTTATTGTCAGCAGCCATCTCCCTTTCGCCCTGAAGCACATGAATCGTTACGGCAGGTTGATTATCTGACGCCGTCGAGAAGATTTGGCTCTTTTTCGTTGGAATGGTGGTATTTCTTTCAATCAGTTTCGTAAAGACACCGCCGAGTGTTTCAATTCCAAGGGAGAGCGGGGTGACGTCGAGGAGGAGGACATCCTTCACCTCACCCTTCAGAACCCCCGCCTGAATCGCCGCACCAATTCCCACCGCCTCATCAGGGTTAACGCTCTTGTTGGGCTCTTTCCCAAAGATTTGCTTCACTTTCTCCTGAACTTTTGGCATCCGGGTCATGCCGCCCACCAGGATCACCTCATTAATATCCCTGGCTGAAAGGCCAGAGTCGGAGAGAGCCTGGCGGCATGGTCCTTCAACCATTTCAATGAGATCCTCTGTCAGTTTTTCCAATTTGGCCCGGGTTAATTTCATGTTCAGATGTTTTGGTCCTGAAGCGTCGGCCGTGATAAAGGGCAGATTGATATCTGTTTCCATCATGTTAGAAAGTTCAATCTTTGCCTTTTCCCCAGCCTCCTTCAGTCTTTGGAGGGCCATTCGGTCTTTTCTCAGATCAATCCCCTGATCTTTTTTGAATTCATCGGCTAAATAGTCGATAACCCGTTGGTCAAAGTCATCTCCACCCAGATGGGTATTCCCATTGGTTGATTTGACCTCGAAGACACCTTCGCCCAACTCGAGAATGGAGATATCAAATGTTCCTCCCCCCAGGTCGAAGACAGCGATCTTTTCATCTTTCTTCTTTTCGAGGCCGTAGGCGAGTGAAGCGGCTGTCGGTTCATTAATGATTCGAATGACATTCAAACCTGCTATTCTTCCCGCATCCTTCGTGGCCTGGCGCTGACTATCATTGAAATAAGCAGGGACCGTAATGACCGCATCGGTCACCTTCTCACCGAGATAGGCCTCTGCAGTTTCCTTCATTTTCTGGAGTACGAATGCAGAGATTTCAGGTGGGCTGTAATCTTTATCCCTGGCCCTGACCCAAGCATCTCCATTTTTATTTTCAACAATTTTATAGGGAAGGATTTTTAGATCTTTCTGAACTTCATGATCCGAAAATTTTCTTCCCATCAGCCGTTTAATGGAGAAAATGGTATTTTCAGAGTTCGTGATCGCTTGACGTTTCGCAATCTGTCCGACTACCCGTTCTCCTTTATCTGTAAAGGCCACAACAGAAGGAGTGGTTCGGCTCCCTTCGGGATTGGCAATCACGATGGGATCCCCTCCTTCCATGATTGCTACCACTGAGTTGGTGGTTCCTAAATCAATGCCTATTGTCTTAGCCATTTTAATTTCCCCTCCTTAAAGTTTATTCAAAATCATTTCGATGTCTGTACCTCTTTTTCTTGAGGCTTCGACACGGAAACGGTTGCCGGCCTCAAGAGCCGGTCATTCAAGCGGTAACCCTTTTGAAACTCCTCGATCACCTGATTCGGTTCAAATTGATCCGTTTCCACGACCAACATGGCTTCATGCACGGCTGGATCAAAAGGTTTTCCAACCGATTCAAAAGCAGACAGTCCCAACTTATTAAGGACCTGGAGAAGTTGTTGAAGGGTTAATCGAACTCCCTCAATTAAAACCCCAGCGTCATTGACCTTTTGAGCGTGGCTGACTGCCCTCTCCAAATTATCAATAAATGGAAGAACCCCTTTGATTAAATCCTCATTGGCAAATTTGGTCCATTCCTCTTTTTCTTTAGCCGCTCTCTTTTTATAATTTTCAAAATCGGCTGCCGATCTCAGCAGACGATCGTAAGTCTCTTTTGATTCTTTCTCTTTTTCCTCCAGTTTCTTTTTCAGTTCCCCGATTTCTTTGTCCTCTTTTTTCTTCTTATTTTTTGGGGAGTCCTCTTCGGTCACACTTGGTGATAGGATTTCTCCATTTCCTTCCAGTGATCTTTCTGAGGTTACGGGGATCTTCTTTTTTTCCGATCTTTCCATCCTAATGGCTCCTCATTATGAGTGGTAATCCTTCTCTAAGATCTCTGTCAGCAATTTTGCAGAGTAATCCACCAAGGGGATGATTTTCGAATAATTCATCCTACGAGGTCCGATGACGCCCAACGCTCCCCAGACCTGCCCTGCACACCCATAGGTGGATGTCACGAGGCTGCATGTTTCCATTTCTTGGACCTGGCTCTCAGAGCCAATTGCAATTTGAACCCTTCTGGGGTCCAAAAATTTATCCAAAAGTTTCACCATCGTGGCTTTTTCCTCAAAGGTTCGAAACAGATCGGTCATTCTTGAAACGTTACTGAATTCAGGTTCATTCAAAATATTGGTCTTTCCCTCGATAAAGACATCCGTGTCATCCATGGAGGAAAAGGCCTTCTCACCCAATTTGAGTGCCTGTTCAAGCAAGCGGTCATAGGCGTTCTTGGTCACCCTCATCTGCTCCAGAAGTTTCTCTCTCACCTGGGAAAGGGTGAGGCCGGTGAGGAAACTATTTAAATAATCTGAAAGATGATCTAATTCAGATTGCGAGAAAATTTCCTCTATTTCAATGATTCGGTTATGAATGGAACCGGTGGTGCTGACGACAATGGCCAGAACCAAATATTTTCTTAATTTCACAAACTCTATATGTTGAAGGACAACCGAACTCATCCGGGGTGCCCATACAATTCCTAAATAATGAGAGGATAAGGAAAGGATGCGAGACGTTTCCCTGAAGAGGTCCGGTCCCTCCATAAGATGACTGAGATATCTGGATCGGATCTCCTGTTGCTCCTGGTCACTGAGTTCATGAACGTTGAGAATCGAATCAATGTAGAACCGAAGTCCCTTCTCTGTAGGGATCCTTCCTGCCGAGGTATAGGGTTGAGAAAGTAATTCCAAATCTTCCAAGTCGGACATAATATTTCGGATGGTAGCAGGGCTTAGGTTGAGATTGGATTTTTTAGAAATGGTCTTTGAACCCACTGGTTCTGCCCAGCGGATATAATCCTCAATCACCATCTCTAAAACCCGTCTCATTCTCTCAGAAACGGCAAAACTCATCTGACCCTTCTCCTCTTGAAACCCAAACAATACAGAACTAAGTGCCTAAAATAATATTTATTTGGTCCTTCAAAGATAATTATGGAGGGTCGGTTTGTCAAGAAAATGGAAGATTTAATTATTCCTCTTCCAGTCCATTTTTCACAATCTTATCAGGTAGTTCCATCTTTTCCAAAAGAGTTGGCATATAAAAATATTGTTCAAATAAACGGTGGTAGCCACTCCACCTCGATCCCTCAGAGGCCTGTTTTTTTAGAAATTGCTGAATTCCACTCATTTTTGCATCCATGTCATCAAGATAATGGAGCATTATTGCTTCAAGAGTCATCGGCCTCTTGGGTGATCCCCAAATGTATTGACCGTGGTGGCTAAGGAGAAGGTGTTTTAGCAGGATAGAAAGGTCTTTTGGAAAATCAGGGAGCTGGCGGATTTTACTTTCCACTCGTTCTATCCCGAGGAGGATATGACCCAGAAGCCTCCCCTCGTCTGAATAGTCAAAAGATCGATGGTAAGAGAGTTCATCGATCTTACCGAGATCATGAAGGATCGAGGCGGTGAGGAGGAGGTCCAAGTTCAGCCCACTGTAATGGCTGGCATTTTTTAATACCAACTGGACTAAAGAAAGCGTGTGGTCTAAGAGTCCCCCTAAATAATTATGATGGAGCCACTTTGAAGCGGGGGCCAATTTAAAACGCTGGGTAAAAGATTCGTCCTCCCAGAAGAGTTGTAAGAGTGAATAGAGGTGATGATCTTTTATTTGTTGGCTGATTTCAACAAGGGAATGGAACATTTCCTCAATATCTTTTTCGGCTGTCGGGAGGAAGTCTGAAAAAAGAATTTCTTCTTCCCCCACCCTTTGAATTTGAGTAATATTCAATTGAAGATGTTCCTGGAAGGAAACAGCCCTTCCCACCACATGGACAAAATCATCCTTCTCAAAGGATTCGTCAAGGTTTTGCACGGATGTCCAAATCCTGCCTTCAATTTCTCCAGAGCGATCCACCAGTTTCAATTTCAAGTAGGTATTCCCCGTTTTGGTGACCCCGGAAGATTTCTCTTTGACCAGAAAAAAGGAATCAATACTATCATTCTCTTTGATTTCACTGATGTACACTTTCATCAAGATCCCTTCAAGGTGTTACCAAAGCAGTCATGTCAAGCGATCAGGACTATCCTGCCTGTCCTTCCCACCGTAGATAAGGAAACTCGTTTCGTCACCCTGATGCGGTACGGGGCACGGTCATGTTATTTTTTGACCAAGGCGATCTTCAATACTTCATCCATATGTTTGACAGGAATGAAGTTGATTTTTTTTCGTACATATAGGGGAAGATCGATGAAATCCTTTTTGTTTAGGTAAGGGATGATCACCTCTTTAATTTTATTTCGGAGGGCGGCAAGGACCTTCTCCTTCAGACCTCCAACCGGTAGAACTCTTCCTCTCAGCGTGATCTCGCCCGTCATGGCGACATCCTTCCTGACAGGAATACCGGTGAGAGTTGAGAAGATAGCAGTCGCCATGGTAATGCCGGCAGAGGGTCCATCCTTTGGGATGGCGCCTGCAGGCACATGAATATGAATCTCTTTATTGTTCAGGGCATTGGGATGAATCCGATAAGATTTTCCTTTGGATCGGGCATAGGTGAGCGCGGCCTGGGCTGACTCTTTCATGACATCTCCAAGATGACCGGTCAGGATGAGCGAGCCTTTTCCAGGGGTGGTGGAGGCCTCCACATGGAGAATTTCTCCTCCTGTTTCTGTCCAAGCCAGACCTGTTGCCACACCCACCTCATTACGTTTTTGTTCCTCATCTGGCAGGTAGGGGGGAGAGCCTAAAAATTGGTGGAGGTTCTTTACATTGATTTTGGTTTTTTCCTGCTTCCTGGCCCCAGTCCCTGCCGAGCGAGAGGTAGGCAGGCCTTCGGCCACTTTCCGAGCAACTTTTCTGCAGATGGAGGCCAATTCCCTTTCAAGGTTCCGGAGACCTGCCTCTTGAGTGTATTGCGAGATGATCTGGAGGATCGCTTTGTCAGAAATCTCAAGCATCTTCGGGTTAATCCCATTTTCCTCCATCTGACGGGGGAGAAGAAAGGTTCGTGCAATCTTCATTTTTTCTAGGTCGGTGTATCCAGGAAGATTAATCACCTCCATCCGATCCTTGAGGGCGGAGGGGATGGGATCGGTCAAGTTTCCAGTGGTGATGAACATCACTTGGGAGAGGTCGAAGGGAACATTGAGATAGTGATCGCTAAAGGCATTGTTCTGTTCTGGATCGAGGACCTCTAAAAGAGCAGAGGCGGGATCTCCTCGGAAGTCGATGCCAATTTTATCTACTTCATCCATCATGAAAACTGGATTACGACTTCCGGCTTGTTTGATGGATTGGATGACCCGGCCTGGTAAAGCACCAACGTAGGTCCGACGGTGGCCACGAATCTCAGCCTCGTCTCTTATTCCTCCCAAGGAAATCCTGACAAATTTTCTCCTCAGGGCCCGAGCAATTGATTTGCCCAAAGAGGTTTTTCCGACCCCAGGGGGTCCGATGAAGCAAAGGATAGGCCCCTTCATCTTTTTTTTCAACTTATGGACACTCAAGTATTCCAAAATCCGCTCTTTCACTTTTTCTAAGTTATAGTGATCTTCGTCTAAAACTTTTTTTGCCTTAGTCAGATCGAGGTTATCAGCGGTTGCATGGGACCAGGGCATATCGATCAACCAGTCAAGATAAGTACGAACCATGGAGGCCTCTGCGGCATCAGGATGCATCTGCTCCAGTCGTTCCAATTCTCGCCGAGCCTCCTTCTCAACCTCTTTGGGCATCTTTGCCTTCTTAATATTCTGGCGGAGGGTCTTGATTTCATCGTTGTGCTCGTCCATTTCGCCCAGTTCGCTTCGGATCGCCCTCATCTGTTCTCGAAGAAAATATTCCCTCTGGGTTTTGGTCATTTCTTCCTTGGCCTGAGATTGAATCTTGGCCTGCATGGTGAGGACCTGAACTTCTTTTCCAAGGAGCTCGTTCAATGCCTTCAATCTTTGGAGCGGGTCGAGGATTTCTAAAATCTCCTGGGCTTTTTCAACCGTGAGGTCCAAGTTGGAAGCCACTAAGTCCGCTAACCTTCCTGGGTCATCCACGCTTTCGAGGACGAACATCAGGTCAGGCGAGAGAAGTTTACCGTAAGAGACAATCCTCTCCAATTGTTCCCTGACATTTCTCATCAGGGCTTCTGTCTCAAGGGTAATCTCCGTGATAAAAGGGTCTTTGATATTCTCAACTCTCACCAGGAGACAAGGCGAGGTTTGGATTGTTTCTTTGATGGATGCCTTGGACAGTCCCTGGACGAGGATCTTAACCTTCCCATCGGGAAGTTTAAGCATTTTCATCACGATTGCCACCGTTCCCATACGATAGAGGTCTTTGGGGGAGGGGTCTTCCTCTGACAGTTTTTTCTGAGCTACCAGGAAGATCAGTCGGTCCTTAGAAAGGGCTTCTTCTAACGATTTGATTGACTTTTCACGACTGACAAAAAGCGGAAGAACCATATAGGGAAAGACGACGATATCCCTGACAGGAAGCAGGGGAAGTGTTTCCGGAAGGGAGAGCAGATCTTTTTCAGTTCCTTTTTTCATAACGTTCCAAAATGGTTTTGATGAGATTTGAGGTGGAAGCCCTTTGGACAAAAGGAATGATCACCACTTTCCCTCCCGTCCTTTGAACCACTTCCCTCCCTACGATCTGTTCTTTTTTCCAATCTCCTCCCTTAACCAGAACATGGGGCTCAAGAGCAGTGATGAGTGTCAATGGATCGATTTCATCAAAAAGGGTAACATAATCTACGCATCCAAGGGCGGAAAGAACTTCACTTCTTTCTGTTTCAGGGAGGATAGGTCTTCCAGGTCCTTTCAGCCTTCGGACGGAATGATCGCTGTTGACCCCGATCACCAAGACGTCTCCGAGGGCCTTGGCTTTTTCAAGATAACGGATATGGCCAATGTGAAGAAGATCAAAACAACCGTTTGTAAAGACGATTCGCTTTCCTTTTGCCTTGAGGTTTTTGATGATTTTGAGAAGTTCTTTTCTCGATTTAATTTTTTGTTTCATCCGGTGCCTTTTCTATTTAAGTATCAGATTTGAAGTAGAGAGTCAACCCTTCGACTCTCACTTGAACGGGATTGACAACCACCCAAGAAAGTATGATCATTTGAGTACAAAGAGAACAAGGGGATTGATATGGATTGGCTTACATTTTTAAAACCACTGCTCTCCGCCAAACTGTTTTTACCCTTTATCCCGTTCTTTGTGGCCATTGATGTTCTTGGGATTCTTCCTATTTTTGTTTCACTCACCGGAGACATGGCCCCTCCTGAGCGTAAGAGGGTGGTGCGGCAATCTATCCTGACCGCCTTTTTAGTAAGCCTTGGATTTTTGGCAGTGGGTAAAACTGTTTTGGCCTTGTTAGGGATATCGGTTTCTGATTTTAAGGTGGCAGGTGGTGTTCTTCTTTTTATCCTTGCCGTGGTCGATTTAATCTTTCCAGAAAAGACTCGAACCTTTCCAAAGGAAAGTTTGGGGGTGGTCCCCATTGGCATTCCATTGATTGTGGGACCAGCCGTCCTCACCTTGCTTTTAATGGCCGTGAATACCCATGGATACGGGTCAACCATTTTCTGTCTGATCCTCAATCTATTGGTCGTCTGGTTTGTTTTCACCCAATCTCAATGGATTATGAGAATCCTTAAAGAGGGAGGAGCGAAAGGCATTGGGAAAGTCTTTTCCCTACTATTGGCCGCTTTTGCTGTGATGGTTATTCGAACAGGGATCATGGAATGGGCAAATCTCTTTTCACAATGAGGCAGGCAAACAGGGGGCTTGACAAATTTAAAAGAGTGATTATTTTTTGGGAAGAGGTTTGAGATAAGTAGAAAGGAGGAATGGTTTATGGTATGGGAACTTACACCTTGGAGACCTTTTGAATTTGATAGGATAAGAAGGGAGATGGACCGGCTTTGGGATTCCTTTTTGGAAGGGAGGCCCATGAGGAGGGGTGAAGAGATGAGGGAATGGCTTCCTTCTATTGATGTCTCAGAGACAAAGACTGACATCGTCATCAAGGCCGAACTCCCGGGTTTGGACCCTAAAGATATTGATATCTCTATGACCCATGACCTTCTAACGATCAAGGGCGAGAAAAAGCATGAGAAAGAAGAAAAAGAAGAAAAAGAAGAAAATTACCATATGATAGAGAGAAGTTATGGGTCCTTTACCCGTTCGATTCGACTTCCTAAAGAGGTGCAGAGCGAGAAGATTGCGGCTTCTTTTAAAAATGGGGTTTTGAAAGTCACCCTTCCTAAATCCGAAGAAGCCAAGAAGAAAGAGATCAAAATCAAGGTTGAATGAAATTTAAATAAAGGGTTTATTGATTGAAACCACGAGCGCCCGTAAGGGCGCTTTTTTTTAATTAAGCTTTTTAGGGTGGACCGATCCCAAAGATCCTTTCAATTTTCAAAAAGAAGAAATTTCCCATTTCAAACTTGACAAACCTATTGAATTCCTTTAGTTTTTAAGAAATGAATGCCTGGCTCATTTTAGCCTCCAAGTCTCCTCGGCGATATGAATTGCTCAAACAATTGGGTCTTGATATTGAGGTGGTTCCAAGCAGGGTGGTAGAGGATATTGTCCGAGCTGAATCTCCTCAAGAGCATGTCTGTCGATTAGCTGAAGCCAAAGCGAGAGAGGTAGCGAGCGAATATCCGGATCGTTGGGTGATTGCTGCAGATACCATTGTGACTATTAATGGCTTCATTTTAGGCAAACCAAAGAACCGGGATGAAGCCATGGAAATGCTATGCCGCTTAAATGGGCAGGAGCATCGGGTCTTGACGGGGTTTTCGATTTACCATTTAGGAAAACGGAAGAGCGATCACGGGGCCGTTCAAACAGCAGTCAGGGTGAAAACCTTGACTCACGAAGAGATGAAGTGGTATGTGCAGACGGGCGAACCCTTTGACAAGGCAGGAGGATATGCTATTCAAGGAATCGGTTCCTTTATGATTGAATCGATCCAAGGATCCTATACCAATGTCGTAGGGCTTCCCCTGTGTGAGGTTATTCAGATGCTCCATCGTTTGGGAGCCATTACCATTTCGGAATTTGGATTACAGATCATAGATTGAAGAGATGTCAGAAATTAAAAAAAACTTATTAGGAGTGAAGCAGAGAATAGAAAAGGCGGCTCAAAGAGCAGGGAGAGATCCCCACGAGATTAAGTTGGTTGCGGTTTCCAAAACCGTAGAGGTTGCCCGAATCAACGAAGCGATTCAAGCAGGGGTCTCTATCCTGGGCGAAAATTATATTCAGGAGGCGCAAAAAAAGATCGACGAGATTGGGAAACGCGTATCCTGGCACTTTATCGGACACCTTCAGTCGAATAAAGCAAAATATGCCGTTCGCCTCTTCGATATGGTACACTCCTTAGATAGCCTTCCTCTGGCCGAGGAATTGAATCGTAGGGCCGAACAGGCGAATCAAGTAATCCAAGTAATGATTGAAGTCAATCTCTCTCAGGAGACCACCAAGTTTGGAATCGATGAAGAGAGGGTGTTGAATCTTGCTAAAGGGATTCAAAATCTTAGTCATCTTTCCTTAGAAGGACTGATGACCATGCCCCCCTATTTCGATTCGCCGGAATTGAGTCGGCCATATTATATTGCGCTTAGAGAATTAAAAGAGAAGATGATCAAAGAAGGGGTTCTGATGAAGGAACTCTCCATGGGAATGTCGAATGATTTTGAGATTGCCATTGAGGAAGGGGCCACCTTCGTTCGTGTGGGGACAGCCATCTTTGGACCAAGAAAATGAGAAAACGATGGAGGCTGGAGGAGCGTCCTGCAAAGCGGTACTTGAGGCGAAAGGGTAGGATTCGAAATTTGCCTTAAGCGTAGCGGTCCGCTAGTGTCCTGTTTCAGAAAAAACTTTACACATTCTGTCATTCCGGACTTGATCCGGAATCCAGTGTTTTCATTCTGGATTCCTGCTTTCACAGGAATGACAACTCTTGGAATCATTGTAAAGTGATTACTGAGACACTACACTAGGAGTTTGCGTGAGACAGGAAGGTAACAAAGACTTCAAGGTGTTTAACATGAAAACAATTATATTGATTTTTACCATTCTACTCCTAGCCATTGGTTGCGCCAAGAAGGGTCCCCCTGTGCCCTGGGATTCCATCGTTCCCAAAAGAATCGTTGATCTCGAGGCGACCTGCCGAGAGAGCCGTCTCCTTTTAGAATGGACCTTCCCCAAAGAAAATACAGATAAGTCGCCTCTCACCGATTTGGAAGGCTTTCAGGTTTTAAGATCCGAAGGAATTCTTATTGGAGAAGAATGTAAGGGATGCGGAACGAAAGCCAGGGTGGTCTATGAGGGGAAGGTGGAGAGCAAGGAAGAGGGAAAGAGAGATAGCAAGGAAAAGGGTAAGAAGGTGAGCAAGGAAAAAGGTCAGGAGGGTGGAAAGGAAGAGAGCAGAAAAAAAAGAATGGCGATCTTATTTGAAGACCAAGAGGCAAGAAAAGTTTATGTCTATCAGGTGATTTCAATCAATCGGAGAGGATACCTGAGTGCTCCTTCGAATCCAGTCACCGTCTACTGGGATGACGCCCCCCCTGCGCCAAGGAGGGTGAATGGAGAGAGGGGAGATAAAAGAGTAGAACTCTTCTGGGACCCTGTGGAAGGGGCAACAGGCTATCATGTTTATCGAAGAGGAGAGGAGGACGTATTTTCTAACCGGCCCTTGAACCGGGATCCGGTGACAACGACTTATTATTCAGACTTGAATGTGGAGAACGAAAAGAAATATATCTATTCAGTGAGAGCCGTGAGAAGAGTGGTCAAAACGGATGTAGAAGGGAAGGGATCCTTGGAGGTTTCGGTCACCCCCACAGACCTCACCGCACCCGTTTCTCCTGTGGGTCTGGTGGCGATCCCCCTTAAAGATGGGATGGAACTGAATTGGAGAAGGAATCGTGAGCCCGACTTTCTGGGATATTATATCTATCGAAGAAAACCTGGGGAAAAAGAGTTTAGAAGGTTGAACGAGAGTCCTTTGACGAAGGAGACCTATCTTGATAAAGATGTTGTTTTTAAGCAAGAATATGAGTATGCCATCACAGCGGTGGATTATTCTGTTCTCAAGAATGAAAGTTCCCTTTCTGAGGAAGTCAGGGTGAAATATCTGTACTAAAGTTTGGAGTTCAAAGTTTTGGGTTGCGAATTCATTATTTTGAGCTGAAAGAGAGGAAAGATGCATTTTTTTGAGTATAAGAATCGTCAACTTCACTGTGAGGGGATCCCTATTCAAGAGATTGCTAAAAAAGTGGGCACCCCCTTCTATCTATACAGCTATCATACCCTGGTCAGACATTTCACCGTGTTCGATGAGGCTTTCAAAGGAATCCCTCATCTCATCTGTTATTCAGTTAAGGCCAATTCCAATCTTGCCCTTCTCCGTCTCTTCGTCAACTTGGGGGGAGGGGTGGACGTGGTTTCCGGAGGCGAACTCTACCGGGCCCTCAGAGGTGGAGCGGATCCACAAAAAATTGTATTTTCAGGAGTTGGGAAAAGAGAAGATGAGATTGGGGATGCCCTGAGAGCGGGGATTCTTATGTTCAATGTAGAATCTTCTCAGGAGCTTCAGACGATCAATGAGGTAGCGGGCCGAATTGGCAAAAAAGCTCCTATCTCTATCCGTGTCAACCCTGATATTGATCCCAAGACACACCCCTATATCTCAACGGGGTTGAAGCAGAATAAATTTGGGATTGATATCCTTCGGGCACCCATGGCTTACCGTCTTGCCTCTCAATTGCCCAACCTAAAGATTATAGGAATAGATTGCCATATTGGATCCCAACTGGTTGAGGTTGAGCCGATTATCCAGGCACTGAGAAAACTGAAGGAGTTGGTGGAAAGGTTGAGAAAGGAAGAGATGGAGATTCAATATTTGGATTTGGGGGGTGGCCTTGGGATTACTTATGAGGATGAAGAGCCTCCCCATCCCATAGAATATGCCTCCACCATCCTTGAGGAGGTTCGGGGATTCGGTTGCACGCTCATTTTAGAACCAGGCCGTGTGATCGTCGGAAATGCAGGAGTCTTAGTTTCAAAAGTTCTCTATACGAAAGAGAATGAAGAAAAGCGATTCATGATTGTGGATGCGGGCATGAACGATTTGGTTCGGCCCAGCTATTACGGGTCCTATCATCAGATTCTTCCTGTCAAGGAAGAAATTCGGGAGGAGATTTTGGCTGATGTGGTGGGGCCCATCTGCGAGTCGAGCGACTTTTTAGCCAAAGGCCGAAAGATTCAAAACCTCGGTGCTGGGGAACTGATTGCCGTGATGAGTGCTGGGGCTTACGGGTTTTCCATGTCCACCAACTATAATTCCAGACCCAGAGTGGCTGAAGTTCTTGTTCGGAATGACCAGATGTTTGTGATCCGCCAAAGAGAAGGTTATGAAGATCTCATCCGGGGAGAAGTCATTCCGGAGTTTTTAATCAAAAAATAATTTTTAAATTCGAAGCACGAAATTCGAAGTAAGGGTAAATGGCCAAAATACAAATATTACAAACAACTAAAATTCTCATGTCAGCAAAAAATTTCCCCTCCCCTGGCGGGAGGGGATGAAGGGGAGGGGGGGACCTAATCACCCCCTCCCTAACCCTCCCCCATCAAGAGACTATGTCGTAATATAAATAAACCGACCCTTTGAAGAGAGGGAGAGGTAATCGGGTGAAAAAGATTTAGAGCGGTAACCTTTAAGCGTTCGGACTCAGGCGTGCCAACCGTATGAAAACATTCGATTTGATAAAAGCCACGATTTCCCATCATCTAAAAGACCCGCGTTCTAAATCTTTGGAACCTGACTGCCTCTCCCTCTTTGCTTACAATGATGACACAGTCTCCAAAGGGGGAGGGAAATACTTTGTGATTGGAGAATTAGAAGCACGATGAAGATTTCTTTTATGAAGATGAGCGGGAGCGGAAACGACTTCATCCTCATCGATCATCGAGAACCCTTTCTGAAAGAGGGTCATTTAAAAGACTTCATTCGGAAGGTCTGTCGTCGAAGGATCTCTGTGGGTGCGGATGGTCTCATCCTGATCGAGCCATCAGAGAAGGCCGATTTCAAATGGCGCTTCTTTAATGCGGATGGAAGCGAAGCAGAGATGTGCGGTAACGGAGGCCGATGTGTCGCCCGCTTTGCCTGCTTAAAGGGGATCGCAGGTTCTTCCCTGAAATTTGAGACCCTTGCCGGAATCCTCTCTGCCCAGGTGGATGGGAAAAGGGTGAAACTTGAGATGACCAAACCTTTTGGTCTGAAACTTGACAAAACGATTTTCGTCGAAGAGGAGCAAAAAATTATCTCAAGCATTAATACAGGCGTCCCCCATGCCGTTCTCTTTGTGGAAGACCTTGAAGGATTGGATATCATCCCAATCGGAAGGGCCATTCGATTTCATTCTCATTTTTCACCTCATGGAACGAATGCCAATTTCGTTAGGCTTGACCGGGATTCCGAATTATCCATCCGAACCTACGAACGTGGCGTGGAGGATGAGACCTTAGCCTGCGGGACAGGGGCAGTGGCTTCGGCGTTAGTGGCCGCCTTCAAGGGACGGGTCAATTCTCCGGTATCCGTCCGGACAAGGGGGGGTGAGGTTTTAAACGTGTATTATGAAATTGAAGGGAGGGAAGTCAAAAAAGTTTTTTTTGAAGGAGATGTCCACATCATTTATGAAGCTGAGATGTGGGAGGAGGCTTATCAATGAAAGAGATCAAGGCTGTTGTCGTAGGAGCCGCTGGGAAAATGGGAAGTCGCATTATTCATGTCATTCATGAAACCCCTTCGATTTCCCTTTACCGAGCCATTGAGAGACCCGATCATCCATCCATTGGAAAAGATATTGGAGAAGTCGTTGGACTGGGAAGGATGAACCTTCCATTGGAAGGAGAATTGAAGCAAACCGGGGGGGATGTCCTCATCAACTTTACCAATCCAAAAACCTCCCTGGAGAATCTGGAGTTTGCCAAAGAGACAGGTTCGGCCATTGTCATCGGAACGACGGGTTTGAGTCCGGAGCAGGTGGAGAAGATCAAGGATCTATCAAAAAGCATTCGATGTGTTTTCTCACCCAATATGAGTGTCGGGGTGAATGTCATGTTCAGGATTGTCCAGGAGGTGGCTCAAGTGTTAGGCCCGGAATATGACATAGAAATTTTTGAGGCCCATCACCGTCTGAAAAAAGATTCGCCAAGCGGCACGGCGGCGAAATTGGGAGAACTGGTCGCCAAGGCCATCGGTCGGGATTTTAGTCAGGTGGGAATCTATGGACGGAAAGGGATGATCGGTGAGAGGACGAGAGAAGAGATCGGAATGCAGGTGATCCGCGCTGGAGATATTGTGGGAGAACACACGGTACTCTTCGGGGGGATTGGCGAACGATTGGAGATCATTCACCGGGCGCACAGTCGTGATAATTTTGCACGGGGAGCAGTTCGGGCAGCCCTCTGGGTGGTGAACCAGCCCAATGGTCTTTACGATATGCAGGATGTGTTGGGGTTGAAGAAGGGATGAATTACCAATAACCAAGCACCAATCATCAAATAATTACCAAGGTTCCAATGACCGAAGTGGAGAAAGAGAGACCCTTAAATTTAAATTTCCCTTTTGGTTATTTGGAGATTGGTAATTGAGATTTATCTGGAGCTTGGGATTTGGTCATTGGGTATTCAAAAAGATTCTATTCTTAAGAAGTTTGAGGAGCTACAGAATGAAGATCGTTCGGTATCAGGATGGGTCATTGGTTAAATATGGGGTGATTGAGGGGGATTCCATTCGTGAAATGGAGGACGATCCCTTCGGGCATTTTCATCTGACGTCCAAGATGAAAAAAATAGGAGAGGGAAAACTTCTCTCTCCCTGCCTTCCTTCAAAGATTGTTGCCCTGGGATTAAATTATCGGGACCATGCTGAAGAAGTGAAATTGCCCATTCCTGACAAACCCCTTCTTTTTATCAAACCGTCTACCTCCGTCATCGGACCGGGAGAAGCCATTATTTATCCGAAGATGTCGAAAAGGGTTGATTACGAAGCTGAGTTGGCCGTGGTGATCGGAAAATTGGCAAAAGGAGTTTCGGAGGAGAGGGCAACGGATTATATCCTTGGATATACCTGTTTAAATGATGTGACCGCCAGAGATTTGCAACCCAAGGACGGTCAGTGGACATTGTCGAAGGGATTCGATACGTTCTCACCGATGGGTCCCTGGATTGTCACAGATATTGACCCCCACCATTTAGACATATCCAGTTATCTGAATGGAGAAAAACGCCAGCATTCGAATACCAAGAACCTCATTTTTGGTTGCCATCAATTAGTGAGCTTCATCTCACGGGTCATGACGCTTCTGCCAGGAGATGTGATTGCTACAGGAACACCTTCTGGAATCGGTCCGATGGCCATTGGCGATCAGGTCGAGGTAGTGATCGAAGGGATCGGATCTCTCAGCAATCATGTGGTCGCCGAGGAATGATGAGGAGATTAGAGATGGGGAGAAAGAAATCGATTGGACTCTATCATCGGGCATTGGAAGTCATTCCGGGGGGAGTCAACAGCCCCGTCAGGGCTTTTCAGGCCATTGGCGTTCCCCCCAGTTTTATTGAACGGGCGAAAGGGTCAAAAATATTCGATGTAGATGGTCATGAATATATCGATTACGTGGGGTCATGGGGACCGATGATCTTGGGTCATGCCCACCCGAAGATTGTGGCAGCACTCAAAAAGGCCCTTCCCAAAGGAACGAGTTATGGTGCTCCCACTCCTCTGGAAGTGGAGCTTGCCAGCAAAGTGAAGAAGGCTTTCCCTTCCATGGAATTAGTGAGGATGGTCAGCTCCGGCACCGAAGCGGTCATGAGTGCGATTCGGGTGGCCAGAGGTTACACAGGAAGGCCTAACGTTATCAAATTTGAAGGATGCTATCATGGCCATGGGGACAGTTTGCTCGTTAAGGCAGGTTCGGGTGCGACCACTTTCGGTATCCCTGATAGCCTCGGCATTCCAGAGGATTTGGCGAAACATACCCAGACCGCAACCTATAATGACCTGGAAAGTGTAAAAATTCTGGTCAGTCAATATCCAGAACAGATTGCCTGCGTTATTGTAGAACCCATTGCAGGGAATATGGGGGTGGTGCTCCCTGAAAGGGGATTTTTGGAAGGATTGAGAAAGATTTGCGACGAGAGAGGAATCGTTCTCATTTTTGACGAGGTCATTTCTGGATTCCGGACCGCCTATGGAGGTGCCCAAGAGATTTACAAAATCAAAGCGGATATGACTTGCCTCGGGAAGATCATCGGGGGCGGTCTTCCAGTAGGAGCCTATGGCGGGAAGAGAGCGATGATGGATAAAGTTTCCCCTCTCGGGGGGGTCTATCAGGCAGGGACGCTTTCTGGGAATCCTCTGGCCATGACTGCGGGGATTACAACGCTGGAGCTCTTAAGGGCAAAGAAGGTTTATCAGGATTTGGGAAAAAAGACTTTATATTTAACAGAGAAAATTGCCGAGTGTGCGGAAGAGAGGGGTCTCCCTTTCACCATCAATCAGGCGACAGGATTGTTTACTCTATTCTTTACAGAAGGTCCGGTCAGGGATTATCGAACTGCCAAGACGAGTAATCCAAAACGATTTGCCCAATTCTTCATCGAAATGATGAAACAAGGGATCTATCTTCCTCCCTCCCAGTTCGAGGCCTGGTTCATTTCCCTGGCTCATACTCAGAAAGATTTAGACAGAACCATTGAAGCCTGTGATGCCGCCTTTAAGAGACTTTAATCTCTGATGGATAAGAATGATGACAGGAGGACTCCACCCGTGGATGACGAATTAAGAAAAAAGACTCAAGAGACAGCCCAGCAACTGTTTGGCAAGGGAATCAAAATGGATCCCCCTTATTTGATGTGGAAAGAATTTGACAGAGACCTGGCCAACGATTTATCCCTGTTTATTACCGGTAAGCTCTATTCCAGAACGGTATTGACGCTCCCCGAAAGGCAGATGGTGGCATGCGCCATACTCTCAGCACTACGCGCCACGGATGAATTGAAACTCCACGTGAATGCAGCGTTGAATGTCGGCTGTGACCCAAGAAAAATTGCTGAGATTTTTTTCCAACTGGCTCCTTATGCAGGCATGCCTGCTGTGAATGAGGCACTTCATGTTTACCGGGATGTCCTGAAAGAAAGAGGGGAATGGCCTATCAAATAGAAGATCCAAGAAGTGGAAATCCATCTGATGGTTCGTCACTTTGTCTGGAAGGTGAAGGGAAAAATGATGGAACAATCCAATAAGGAATTTAGGTTTCCAAAAAATAGAATCCTATGACTCGACCTCGTAAACAGCAGATGATAAAGCAAGGTGAGATTTTTATAGATAACCCTGTTTCTTCAGGTTGACCATGAGGATGGAAATAGCGGCAGGAGTGACCCCAGAGATTCTCGAGGCCTGGCCCAGGGAGTAAGGTTTTATTTTCTTCAGTTTTTCCATCACCTCTGTGGAGAATCCGATCACAGAGCCAAAATCAAATCCTTCCGGGAAGGTTACCTCTTCCAATCTTTTAAACCGTTTAATCTGCTCCAGTTGCCTTTTGATATAACCCTCATATTTTACCTGAATTTCAATCTGATCCTGCACGGTTTCTGGAAGACTTTTGAGATTTCGATCAAAGGCAAGGAGATGTTTGAAATGAATTTCGGGTCTCTTCAATATTTCTTGGAGGGAAGCATCTTTTTTCAAAGGAGTACTTTTCCATTGGTGGAGTATTTCGTTATTTTCCTTTGTTGGATTGATTCTGACCTCTGTGATTCGAGAGAAGGCTTTTTCAATGGCCCCTTTTTTCTCCAGAAAGATTTGAAAATCCTCTTTTTTCACTAATCCCACTTTATATCCTTTCTCTCTCAATCTCAGGTCTGCATTGTCTTCTCTTAAATGGAGACGGTATTCGGCCCGGGAGGTGAACATTCGATAAGGTTCAGCAGTGCCTTTGGTGACCAAGTCATCGACCAAGACTCCGATATAGGCATCGGAACGTTTCAAGATAAGAGGTTCCTTCCCTCGAATCATCAGCGAGGCATTCACCCCAGCCATTAAACCCTGGGCGGCTGCCTCTTCATAACCCGATGTTCCGTTAATCTGTCCGGCGTGGAAGAGTCCCCTGATCTTTTTTGTTTCAAGGGAAGGTTTGAGTTCGGTGGGGTCGACAAAATCGTATTCGATGGCATAACCCGGCCGGAGGATCTCCACTTCTTCAAGGCCCTTGATCGACCTCAGCATTCTCATCTGAATATCCAAAGGGAGGCTGGTGGGGATCCCGTTGGGATAAACCTCAGTGGTATTTTGGCCATCCGGTTCTAAAAAGATCTGGTGTCTTTTTTTATCTTCGAAACGGACGACCTTATCCTCGATGGAGGGACAATATCGTGGGCCAATCCCTTTAATGATGCCACAGTAAAGAGGGGATCGGTCGAGACCGCTTTTAATGATCTCATGAGTGGTAGGATTCGTATAGGTGATATAGCAGGGGACTTGGGCGATATCGATCTTTGGGGTTGAAAAAGAAAAAGGGATAGGCGGCTCATCTCCGTATTGGGGGGTGAGTTGTGAGAAATCAATCGTATTGCCATCGAGTCTTGGAGTGGTTCCGGTCTTGAGCCTTCCCATCCGAAAACCCAGGCTTCGGAGTGATTCGGATAAACCGACCGAGGGCGGATCCCCCATCCTGCCAGCAGAAAAGCGCGTTAGAC
The DNA here is from genome assembly GCA_002327985.1 of Syntrophaceae bacterium UBA2188. Taxonomy (GTDB): domain Bacteria; phylum Desulfobacterota; class BSN033; order BSN033; family UBA1163; genus UBA1163. Next base: position 55,751 of record DCVM01000181.1, on the reverse strand, counting down.
CGATATGGATCAAGCCGTTCAAAAAGGTCCCGGGAGAAAGGATCAAAGCTTTTGTGTACATGGTTTCATTGGAGTCTGTTTTTACACCAATGATCTGATCTCCTTCTACCAGAATTTCCTCAACGGCCGCTTCCATAATGGTAAGGTTTTCCTGGTTCTCAACCGTTCTTTTCATGCGAAGTCGGTATTCCTGGCGATCTACCTGAGCTCTTGAGGAACGGACAGCAGGCCCTTTTCCGGTATTCAATTGACGGAACTGGATTCCTGTTTCGTCCGTGGCTTTTGCCATCTCTCCACCCATTGCATCGATCTCCTTCACCAGATGGCCTTTGGCCAACCCCCCCACCGCGGGGTTACAGGACATATAACCTATCTGTACTTTTTTTTGAGTGATGAGAAGGGTAGGGTGGCCCATTCGAGCACAGGCCAGAGAGGCTTCAATTCCGGCATGCCCTCCGCCCACCACCATCACATCGAAGTCTCTCGGGAATTGAATGGAGTATTGACGCATAGAACTATACTCGGATGGTATTTGTATCTGAAATTTGGAACATTGGAATAATGGAATATAGAAATGGCAATATTCCAACATTCCATCCTATTTTAATGTTGTCCTCTACAGGCCTTTACGCAGATACCACAGATATTATGGCTGAAACGGAGGGTTTTGGCAAAGGTTCTCAATTGCTCGTAACATCGAACATGATCGAAGTCTTCCTGGTGTTCCTGGATGGCCCCTACAGGGCAAACGGACTGGCAATCGTAACAGGAACCACAGTCTTTCATTGAGGGAAGGACAGTGACAAGAGGGAGATCGGTAAGGATAGTCACCAGTCGAATCCGGGATCCAAATGTTTCATTGACCAGAAGATTGTTTCGGCCAATCCATCCCAATCCCGCAGCCTGCGCCATATGTTTGTGGGAGAGATGGCCCTGTTGGGTTTTCCAATCCACGATTTGAGAGGCGGGGATGGGAATGGCTTGATAGCCAAGATGTTGGATCGCTGAGGTCACGATCAAACCGATCGTGTCCAGAAGAATATTGACCCTCTGATAGTGGTGAAAATAGAGGGGGGTAGGATGATTTTGAATCTCTTCTAAGATGGCATCAGAAAGATGATATCCCACCGAGATGCTGTAGGGAAGTTGATCGATGAAAAGAGGAGGAAGAAGAATTTCTTTTTTTTTGGAAGTGGAAAGATCCGCCACACCAAAAAGAGAGGCTCCCCATTGATAGCATAAGGCTTTTACCTTTTCTGTGTTTTCTTTGGGATCGGTCATGGATTCAATTGTGACTTCTGAAAGGATGGATTGCAAGGGGATTCTGATTTCGGAATTGAGAATGCGGGTTCCGGAAATTTGCTCCGCACTCACCATTCCGCCATCCGCAATTTAGCTACTTCGGTTTGATCTTTAGATCTTTCATCTTCTTCCGTAGGGTGTTTCGATTGATTCCTAAGAGTTGGGAGGCCGTCATTTGAACATAGTTTACCCTCTCTAAGGCAGACCGGATCAAAATTTTCTCCACCACTCTAATGATGTCATCAAAAATACCCATCTTAGTCTTTGTCTCCACATAGGGATCAATTTTATTCAGAACTTCGGCCAGTTTCTGTTCTAAGATCTCATCCAATAGATGGGATTTTGCCTTGGGTTTACCTTCTTTTAAAACAGGTTCGACCTTCTTCATTTGATAATTTTTAATCACCGGAGAGAGGATGGCTGAGAGAATGGAGAGGAACTGAAAATCCTCAATAAATTCATGTCTGGGGCCATAGAGGGAATTCATATTAATAACACCCAACGACTCATTGTCTGTTGTGAGAGGGACACAGAGTAAAGGGGGTTGGATCTTCTCCATCCGTTTCTGGGTCTTCATCATCTCTTCATAGAGTGGTTCTTGACCTAAATTCTGGATCGTCATGGGTCGCCTTGATTCCAGGACTTTTCCTATCGTCCCTTTATGGATGGGGCAAGAGAGAGGATGGATTTCATTTTCGATTCCAAAGAGAGCTTCCAAATGAAGCCAATCCTTTTGAGGGTCTCTGAGGAAAAGAGCTGAATATCTGATTGAAAAGTGATCCGAAAGAATTGCCATGACTCCAAGAAAATAATCCTGGAGACGGTTCTGCTGAGGAAGCAGGATGATTTCGTTTAAGCTCCTCATTTCCGGATTGGACCGCGGGTTGATGAAAAATGTGGAAGGCATATTGGCCTCCTATGGCTTGAAATTCAAATGAACCGATCGTCTTGATCAACCAGGACACCTGAGGTTTAATCCCGAGGGTTCATCCTATATAAATTGAAGTCCAATTTCAAGAAAAATTTATTGAGAAATTTATTGAATTTCCCTTTATTTTACCCTTGAAGTCTCATTATGAATTCATTAAAATCCAGGGCATATGGCCGAAAGAGTTGAAATGGGCCGGCCTTCGGTGGTGATTCTCCTCGGTCCAACCGGAACGGGGAAATCCAAATGGGTACTCGAAGGGGCGGAAGAAATAGGGGGTGAAATCATCCATGCTGATTCCATGCAAGTCTATCGGTATATGGATATCGGGACAGCCAAGCCCACGCCCGACGATCAAAAAAGAGTCCGCCATCACCTGATTGACATCGTGACTCCTGATCAACCTTTTGACGCTGCCCTCTATCGAATGCTGGGTCGAAGGACGATTGATCAATTATACCAGGACAAGAAACCTATTTGGATTGTGGGTGGAACGGGGCTTTATATCAAGACCCTCACTCAAGGACTCTTTTCCAGTCCTAAAATTGATCCTCAAGTCAGGGAGCGTTTGAAACAGGAAGCCAAGGAGAAAGGATCGAGTGCCCTTTATGAGCGTTTAAAAAAAACCGATTCCCAAACGGCTTTTCATCTCCATCCTCATGACCTCTTTCGAATAATACGAGCCTTGGAGGTCTATGATTCAACCGGCCTCCCCATCTCTTTTTATCGAGGGCAGCATCGCTTTGGAGAGAGACCCTACCTGACTTTAAAAATCGGTCTGGAAGTCGATCGGGACAGCCTCTATCGTCGTATTGAAAAGAGAGCGGATCAGATGATAGAGAATGGATTTCTTCAAGAGGTAGAAAGGCTGATGGAGATGGGTTATGCCCCCGGATTGAAGCCGATGCAGAGTTTAGGTTATAAACAGATGGTTCAATTTCTTTTAAAAAGGGTCAGGTGGGAGGAAGCCGTTAGGCAGATGAAAAGAGACACCCGTCACTATGCCAAGCGACAATGGACCTGGTTTAGGGCCGATCCAGACGTTCATTGGTGGGATGCATCAAAGGATCGGCAAAAAATATTCCACGAAATTAAATCGTTTTGGGGAAGAGGGGGAGGAAAGGCATGATCAAGAATCAGATAAACATCCAGGATCAATTTCTCAATCGGATACGGAGAGATCGAAACCATGTCGTGGTCGAATTGACTACTGGCCATAAGATGGAAGGGGTTATCCTCAGCTTTGATAATTTCTGTATCATCCTCCGAGGCGAGACGGATCAGCTGGTCTATAAACATGCCATCTGTTCTATTTCCCCTGGTGAAAAGTTAGAATTTTTTGAAACGAGATAGGATCGTCCCATGGATCATTTTGAAATCAAACCCATATTAGAAAGTCTTTTTTTCATTTCAGATTCTCCGATCCGGCTTGAGGCCCTTGTCGAGATTCTGCCCGAATCCAACCAAGAAGCGATCTTGGAAGGGATTCGTCAGATCCAGGCAGAATATCAGGATCATTCTAAAGGAATCGAACTGGCAGAGATAGCCAGCGGGTATCAATTCCGAACAAAGCCCATTTGGGCTGGTTGGGTCAGCCGGTTGAAAAAAGTGAAAGCGATCAAGCTGAGCCAAGCCGCCTTGGAGACATTGGCCATCGTTGCCTACCGTCAGCCCGTCATTCGGCCAACGGTCGAGGAGATTCGAGGAGTGGATTCAGGGTCTGTTCTTCATACCCTTTTGGAAAAGGGATTGATCAAGATCATGGGCCGTAAAGACCTCCCCGGACGTCCCATGGTCTATGGAACCACGAAGGCCTTTCTTGAACTCTTCAGTCTCAATACACTCTCTGATCTTCCTAATCTTAAAGAAATTCAACTTCCTCCCACACCCGAAAAGATGTTAGAAAACCCCTCACTCTCCCCTTCTCCTCACAGGGAAGAGGAATGGAGTGAAGGGGAAAAAGAAACGTGAGAAATTCCATTGGCACTGGAACGAATTCAAAAGATTTTAGCCAAGGCCGGGATCGCCTCGAGGAGAGAAGCTGAAAGGATGGTGACCGAGGGAAGGGTGTCTGTCAATGGTCAAGTCGTGGAGAGGTTGGGTGTTAAAGCCGATCCCTTCAAGGATCATATCAAGGTGGATGGAAAAAGACTTAAACATTTTGAACCTAAAATTATTCTCCTCCTCAATAAACCCAGGGGTTATCTTTCCACGGCCAAAGACCCTCAGGGAAGGCCGACCGTTTTGGATTTTCTTAAAAATGTGAAATCGAGAATTTATCCAGTGGGTCGTCTCGATTTCGACGCAGAAGGCCTTCTTCTCCTCACCAATGATGGGGATCTCGCTCACCACCTCTCCCATCCCAGATTTTCCGTTCGGAAGACCTATTTTGTGAAGGTAGCAGGAGTCCCGGAGGAGAAAAAACTAATACAACTTAAGAGGGGAGTGTACCTCGAGGACGGGGAAGCGAAGGCCGTTTCCTGCAGCCTTATCCGGCAAAAGGAGAAAAATAGCTGGCTTCGGATTGTGGTGACAGAGGGGAGAAACCATCTGGTGAAGAGAATGTTTTCAGCGATAGGCCACCCCGTTCTCAAGTTGAAGCGAGTCGAATACGGGCCGATTCAATTGGGAGATCTTCCTTTCGGGCAATTTCGGTCGCTCACCCCTGACGAAATAGAGAAACTAAGAAAGTTAGAGGCGACCAAAAGCAAAAACTGAGGTTAAGATTGAGGAATTCGGATTTTTTAGATTAATGTTTATTGCTCTCTACTCCGAACTCTAACCTCCAAACTGTGTTATGATCACCGGCGTTGAGATTAGAAGAAAGATAGTTCATCTGGCGACCCTCTCCATTCCCATCGGATATGCAATGCTTACCAAGGAGACGGTGATTGCCATCCTCCTCCCCCTTTTCCTGGGATTCCTCATGGTTGATCTACTCCGCCACTACCATTCTGGAATGGCCTCTCTTTTTCAGAAATATTTTCTTGGAACTGTTCTCAGAGAAGAGGAAAGAAATACGTTCATGGGTGCGACCTATTTTCTTTTCTCCAGCATCGTGGTTATTCTTTTCTTCCCGAAATCCATTGCGATGGTCAGTCTCCTCATCCTGATTCTCTCGGATACTGCAGCCGCTCTTGTGGGTAAGGGGATCGGAAAAATCCGTATCTTCGGAAAGACCCTGGAAGGAAGTTTAGCTTTCTTTTTTTCTTCTCTCCTTATCGTCTGGCTTTATCCTGATCTGAATCGATTCTGGGGAAGTCTGGCGGCTTTAGGGGCCACCCTCATCGAACTGCTTCCCATTCGGGTGGATGATAATGTTTCAATCCCCCTTATCGCAGCCTGCATCATGTTTTTCGGGGGGGGATGAGAGAAGGTATTTTCGCCACCGCGCTCAATAGGATCTCAACCTCCTGCTCCGAATGAATCTCTGCAATCGCCAGAGTGATCTTCAAATCTTTAAAGAGAAACGAAAAAGCCTCCTCTGAATTCTTTAACAGTGTTCCATCCGCCAATGGATTCAGACTGATCACGGGTCTATCAAATTTCTTAATCAGAACGCAGGCCTGATCCAGATTGAAAAAGCTCCACTTCCTGTTGATGGGGATAGCATAGGCCACCACATCCAGGGATTTAGCCTTTGGAAGACAGAAGGTTGCCCACTGACCCGAATAGACAGGGGTGAATCCTTTCTCTCTCACCTTGGCCATCATCTGTTTGAGAAGATCAATTCTCCCTAAAGCCAATAACCAATCTCCATATCTTCCTCCAACCAAGACGAAAGGGGATTCCCCGGGATGAAAAAAAGAGAGGGCTTTTTCAAAACGTTGGGGATCAAAACCAATCCGGTCGATCTCTTTCTGAGTGAACACTTCAGACCCAATCGGAATGGGTGGCAGATTTCGAATCGATTGGGGAAGGCTCAGGTTTTTTTTAATGGTTGAGACGACTTTCGTTTCAAATTGATGAAGGGGTTTCCCTAAGAAAGAGGCTCCTGTTTCCACCTCTAAATGGCAGAGGCCTGTCAGGGTTTCGTCAAGAGTTAAATTTTTTAACTCCCTAAAAGATTCGAGATGTTTTGGCGAGGGAAGATCAAGACACCAGGTCCCCATTTCATAAACTTTTTTCATGAGGGGATAGATTTCCCGATGACCTCGAAAGACGGGAGGCTGAGCAGAAAAAATCAGCCTCGGCAGTTTTTTCCCCTCCAAGACCGTTGTTGGGAACTGCACCATTAAAACATTTTATTATCTTTCCACTTTATTTTCAATCAAAACCCGCAAAGGGGTTATCCGAAACGCCGATATTCCACTTGCTAAAAATCTATCTTTTTGATAAAAGAGGTCTATGCAAGAAGAAGATAAAAAATTAAAGGAAGCCATCAGATTGACCATCAAAATCCTGATCCTCCAAGAGGTCAGGGTCCTTCAATTAGAACAGACCCATTCGCCTTCTATGGTGATGGATGAGATCATTCGATCCATTCAAGAGGCCAAAAGGGAAATCATTTCATTAGTCCGATGGATGGCACCGAAAGAGAGAAATGCCCTGATCAAAAGGGTTATCCGTCAGTCTGTGGATGAAGAGATCGACCAGGCGATTAAGGTAAGGAAGAACAAATGCTTGCGTTGTATGCATGTGCGATATGTTGACGAGGGAGGAACCCCCCATATCGATCTACCTATTCGGAAAGGGCGAGCTTGGATGATTGGTTGCGAAATCACTCCGGCTCCCTCCAAAATTCAATGCAAAGGATTTATTGAGAGTTCTGTCGCCACTTCGCTCGAAGATTATCTCATGGATATGGCTTTTTTATATGAGATAAAAGAGATGTTTGATCGGTTCGAGGAAATATGGAAAGATTACCTCACTAAATAAAGAGTAAGCAGTAGGTAGTAAGCAGTAAAGAGTGAAGGGGGAAAAGCCTTTTTTAAAGATATTACCCTATGTGCTATACTTTATGCTTTCTTTAGGCGAGGGCCTCCGCCACTAATTCCGTAATGTCCATCACCTTGATGCGGCCTTTTTTCTCTTTTCGAAGTCTGGCTGCAGCCACCTGTAAGTTAGATTTACAGGAGGGGCAGGCGGAAACAATTAGGTCAACTCCTATACCGGAGACCTGCTGAACGCGCTTGTAAGATATTTCTAAACTCATGTCAGTATCGAAGGCCTTCAATCCCCCCCCCCCGCCACAGCATTTGGCAAGGTTCCTGTTGTGAGGAAATTCAATCAATTCTAACGACGGAATCGCCCTGATGACATTTCGGGGTGGATCATAGATATTCATATGCCGCCCGATATCACAGGGATCGTGATAAGCCACTTTTATTTTAGCCCCATTCTTGAAAATGAGCTTGCCGTCCGTGATGAGTTTTTCCAAATATTCTACCGTATGATAAACTTGAATGCTGAGAAACCCATGATGTTTTGGGTAAAGATCTTTAAAGGTTCGATAGCACCCCGCGCAGGTGGTAACCATTTCTTTGAAACCCATCCGTTCAAAATGATTTTTATTATTCTTGATACATCTCTCAAATTCTTTTTCATCCCCGACCAGATAAGAGATATATCCACAGCATTGCTCCTCCGTCCCCAACGTCGTATAGTCAATCTTCGCCTTATCCATGATCTTCAAGGTGCTTGGAATGACATTGATATCTTGATAGGAAGCCACACACCCGAAAAAAAGAAGGGTGGTTGCTTTTTCTTTAGGCTTATACTCTGTGGGATAGATATCCTGCCTTTTTTCTGTGGCTTCCCCGAAGGGATTTCCTTTTTCTTCAATGGATCGCATGAGCGTTCCGTGGATGGGGGGAAGGTATCCTGCCTCCACCAGCCGTAGGCGGGCAGCCTGGACAATATCGGAAACCTGGACACCTGCGGGGCAGACGGCATTGCAGTTCAAGCATGTGGTGCACTTATAAAATCTTTCCGCCAGTTCTTTCGAGGGTTTCAGTCTCCCGGTGAGGAGGTGATAGGCCAATATTACTCTTCCGCGCGCATTGATGGATTCGAGGAAAGTTTCCCCATAAGTGGGACACCCGGCTCGACAGAATCCGCACATGATACAGGCCATGATCTCATTATCCAGTGCCTCCCCGAAGGATTGAATCTCGTTAGTCCTTTGAACAAGGGGTAAAAAGGCAAAATTCTCATAAATGTCTTGAATGGAGTCATCGAATCCCATCTTTCCCGGATTGAGTATATTGTTGGGGTCAAGGGCTTTTTTGATCTCCTTCATGACTTTGAGGGTTTCCCCGAGCTCCTTCTTAATATAAGGCGATTTGGCCATTCCCGTTCCATGCTCTGCGGTGAGCGTTCCCCGGAGCCGGATCGTGAGGTCAATTAAGTCTTTGGCTACTTCTTTGATGGTATTCCATTGCTCCTTGTTTCTGGGGTCCGAGATGATGATGGGATGAATATTCCCATCACCGATATGGCCAAAAGTATTGATGGGGAGATGATGTTTCTCCGAGATTTTCTTGATTTCCATAATGGCTTCCGGAATTTTGGTGATAGGTATTCCCGGGTCATCCATAATGGATTGCATCCTTGATCCTCTCTTGACTTTCGACAAAGAGGCAACAATCCCTTGACGGGCGGCCCACATCTTAAGACGTTTCGCAGGGTCATCCTCCCATCTATTTTCAATCCCATTATTGGTTTTACAAATTTTATTAATTTTTTCTATGTTTTCCTGAACAGCTTTTTTATTCCCATCGATTTCAATGAAGAGGAGACATCCCACTTGATCGGGGATGTTGAGTCCCATCGCTTTATTTACCACATCGATCGTCACTTTATCCAAAATCTCACAGGAAGAGAGGGCGATCCCCGAGGTCAAGATCTCCCGAACGGCCTTTCCGGCATCCAGGGTAGAGGGAAATCGGGCCTCTGCAAAAGCAACATATTCGGGAACGGGGAGAATTCTTAGAATGACCTTTGTGATAATCCCCAGCGTCCCCTCGGCCTGGGTGAAGAGCTGGGTCAGGTCGTATCCGGAGGAAGTCTTGCCCAAGACCGACCCTGTGTTAATGATTCGAGCATCGGCCAGTACCACTTCCAGCCCCAAGACATAATTCTTCGTTGTCCCATACTTCAGAGCCCGATTTCCGCTGGCATTGGTTGAGACCATTCCTCCCAGTGAGGCGAGATTCGCACTTCCAGGATCGGGAGGAAAAAAATGGGTTGGGGCAATGGCTGCATTAAGCTGGTTGCATATGACGCCAGGTTCAACCACCGCATATCCATTCTCTTTGTCTATCTCGAGAATACGGTTCATCCTGCTTAAATCAAGCAGAATGCCTCCTTTGGCGGCTAAAGCACCCCCTACAGCACTTGTCCCCGATCCTCTTGGGGTCACAGGAATTTTTCCATGATGGGCCAAAGACATAATTTTTGAAACTTCTTCTGTGGTATTGGCGAAGACAATGACATCCGGAACGGCCTCGTGGACCGAGAGATCCCTGGAGTAACAGAGTCGTTCGATTTCATCGGTCTTAACATTTTTTTCACCTACAATTTGGATCAGATCTTTAGTATAATCCATTGTCTCTCTCCATATTAAATGTATTAGAGTTTCTACACCCTTTTTTGCACCCCTGGAATAATGGAATGTTGGAATAATGGGTTACCCACTATTCCATTTTTCCACTCTTCCAATATTCCATGGTCAATAGTCCTTTGGTAATTTTTCCAACTCGGCGTAACTGAAGACAGGGCCATCCTTACATACGTAGAGGTGACCAATGTTACATCGGCCACATTTCCCAATACCACATTTCATCCTTTTCTCCAGAGAGGTATAAATGCGTTCATTGGGGAATCGAAGGGCCATCAATTTTGGGAAGGTGAATTTAATCATAATCGGAGGGCCACAGATGACGGCATAACTATTTTCTGAAGAGGGTGCCACCTCTTCCAATACATTTGGGACCAGTCCAACCTTCCCCTTCCAGTCTTTATCTCCCCAATCAACCGTCACCACCAATTTGATGTCGCTTCTCTTCTCCCACTCTAACAATTCTGCCTTGTAGAGGAGGAGGCCCGGCATCCGTGCTCCATAAATGACAGTGATCTCATTCACTTTGGATCGATTTTGTGGGTGTAGGAAATAGGTGATCAAGGATCGCAAAGTGGTGAACGCAAACCCTCCTCCAATCACTAATACATTTTTTCCTTCAAAAAGGGGGATGGGATATCCGTTCCCCAGGGGGCCTCGCACACCGACCTCTGTCCCTTCCTCGATGTGATGAAGGGCGGTGGTTACCACCCCTGCCTTATTAATTGTAAATTTCAAAGAGTTGTTTTCTGTCGGAGAGGAGGCAATCCCAAAAGATGCCTCGCCTTTCCCCAGGATAGAGAGTTCGCAGAATTGACCGGGGGTGAAATGGAAAGCCCTTTCGTCTTCTTCATTCAGGAAACTCAACTCAATCGTCCGAAGCATTCGGTCGACGGTTTCGACATAGGCCTGTTTAACCTTCATGGGGATGGGGAAATATGGATTCTTCATCGCCTCGTTAAGTCCACCTGATCCTTCACTTTTCTTATGCCTTTAGCAGACGTCAAGTTGATTGCCTGGCGGATATCAAAATTAACCGGGCAGTAAAGGATACATCGACCGCAACCCACACAAGCGACCCGCCCAAAGTTTTTCGGGAAATAATTAAACTTGTGCATTAATCTTTGTCGAGTTCGTTCACGGCCTGTGGGTCGTGGATTATGGCCAGAAGTCTCCTGGGAATATAAAGGGAATAGGCAGGAATCCCAGTTTCTCACCCGTTGCCCCTTGTTCGTCAAGGCCTCATCGACAATATCAAAACAATGGCATGTGGGGCAAAGAAAGGTGCACACTCCACAGCCTATACATTTCTCATGCATCCGGTCCCAGAATGGGCTCTCCATCATTAGGTCCGATCTTCTATCAATTCCCTCAATCGGAACGGAAGCATCAGCTTTTTTGGATGCTTTTTCCTCAATCTCTTGGGCCAAACTGATCTCTTTTGTATTCGCTTCTTTAAAGAATTTGTTCTTTTGAAAAGTCATTCCTTTTTCAGTCAGAAGCTCAACGATAAATGTTTCGCCCAAATCGATGAGGAAAATGTCCGAACCCTTTCGAAGGAAAGGACCTCCCCCCGCAGAGGGACAGAAGCAAGTGGAGAGGGGATGATTACAGGCTAAGCCGATGAGGGTTGTCCCATTTCTTTTATTCCCATAATAAACATCCTTGTACTCTTTCCCTAAAAAGACGTCATCCAAGATGGAGACCGCCTGGATATCGCAGGGTCTGGCGCCCAGGATCACCCTCTTTTTTTCTACCCCTTCTGTGGAAGTCATCTGTTGTTGTTTCCCGGCTTTTTCATACCGAAACATGGTCTCAGATTGGGGGAAAAATACCTCCTTCGCAGGTTTTTGAGGGTTAGAGGTTGAGAGGTCCACATCATCGGGGCGGTCAATCTTTTTATATATGGAAACTCCCTCGGCCAATTGCACGGGCGCAAAGAGATCGTATTCATCCATCAGGGTTTCCAAAAAAGCCTTCAAATCTTTTTTGTCCAGCTTCAATGTCATTTGATGAAATCCTGTTTATCCTCCATGTCATAAGTCGACAGGGGAGGGAGCGTCTTGGTATCGATTCCTGTTTCATAGTTGAAAAGTTCTTTTACGTCCCTATTCAATTTCTGCGTGAGGTAAGTGAGACGAATCTCCATAGGACAGGCTCTTTCACAGGCACCGCAACCCGTGCACCTCCCTGTTTGATGATAGGCCCTTACGATGTGATAGAACTCAAGGTCTGAAGGAGATAAGCTCTTTTCAATCCACTTTGGGTTAGAACTGTCCACAAAACATTCCGCGCAATAGCACATGGGACAGGCTTCTCGACAAGCGTAGCAACGGATACAACGGCTGGACTCTTTCTCAAAATACTTCCACCGTTCTTCCGCGGATTTCTTTGCAAATTCTTGGATCTCGGGATGTATTTCTATAAGAGGAGATTCTTCTACAGGATCTCCGACTAACACGTCCGCCTGAATAGGATTTCGATGAATGCAAACCTGGCAGGAGGGATAAAAAAAGTCATCCCTTTTCAAAATGGTTTTAAACTCTTCTCCCTCCACAACGATCTGGTCTCCTTGCTCAAAAGCCCGAAGGATTTCTCCTTTTACCGCCCGCTTCACCTTTCTTCGATCCACCATCCTCTGGCAAGGGACTCCCATTAAAAACAGTTGATCAGGTTTAAACCTTTTTTCGAGAGAAAGTGCAATGACAGAACGGGCATCACATCCTTTCACCACGATCCCCACCTTAAACTTGTTGAATTTATGAAGGTAAGTGGCCAGGTTGTTTTCGCAAAAAGAGTTCCAGATCAAACGGTCCGTTTTTTCAGGATCTCGAATGAATCTGGGTGTGGTTCGAAGGGGAAAGGAACCTTCACCAAAACCGATGATGAGATCCACCGTTTTGTTTAATAGAAGCTCTCTGGCTTTTTCTCTAATTCTGTCTTGAATTGCCTTCGATCTCTCTTCCATTACCCACACGAATGTTCTTTCCAAGATTATCTAACGGGTTCAAGGATTCGAGGGTCCCAGCTTTTTTATACTGTTCACTTGAACCCTTGACCCCTGGGACCCTTGAGCCTCTTTTTTGACGAATCTCTGGGCGGGTCCCAATTTTTTAATATCCTGCACGACCTCTCCCACGACCTGGGAAAACTTACCTCCTTCTGCGGCAGAGACCCAGGAGAACTGAACCCGGCCCTCCTCGAAGCCGAGGTATTCGAGAAAGCGTTTCAGGGTTGCTGACTTTCTCCTTCCTATATAGTTTCCGCTGAGATAATGACAGTCTCCTGGATGACAGCCAGAAACCAGCACTCCGTCGATCCCGCTCTGAAGGGCCTTGAGGATAAAGAGAGGATTGATCCTCCCTGAGCAGGGCACTCGGATGACCCGAATGTTCGGTGGATACTGAATCCGGGCTGTTCCCGCGAGGTCTGCCCCGGCATAAGAACACCAGTTACAAAGGAAGGCTAATATCTTGGGTTCCCATTGATCGGTCATGGTTGTCCTGTCATCGACTCTCCGATTGATCCTATGGCCAGTTCGGTGATCTGGGCAACCACCTCTGCGTTGGTGAATCCTTTCAAATCGATAGACCCCGAGCGGCAAGAAGCGGTGCAAGCGCCGCATCCCTTGCAAAGAGCTTTGTTAATTTGCGCCACCTGTTTTTCTCCTACGATGGTCCTTTTCGTCAGGATTTCAATAGCTTGATAAGGGCAGACACTTTCGCAGAGACCACAGCCAATACATTTTCTCTCATCTACCTCGGAGGTGATGCCGATCGTCTCAAGTTCTGTTTTGGAAAGATAAGTGAGAGCTCGGGCAACGGCCGCATTGGCTTGCGAGATGCTCTCTTCAATCGATTTCGGACTGTGAGCGAGCCCGGCCAGGAAGATTCCCTCTGTTGCAAAGTCCACCGGCCTGAGTTTCATATGAGCTTCCAGGAAGAAGCCGTCCTGATTGAGGGGAACTTTCAACATCTTTGAAAGGGTTTCATTTTCGACGGGGGGGACGATTCCTGGACTCAGCACGAGAAGATCGGTCTGGATCAGCAGATCATCGTGGAGGATGGGTTCGTGCACGACGACACCCAGGCCTTCTGCTCCTGCTTCCAGCCGGGGTTCCTTCTCTGGTTCGTAACGGATGAAGAGAATCCCGGCCTCTCGAGCCTTCTCATAATAGTCTTCTTTGAACCCATAGGTTCGGATGTCACGATAGAGAATATAAATATTCAGCTTCGGGTTCATGGATTTTAGTTTTAAGGCATTTTTGATCGCCTCGGAGCAGCAGATTCGACTACAGTAAGGTCTGTCATCATTTCTCGATCCGATACATTGAATCATGGCTACGTTTTTTAGATCCTTTAATTTATTAGGATGGAAGACAATCCATTCCTCCAACTCCTTCTGAGTGATCACGTGGGAATCTTGGCCATAGAGGAATTCTTTGGGGCGATATTCCTCTCCCCCAGTGGCGACAATGATGACTCCGTGGTCGAGTTCTTTCACTTCGTTTCCATTCCGGACTTTGGTTTTGAAATTTCCAACAAATCCATCGATCTTTTCGATGGTCGTTTTTGTCATGAGATGAATTTGTGGATTTTTCTCTACGTCTCGTATCAGATGTTCTAAATGGGATTGAACATTATTGCCATCGAGGGTGTAGTATATCGTTCTCGCTTTTCCACCTAATTCAGATCTTTTTTCAACCAGATAGACCTCATAGCCAGCTTGGGCAATCTTCTTAGCGGCGGTCATTCCCGCCAATCCTCCGCCAATGACCAGGGCCTTTTGATTCATCTGAACCGTCTGGGTGGGAAGAGGGTCCAGGAGGGCTGCTTTGGCGATGGCCATTCTGACCAGATCCTTTGCTTTTTCTGTTGCCTCTTTGGGTTGGGTCATGTGAACCCATGAACATTGATCGCGAATATTGGCCATATCAAAAAGATAACGGTTAAGCCCTGCCTCACGGATGGTATCCTGGAACAGGGGTTCGTGGGTTCGAGGTGTGCACGAAGCGACCACGACCCGGTTCAATTGATGTTCTTCGATCATCTTTTTCATCTGATCCTGAGTGTCCTGAGAACAAGTGTAGAGGTTGCCTTCGACATGGACCACATTAGGGAGTGTTCGTGCATATTCGACGACCTCTGGGACATTGACCACCCCTCCAATATTGATCCCACAGTGACAGATGAAAGCACCAATGCGGGGACCTTGATAGTTCACATTTTTTTCTGGAGCATATTCTTTCTCGACGACCAATGTTCCCTTTGATTTAGCGAGAAGGGAGGAGGCTTCTGCAGCCACTGCACTCGCCTGAGCGACCGTTTCAGGAACGTCTTTCGGGCCGGAAAAGACGCCGCTAACAAAGATCCCGGGTTTCGACGTTTGAAGAGGGGAGAAGATAGAGGTTTCGGCAAACCCGTATGAATTAAGATCAATATCAAAAATATTTGCGATCTCCTGATGACTTCTTGTTGGCTCAAGGCCGACGGAGAGGACAACGAGGTCAAACTCCTCAGAAACCATCTCTCCCTCTTCGGTTTCATAATGGATGGTCAGATTATTCGTTTTTGGGTCCTCTTTGACATGAGAGACTCGGGATCGGATATAGCGAACACCATATTCCTTTTTTGCTCTCTCAATGTACTTATCAAAATCCTTTCCATATGCCCTCATATCCATGAAGAAGATCGTCGGTTCAATTTCCGAGGCATGCTCTTTAGCAATGACCGCCTCTTTGGTTGCGTACATACAGCAGACCGAAGAACAGTAACCTTTTCCAATATGGGGGTCTCTCGATCCCACACATTGAATCCATGCCACACTTTTGGGGTGTTTCTGATCCGAAGGTCTCAGAACCTGGCCTTTGAAGGGTCCAGAGGCTGAAAGGAATCGCTCGAATTCAATGCTTGAAACGACGTTGGGAAATCGTCCATAGCCGTATTCGCTTTTCAAAGAAGGTTCGAACTCATCAAATCCCGGGGAGAGGATGATTGAGCCGACTTCAATTTCCAACTGTTCATCCTTCATCCCATGGTCGATGGCCTTTGCCTCACAGGCTTTGATACACTCTAAACACTCTGAACAACCTCCACATTGAAGACAGCGCTCTGCCTCCCGAATCACATCCTCTTCTCTCAGCCCGAGGTTCACCTCATTAAAATTTCTTCTTTCATTCAACGGGATGGCGGTCATCGAGGCTCTTTCTCGATACTCCACACCGTCGATATCAATCTTGATATAGTCTTTCTGTGGACCTTCTTCCTCTCGACCTACTCTCAGGTCTGCTCCTCTCAGATATCGGTCAATGGAAATGGCTGCCTTTCTTCCAGCCCCCATGGCATCGATATAAGTCTGGGGACCGGTGACCACATCACCACCAGCGAAAATACCTTTCACGCTGGTCTCAAGGGTCAGGGGATCTACTTCAATTCCCCCCCACCGAGTCGTCTTCATAATATCTTTTTGATTGAGGAAAGACAGGTCGGAGGATTGACTAATGGCTGGGATAATCGTATCCGCTTCAATTTTAAATTCTGATCCAGAAATGGGAACTGGCCGAGGCCGACCCGATTCATCGATTTCACCCAATGCCATTCGGATGCATTCCATTCCAATTATTTGACCCCCCTCGATCAACAATCGGGTTGGGGCAGTCAGGTATTCGATTTTGATTCCTTCATGCTCTGCCTCTTCGATTTCTTCTTCTTGAGCTGGCATCTCGGCTCGGGTTCGGCGATAGGCGATGGTGACTTCTTTTGCCTTAAGGCGGAAGGCTGTTCGGCCGGCATCGATGGCTGCATTCCCGCCTCCCACCACCACTACTTTTTCACCTATCTCGACCGGTTCTCTCAGTGCAACCCTTCTTAGGAAGTCGACAGCATGGAGGATGCCTTTTGACTCTTCTCCCTCGAGTCCAAGTTTCCTGCTTTGGTGGGCACCCGTTGCAATAAAGATGGCCTCATATCCTTTGGCTTTGAGGTCTTGAAGGGGAAAATGGGGGCCGATCGGAGTATTGAGCTTGAGCTCAACCCCCATTCGAAGAAGGTAATCGATCTCCTCATTGAGGACAGTCCGTGGCAGACGATATTCTGGAATTCCAACCGCGAGCATTCCTCCAGGCACAGGCAGGGCCTCAAAGAGGGTGACGCCATAGCCCATTTTTCTTAGGTCGTAGGCAGCCAGCAAGCCTGCAGGACCTGCACCCACGATGGCAACCTTCTTTCCATTTTCCTCAGGAACAGTCAGGTCAGTTTTATCTTCTTTCTCAAAGTCCGAGACGAATCGTTTCAGGGCATCAATGGCCACGGGCCGTTCCACTCGGTTTCGAGTCGTACCGACGTCTTTTCTTCGGCAGACCGATTCACAGGGGTGGGTACATATCCGGCCCGTGATGCCCGGGAATGGATTTTTTTGTCTGATCAGTGCCAAGGCCTCTTCAAACTTACCGACTGAAATGAGAGCGATATACCCTTGAGCATTGACATGAATAGGGCAGGTGGCGCGGCAAGGAGGGATTCCTCTCTTATCAATCCCGTAAGCACTCGGCATGGCCTGAGCAAACAGCTGATAAATGGCGGCGCGGGTGACCAGTCCTTGTTCGTAATCATTGGGAATTTTAATAGGGCAGACCTTGACACAATCTCCGCATGCCTTGCAGTCTTCAATCGTGACATAGCGAGCCTTCTTATGAATTTGAACTTTAAAATCACCAGGAACCCCGTCGACTTTTTCTACCTTGGCATTGGTGAGGATCTGAATATTCCTGTGTCTTCCCGCATCCACCAATTTAGGAGACATAATACACATGGAGCAGTCATTGGTCGGGAAGGTCTTATCTAACTGCGCCATGGTCCCGCCAATACTCAAATTCTTTTCCAAAAGATAGACTTTAAACCCCGACTCCGCCAGGTCTAAGGAAGCCTGGATGCCTCCAATTCCTGCACCAACAACCAATACCGCTCCAATTGGGTCCTTGGGTGGTTGGCTCATCTCAATCCGCACTCCTGTTAATCTTCTTCACCAACTCATTCGCTTTCACGCGGTTCATTTTCATCCCCAGATCATTGGGTTCAAATCCTAAGGCTAAGCCCAAAAGTTGAGGATAATAGAGAATGGGCATTTTATATTCTGTTTGATAGGACTTTTCAATTTTACGTTGATTCCCTTCATACATGACATTGCAGAAAGGACAGATGAGGATCATGGCATCTGCCTGCTGGGATTTGAGATGATCCAATTTTCGATGAGCCATGGCGAGAGCGACCTGCTCGTCAATAGCCAACACCCCCCCCCCGCAACACTGGAGTTTATCCTCATATTGAACGGATTGGGCTCCTGTCACTTTAATCAGTTCATCCAAACTTTTTGGATCCTCTGGATCTTCTGTCTTGTTGTAAATGGTGGAGGGTTTGGTATAGTGACAACCATAATGGGGAGCTACACGAAGGGGAGAGAGATCAGTTCGGATCTGCTCTGAAATTCTTTTTTTCCCAACTTCTTGATCTAGGACTCGAATAAAATGAGTGACTCGAACTCCTCCCTCATAGTGCAACCCCACCCACTCGAAGAGGTCTTCGTTGATCTGTTTCCGTAATTTTTCATTCTCCTTGATCTCATGGTTGGCTTCAGTGAGAGAACCACAACAAGCGCTGCAAAGGGTACAGAGTGGAAGCCCCTTTTCTTCAGCAAGGGCCAGATTGCGGGCTGCCATAAGAAGATAGCCATAGCGGTGGACGGATTTGATGGGGTAACCGCAGCAACTGAAATCTGGATCATCAGAGAGTTGAAGGCCGAGTTTTTCAGCTACCCTCCTCGCCGATATCTCATAATTCAAGGCTCTGACAGGAACCGTACATCCAAGGAAAAGAGTATATTCAACGTGTTGTGGGCTATCCTCTGTCCTGTTCTTCACGATAGAGACCCAGGTTGATTAAGATCTTCTTCACATCTTCGGTCTGCCTTTGAAAGAGTGGAAGACCTGAATCCTTCCTTTTGTCATTTTCAAAGTCCGTCACCTCTAAGAGGCGGCCAAAGGAGGCGAGGAGATCCAATTGACTCTTGATGGATGAAGGAAGATATCCTTCTTTCACCGCAATATTTTTAATGGCGTTCATCAGTTCAGGAATTTTGACATTTTGAGGACATCTTTCGTAACAGGTATAGCAAGAGGAACATAACCAGATAAAGTCACTTGAAAGGACTTCTTTTTTCATTCCCAGGATCGCCATTCGGATAATTCTTCTTGGGTTATAACGGTCGGTGACTTCCCTCACAGGGCATCCTGCCGTACAGGTGCCGCAAGAAAAACATTTGTTGATATTCTCTCCGCCTGGTTCCGAGGCGATGAGGAATTTAAAATTGGGATCAAATGTCTTAGAATCAATCATGATTGATGAGCGTATAATTATTTATAAGATAGGCATCATCATTTTTCAATGAAGGATTATTTTTTGCTCTTACTTTTTCACTCGAACGATTTCAGACTTTATAAATTCCGCCAGACTTTCTCCCTGCATCAAATTCTTAAGCTCTTCTTGAAGATTGGAAGGACTAATTTTACATATCCAACCTTTTTCATAAGGGTTTTCATTAATTAATTCAGGAGTCTCTTCAAGTTCTTGGTTGGTGGATTCCACTTTTCCAGAGACAGGGGCATAAACCCTACCTACCCATTTACCGGATTCCAAGGAGCCACAAGGTTTCCCCTGTTCAAGCTTTTTACCTGGAGATGGTAATTCAATATATACGATTTGACCTGCTAATTTCTGGGCGAAATCAGTTGTGCCCATAATCACAATATTGCCCGAAACTTTAGCCCAAAAATGCTCTTTGTGATAATATAAATCGTCTGGAAAGTTATATCCTTCGATTTCCATTTTTTCCAATCCTCCTTTCTTTTTTAAATGCCTACCTATATACTATAAAAGCCATAGAATAACAAGTCTTTTTTAAAACTTCTCCTTGACAAAATTATTTCGTAATGATAATGAATGTAAAAAAAATCACAAAAAGAAATTATTAATCCCTGTTTTCTTTTCTTTAGGAAGAAGAATTGGGATTAAGAAAGGGGTGGATTTATGACGATTAGTAAATGGATTACAGCGGGAACAGTTCTTAAGATGATGGCAACGCAATATCCTGATAAACCAGGGGCAGGGGATAAGTTCAGGAAGATGACCTTCAAGGAATGGAACGACAGGAGCTGCCGGTTAGCCAATGCCTTTACAAAAATGGGACTAAAAAAAGGAGATCGGTTTGCTATCCTGGCATACAATTGTATCGAATGGATGGAGATTTATGCGGCCTCTGCAAAAGCTGGACTTATCACCGTCCCAATTATGTTTCGTCTTGCAGCTCCTGAAATGGAATATGTTGTGAACCATGCAGAATGTAAAGCTTTTTTAGTCTCAAAAGATTTTGTTCCAACGGTTAATTCCTTTCGTAATAAACTATCTTCCATCCCGCCGGAAAATTATGTTTATTGGGGAGATGATCCGACCCCTGAGGGCTACCAGTCTTATGAAAAAATTATTGCAGAAGCCTCACCCGATGAACCCGATGTAATGGTCGATGGAGATGATGTCTGGAATCTTATGTATACTTCAGGGACTACCGGCAAGCCCAAAGGGGTTGTCCGGACTCATGAAAACAATCTTGCCCAATATGTTCTCAATGCAATGAATACGGGCATCCGGCCGGATGACTGCGTCATGCTCGTCATGCCAATGTGCCACATCAATTCAATCTATTATTCATTTACCTATACCTATTGTAGTGCAAGGGTTTTTGTCTACAACATGGTCAGCTTCGATCCAGAGGATCTATTGAAAACGATTCAAAAGGAGAAGATTACCTTTACTTCCCTTGTCCCCACCCATTACATCATGATTCTTTCTCAACCCGATGAAATTAAAAAGAAATATGATGTAAGTTCGATGCGACAACTCCTGATCTCTTCTGCACCCGCCCGGAAAGATACTAAAATGGCCATCATGGATTATTTCAAAAATGCAGAGCTCTGGGAAGCCTACGGTTCAACCGAGGCAGGGCTTGTAACCCTCCTCAGACCCGAAGAACAATTTAAGAAGTTGGGCTCCATTGGTAGAGAGATCTGGGGATCCGATCGAATCAAGATTTTAGATGAACATGGTAAAGAGGTACCGGATGGGGAGGTGGGAGAACTTTATTCGCGGACTCCCCATGTGTTTAAGGAATATTGGAAGGATCCGGAAAAAACGAAGTCCGTTTTTCAAGGAGAGTGGTTCTCAGCAGGGGATATGGCTTGCCGGGATCCAGATGGATACTATGTCTTGGTGGATAGAAAAGCGAATATGATCATTAGCGGTGGCGAGAATATCTTCCCATCAGAAGTAGAGAATCTTTTGGGATCCCATCCTGCGGTAAAATATGTGGCTGTGATCGGGATTCCGCATGAAAAATGGGGGGAGTCTGTAAAGGCGATTGTGACCCTTCATCAGGGAAAGACAGCGACCGAAAAGGAGCTTATTGACCATTGCAGGGGAAAGATTGCAGGATACAAAATCCCCAAAACAGTGGATTTCATCAAGGACGAAGAGATGCCCATGACCCCCACTGGAAAAATTCTCCATCGCATTTTAAGAGAAAAATATGGGAAATGGAGTGATGTGAAGTAACCGTCCTTTATTTCAGCTTTAAAATTTGCCCCCCTCCTTTCCTCCTCCCGCTGGTGGGGGAGGAATAAGGTGGGGGGTAATTTTTACTTGCAAAATGTTTCTTGATGGGCTATGTTTAAAAACCCAAGGGTGCAGGAAGGCCCTTGGTTTCATTTTGTCAAGGGGAAGAAATAGGAGCGTTATTCGATGTTAAAGAGTTTAAGATGGAAATTTATCCTTTATGCGGCGATCACTCTTTTTGCGATTCTCCTGTTACTCCCGACCATCACTTCTCAACTCCCTTCATGGTATACAAAAGTTATTCCAGCCGATAAGATCCACTTAGGACTCGATTTACAGGGGGGGATGCACCTTATTCTTGAAGCGGAAGCAGACAAGGCGGTAGAGAGTTATGTCGAAAGGATAAAAAATAATCTGAAGGATGATTTAAGAGATCGGGGCATCCCTGCTGGAAAAGTGGAGAGAGAGAAGGGGGATCAGATTGTCCTGGAAGTCTCAGGAGAAAAGGGGAAATGGGAGAAACTTCTAAGTGAACGGTATTCTGCTATGCATGAACTCTCTGCCTCAGAGATTGGCGGAGGCATATGGAGAATAATTCTTGTCCTGGATAGCAAGCAAGCAGACCAGATTAAAAAGAGTGCTATTGATCAAGCCTTAGAGACCATCCGGAATCGAATCGACCAATTTGGCGTGTCCGAACCTGAGATTACACTTCAAGGCACAGATCGTATCCTGATTCAACTCCCTGGGATCAAAGATCCAGAGAGAGCAAAAAGTTTAATAGGGCGAACCGCTCTATTAGAGTTTAAACTCTGGGACGAGGAAGGAGATCTTGAGGCCGCCTTAAAGGGGAATGTTCCTGAGGGGGATATCATTCTCTATCAACGGGTTGTGGACCCCAAGACGGGAGGAGTGAGAAAGGTTCCTCATCTTTTAAAAGAGAAGACCCTGATGACCGGTGAGGTCCTCAAGGATGCCCGAGTGGCCCTCGAGTCACAATTTCATGAACCGTACATCGCTTTAGAGTTTGATGACATTGGAGCGAAATTATTTGAGCAGATCACAGGGGCCAATGTGAAAAAGAGATTGGCCATTATTTTGGATGATACGGTCTATTCCGCCCCGGTCATCCAAGAAAGGATATCAGGGGGAAGGGCTCAAATCACCGGTCGTTTTACGACGGATGAAGCCAATGAATTGGCGATTGTCCTCAGGGCGGGAGCGTTGCCCGCACCGGTAAAGATCATCGAGGAGAGGACCGTGGGGCCTTCCCTCGGACAGGATTCTATCCGGAAGGGAATCCTCTCCACACTCATTAGCGCAGCCCTCGTCGCCCTTTTCATGGTTTTTTATTATCGCGCGGCAGGAGTCATTGCCGATATGGCCCTCCTCCTTAATATCATTTTCATCTTAGCCGCCCTTGCTATTTTCCGTGCCACCCTCACTCTTCCCGGCATTGCAGGCCTGGTCCTTTCTGTTGGAATGGCTGTGGATGCCAACATTTTGATTCACGAAAGGATTAAGGAGGAATTGAGATGGGGAAAAACCATTCGAGCGGCTATTGATCAGGGTTATCATCGGGCTTTTATAACCATTATTGATTCAAATTTGACCACGTTGATTGCAGGAATCCTCCTTTATCAATTCGGAACAGGTCCTGTGAGAGGGTTTGCAGTCACCCTGTGCATTGGAATTTTGGCTAACATTTTTACGGCGGTTTATATCACGAGATGGGTCTTCGATTTTCTAACCCTTCAAGTGAAGGTGAAGCAACTGAGCATTTAACTGCAGAGGTGAATCTTTTTTATGGAATTAATCCGTCCGGATACCCGTTTCGACTTTATTGGAAAGAGGAAATTTACCGTCTGGGTTTCAGCGATAGCGATTCTTATCAGCCTCGGTTCCATCTTTTTCCATGGCGGGTTGAGATATGGAGTCGATTTTGCGGGGGGTATCCTACTCCAGATTAAATTTTCTCAAACGGTAGACATCTCTGAAGTGCGAAACACCCTGGGAGCCATGGGTTTGAAAGATGCCATGGTTCAGAATTTTGGAGAGGAAAACGAATTCTTGATTCGAGTGGAAAAGGCCTCTGAGGATTTAGAAGAGATATCGAAGACCATCCAAACCTCCCTTCAGGGGAGATTTAAAGACAAGATATTGGAAGTTCGCAGAGCCGAAGTGGTCGGTCCAAAAGTGGGGAAGGATTTAAAGACAAAAGCCATATGGGCGATGGGACTTTCTTTCTTAGGGATGTTGATTTATGTTGGTTTTCGGTTTCGACAATTCTCTTATGGCCTCGGGGGGATTGTGGCTTTAATCCACGATATTATTGTCACGTTTGGCGCCATTTCTATTTTCGATTTAGAGTTCTCATTGCCTCTTCTTGCTGTGATCATGACGATCATTGGTTTCTCAATCAACGATACCATTGTGATCTTTGACCGGGTCAGAGAGAATATCAAAAAGATGAGAAAAGAGAAATTAGAGACGATCTTTAATGTTAGTATCAACGAGACTCTCGGAAGGACGATATTAACTTCAGGCACGGTCATGATGGTGATCCTTATTCTTTTCTTTTTTGGAGGACCGGTCATTCACGATTTTACAACGGCTATGATCATTGGACTCATATCAGGCACTTATTCAACGATCTATATTGCCAGCCCAACTGTCCTATTATGGCATCACCATATTACCCTGAAAAGAAGAAGGTGATGGTTGAGAGGGATTATTGACAACCCCCGAGGAAATATATTAAATCTTTTGTGACGGGATAATATGAAAACCTATCAAGCTAAAAAAGAAGAATTAAACCCTCAATGGTATCTGGTGGATGCCAAGGGGAAAGTTTTGGGGAGACTGGCCACAGAGTTGGCAAAAATATTGAAAGGGAAAAACAAGCCCACTTATACCCCTCATATGGATACAGGAGATTTTGTCATTCTGGTCAATGCAGGGAAGGTGATCCTCACTGGCAAAAAAATGAAGGATAAGGTCTATTACCATCATACGGGTCATCCCGGTGGAATTAAAGAGATCAATGCCGAAAAGCTCTTGGCGAAAAAACCCACTGAGATGATCAGGATGGCGGTGAGAGGGATGCTTCCTAAAAATAGTTTGGGCCGTCAAATGCTTCGAAAGCTAAAGGTCTATCCAGGTCCGAATCACCCCCACGAGGCTCAAAAGCCGATTCCGCTTGAACCGAAATAAAAAATTATAATAGCCCCCCTCCCCACCCTCCCCCTCAAGGGGGGAGGGCGAGGGTGGGGGTGAAAAAGGAGTGAAAGAACGTGAAAGAGCCCATTTATGCGACAGGGAAAAGAAAGACATCGATTGCAAGGGTTTGGCTTGAGCCTGGAGAAGGAAAGTTTGTGATCAACGAGAGGGCCCTGAAAGAATATTTTGGGAGAGAAACCTGCGAAATGGTTATTCTTCAGCCCCTCGATATTACAGGAACCCGAAATCAATTTGATGTGACCGTGAATGTTCATGGAGGAGGGATTTCCGGGCAATCCGTTGCCATTCGCCACGGCATTGCAAAAGCCCTTCTTCAATACAATCCTGATCTTAAGGATGCTCTAAAAAAAGCTGGTTTTCTCACAAGGGATTCAAGAGTCAAAGAGCGGAAGAAATACGGTAGAAGAGGAGCCAGACGAAGACCTCAATACTCGAAGCGATAATTCCATGACCAAATGAATCGGTGCAAAAAGGGAGGTCATGGTACCTCCCTTTTTTTGTTAATCGGCTTATTGGGTGATTGGGTTTCTTGGGTTAACTGAGTAAACCCAACGAACTCCATAAACCCCATGAACTCAAGGAACCGTGAAGAGGTGATTTATGAAGACGAAAGTGGGAATCATTGGAGCAACGGGGTATACGGGGCTGGAACTTCTCCGTTTATTGGCCCGTCACCCTGAGGTCGAAATTACAGCATTAACCTCACAGAAATATGCTGGAGTTCCTATTGATCAGGTCTTCCCATCTCTGATGAAACATCTTCCTTTGAAGTGTGAAGAACTGGATGTGGAAAAAATTTCAAAAAAAACAGATTTTATTTTCACAGCAGTTCCTCATAAAACCGCTATGGAGACGGTCCCATTATTTTATCGGCAAGGGAAGAGGGTGATCGATCTGAGCGCAGACTTTCGATTTAAAGATGCGGGTATCTATGAAAAGTGGTACCAGAAACATACCGCGGCCGATTTACTGCCAGAATCGGTTTATGGTTTGCCTGAGCTGTACCGGGAAAAGATTCAAAAAGCGAAGATTGTTGGAAATCCAGGTTGTTATCCTACGGGGGCATTAATCGGTTTAATTCCCTTGGTGAAGAAAGGGCTTATCTCCCTTGAGGGTATTGTTGTGGATTCGAAATCGGGTGTCAGCGGTGCAGGCAGAGATGTGGTTCTGGAGTCTCTCTTCTGCGAGGTCAATGAGGGAGTGAAGGCTTACAAGATCTTTGCTCATCGGCACACCCCTGAGATCGAACAGGAATTGAGCCAAATCGCCCAGAAGGAGATCAGAGTGACCTTTGTTCCCCATCTCATTCCCATGGACCGGGGAATTTTGTCCACCCTTTATGTCCATCTTATGAAAAAAATGAAGACCGAGGAACTACTCCATGCCTTTCAGGATCATTACCAAGGAGAGCCTTTCATCCGGATTTATTCCAAAGGGAAGCTTCCTCATACCAAGGACGTAAGGGGTTCCAATTTTTGTGATATCGGCGCGGCAGTGAGTGAGAAAGGTGACCGGGCGGTCATCGTGACGGCCATCGATAATTTGGTCAAAGGCGCATCGGGG
Organism: Syntrophaceae bacterium UBA2188; assembly: GCA_002327985.1. Lineage (GTDB taxonomy): Bacteria > Desulfobacterota > BSN033 > BSN033 > UBA1163 > UBA1163. The sequence goes on along the minus strand of DCVM01000181.1, from coordinate 29,500 downwards.
GAGGCGGTCCAAAATATGAATATTATGTTAGGATACCCTGAAACCATGGGCCTCCAATTGTCACCGCTTGCTCCGTAAGATGGAGGGCGCATCGCGTCAAAAGCAACCCCTATCTTAAAGCCTCAAACAAGAGATCCTTCTTTCACCAAACTTTTCGCTTTCCATTTTACATCCCTCTTAGATTCTGTTAGATTATTTTCCAAATGACGGCAAAACCTTTGACCCCCATGATCCAACAATATCTCCAGATCAAGAGTCAATATCCGGATGCCATTCTTTTCTTTCGGATGGGGGATTTCTATGAGATGTTCTTTGAGGATGCCCGTATCGGTTCTCGAGAACTGGACATTGCATTAACCTCAAGAGATAAAGGCCAGAAAGACAGTGTCCCCCTTTGCGGGGTTCCCTATTTTGCGGCTGAAACATATATCTCCAGGCTATTACAGAAAGGATATAAAGTCGCTCTCTGTGATCAGGTCGAAGACCCAAAGCTTGCAAAGGGGATTGTGAAGAGAGAGGTGGTCAGGGTTTTTACACCAGGTCTGGTGACGGACATCCTTCCATTAGGAACAGGAGAAAATAATTATTTAATGGGATTCTGCGCGGAGGGAGAGGTCTTCGGGCTTGCCTTTTTAGATATCTCGACAGGTGAATTGAAAGCCTGCCAGGTATCAGGGTTTGAACCCTTTCTCAATGAGGCCCTTCGAAATGAACCCAAAGAAATCTTATCGTTGAAGAGATTTCAGGAACATCCCTGTTTTGAAGGATATAAAAAGAATTTTGAGAATGCTTTGGTCACCTATTTAGAGGATCCAACATTCGATGCCATTTCGTCTTTCAATGAGCATGAACGGATTCCAATCCTTCAGAAGGCACCTTTGGCTGCCCAGGCCGTAGCCCTGGTTCTTCACTATGCCGAGGAAAACCAAAAAAAGCCGATCTCACACATCCGGCCCCTCTCGTTTTATCAGGTCCAAGATTTTATGGTCATCGATGAAGTGACGAAGAGAAATTTGGAGTTGACTCAATCCCTTTATGAGCAGGGTAAGAGAGGGTCTCTCTTTTGGCTTTTGGATGAGACCATCACCCTCATGGGAAGTCGGACATTGAAACAGTGGTTAAATTATCCCCTGATCGATGTCAAGGAGATCCTTTGCCGTCTGGAAGGGGTCTCTGAACTGAAAGAGAAGAAGATCGAAAGGAAGCAACTGAGAGAAGCCTTAAAAGGGATTCAGGACATTGAACGATTGACTTCACGAATTTTCCTTGGACATGCCAATGCTCGAGACCTGGTCGGATTAAAAAATTCACTTCAAAACTTGCCTCTTCTCAAAACAAAGCTCCAGCCCTTCACTGTTCCTGTGATCGAGGAGTTCGCATCAAAGATTGAGAATTTTGACGACCTTTTTCAGCTTCTTGAATCCTCAATCGTGGATAACCCGCCTTTGACGATCAGAGAGGGAAGGATCATCAAACAAAACTATGACCAGGAATTGGATGCCTTAAGAGAGATCGGCCGGGAGGGGAAGGGATGGATCCTCCAATTGGAAGCAGAGGAGAGGAAAAAGACAGGGATTTCCTCTTTGAAAGTTCGATATAATCAAGTCTTCGGGTATTATATTGAAGTGACCAAGGGTCATCTTTCCCTCGTCCCGGACCATTACATCAGAAAACAGACTTTGGTCAATGCAGAGCGTTTCATCACCCCAGAACTCAAGGAATTTGAAACCAAAGTTTTGGGGGCTGAAGAAGCAATCTGTCAACTCGAATATCGACTTTTCGAAGAAATTCGGAAAAAGGTTTCAGAAGAAACGGTGAGGCTCCAAAGAACGGCTTCAGCCATTGCCGTCATAGATATTTTGGGTTCGATGGCGGAGATTGCTGATCGGTATAACTACGTCCGGCCCATTATGGAAGAAGGGGATGAGATCATCCTCCGTGATGGGAGACATCCCGTTTTGGAGAGAATGGGACTTTCAGAAAGATTTGTTCCCAATGACACACAAATGGATTCTCAAGGACATCAGATTCTCATCATCACCGGGCCGAATATGGCGGGCAAGTCGACCTATATCAGACAGGTGGCCCTTATTATTTTGATGGCCCAAATGGGGTGTTTTGTTCCAGCCAGCGAAGCAACGATTGGAGTGGTGGATCGAATCTTCACCCGGATAGGCGCTCTGGATAATATCATGAGGGGACAGAGCACCTTCATGGTGGAGATGACTGAAACGGCTCGCATTTTAAACCAAGCCACCTCGAAGAGTCTCGTCATTTTAGATGAAATCGGGAGAGGGACCAGTACCTTTGATGGCTTGAGTATCGCCTGGGCCGTGGTGGAATATCTTCACGATCATCCCTCGCTCAGGCCGAAGACCCTTTTTGCGACACACTACCATGAATTGACCGAATTAGCCCTCACCAAAGAAAGGGTGAAAAATTACAATGTGGCAGTGAAAGAGTGGGGCGGGGAAATTATCTTTCTGAGAAAGATCATCGAAGGGGGAACCAATAGAAGCTATGGGATTCAAGTGGCCCGATTGGCAGGCCTTCCGCAAAGGGTGATTGATCGGGCCAAAGAAATTCTATCCAATCTGGAGAAGGGGGAGTTGGATGCCATGGGGATGCCGAAGATCGCCACCACAAAGATACAGACCCTGAAGCCCAAGCCTCCTTTTCAGCCCTCTCTCTTTGCTCAGGCTGATTCGATACGGTCCGAGTTGAAGAAGGTCAGGACCGATCAAATAACCCCTCTTGAAGCTTTAAATATCCTGGATGAATTGAAGAAAAAAGCGGAGAAGGAAGAATGAAAGATTCTTTTCAAATCCGCAATCCGCAATCCGCAATCTTCAATCCGAATGTGGGGTTTTAAGAGGATGATTGATTTTCCGAAGGCAAGGTTGAAGATGGTGGAAGAGCAGATTGCCTCCAGAGGAATTGAAGACGCTAAACTGATTTCTGCAATGAAGAAAATTCCTCGCCACCTTTTCGTAGAGGAAGCCCTCCAAAACCAAGCCTATAGCGACCATCCCCTGCCTATTGGAGAGAAGCAAACCATTTCCCAACCCTATATGGTCGCCATGATGACAGAGGCACTGCTGCTCACCGGAAAAGAAAAAGTGTTAGAGATCGGGACCGGCTCCGGATACCAGACAGCTATCCTTGGTGAATTGTCCGAGAAAGTTTTTTCCATTGAAAGGATTCGTTCCTTGGCCATCCGGGCGAGGAAGTTACTCTATGAATTGGGGTATTTTAATGTCGAAATCAAAATTTTCGATGGGACCTTTGGATGGATGGAGGAAAGCCCGTTCGATGCGATCATCGTCACGGCAGGGTCTCCTGAGATTCCCCAACCCCTGATCGAACAATTGACGATGGGCGGGAGGTTGGTTATTCCTGTGGGGGATGCTTTTGTTCAAGATTTATTCCGGGTGACCAAGACAGAAAAGGGTGTAAAAAAAGAGGACTTGGGCGGCTGCCGATTCGTCAAACTGATTGGGAAATATGGGTGGGAAAACGAGTGAATAAATAACAATGAACAATAAATAACAAAGGATGGCATGAGAGGTCGTTTCTTTTTAGAAGAGGATTTTGAGTAGCTGTAGCTTTAACTTTAACTTTAACTTCTGATAAAATACTTCATTTTTTAAAGTGGGATGTTAAAAAATATTCTATGTTTTGCATTCCTTTCGGTCATTTTCCTCATTGGCGGATGTGCAAAGCATAAGGTCCCGTTCGAGCAAACCCCTTCCGCTCGCGAGAAGAAAGGGGTTTATCACGTGGTGGAGAGGCATCAAACCCTCTATCGTATTTGTAAGACCTATGACGTTGATCTCAAAAAGGTGGCCACGCTCAATGGGATTGCGGATCCAAGTAAAATTCAGACCGGTCAACGAATTTTTATTCCAGGGGCAAAAAAGGTTTTAAAAGTAGAAATCTATATTGAGGATGTCTTAGTTGAACCAGCGGAGAAAGAAAAGATCGCCTATAAAGATTTTGGTTTCATCTGGCCAGTGGAAGGAACGGTCAGCAAGGTGTTTGAAGAGGCGGAGGATAAAAGACATCAGGGGATTGATATCTCCTCTTCTATTGGGACACCGATTAAAGCTTCAAACGCCGGGAGGGTTATCTATGCCAATGATACCATCAAGGGATATGGAAATTTAATCATCCTTCGGCATTCCGAGGAATACATTACGGTTTATGCGCACAATCAGATAAACCTGGTAGAAGAGGGGACATGGGTAGAGAAGGGACAGATCATCGGAAAGGTGGGCCAGACAGGAAGAACTTCAGGCCCCCACCTCCATTTTGAAATCCGAAAAAACAATAAGGCACTTGACCCAATACTTTTTTTAAAATAAACCTGCCCATTTGTTTGGTTCTATGAATGACTTGGAACATAGATTTTAAATTGTGGAAAACTAAATCAAAGCAATTAAAAAGTGAGGGTTGCGCTATTTATTTAGCCACCAAGCATCCCAGGACACCTTGGTATGCAAAAGCCTTGGCAGCGCTCATTATCGGTTATGCGTTGAGCCCCATCGATCTCATTCCAGATTTTATACCTCTTGTAGGATATCTGGATGATCTCATCATTGTTTCAACAGGGATTGTCCTTCTCATCAAAATCATTCCCGGAGATATATTGGAAGAATGTAGAGCAAAGGTACAGTCTGATTTCTTAAATAAAAAACCCAAAAACTGGATCGCTGCAATCATCATTGTCTTAATTTGGCTATGGGTCATTTACCTCATCTTAAGCCTAATATGGCCTCTTAAATCGTTTCGAAGCGAGGGAGATCCGGGCATGAGGTTAGGGAAGGAGGCCCATTTTGTTAACCCTAAACCAAACAACTGCCCGCCGGTAGGCAAGGGCTTCATTGCCATAACCTTCTAAGATTTTAGGAGATTTTGATGCGGGTTTTAGCGATTGAGACATCCTGTGACGATACGGGAGCGGCTGTGATTTTAGATGGGAGGAAGATCCTCTCCAATGTCGTCTCTTCACAAGTTTCGGTTCATCAGAAATACGGAGGCGTGGTTCCGGAGCTCGCTTCAAGAAAACATATCGAATCGATTGTACCCATTGTGACAGAAGCATTGGAAACAGCCAAGGTGACTTTAAAAGACATTGATGGGATTGCGGTGACCCAGGGACCGGGGTTGGTAGGTTCCCTTTTGGTCGGCCTCTCCTTTGCAAAATCAATAGCCTTTGCCAGAGGATTACCCTTCATCGGCGTCAACCACATTGAGGCACATCTCTCAGCCATTTTTCTTGAGGAGAAACCTCCCCCCTTTCCATTCATCGGATTGGTCGTCTCAGGAGGTCACACCTCTCTTTTTCGAATGGATGGATTTGGAAAATACAAACGATTGGGACAGACCCGAGATGATGCAGCAGGAGAGGCCTTTGACAAGGTGGCCAAGCTCTTGGGTCTTGGATATCCGGGAGGGCCGGTGATTGACGAACTCTCTAAGACGGGAAATCCAAAGGCCGTTCGATTCCCGAGGCCTGTCCTCTCGAAAAATTCTCTCGATTTCAGTTTTAGTGGACTCAAGACTTCTGTTGTCAATTATGTCAAGACTCATCCCGAACCTTTAGAGGGTTATTCCGAAAGTCTCATGAAGGATATAATCTCCAGTTTTCAGGAGGCCGTGGTTGAGGTATTGGTGAAGAAAACGGTTGAAGCCGCTCAACAACAGAAATTGAAGAGAATGGTTCTTTCAGGAGGGGTGGCTGCCAATCAACGCCTTCGGCAAAAGATAAAAGAAGAGTCGATTCGGCAGAAATTGAGTGTTTACCTTCCTTCTCCCGTCTTTTGCACGGACAATGCTGCGATGGTGGGAGTGGTTGGATATGAATATTTAAAAAAAGGGATTCGGTCCAATTTTTCTCTCAACGCCTTTTCAAATTTACCGCTCTAACATCAGAACGCTGAGCGCTCAGCGTAATGCGCATAGCGGGGACAAGTATGACCTCCGTCAGAAAAGAATTAGCAGAATATGGTTTATTCCCTAGAAAAAGCTTAGGCCAGCATTTCCTTGTCGACCGAAATATCCTGAATAAAGTGATCCGGACCGCCAAAGTTGAAAAAGGGGATGTGGTTCTTGAGGTAGGACCTGGCCTTGGAGCGATGACCCTTGCTCTGGCCCATCAGGCTAAAAAAGTGATTGCTATTGAAATCGATCCGAAGTTGGTAGCGATACTGAATGAGAAGGTGAGAAACTATTCTAATGTGGAGGTGGTCCGAAGGGATATTTTAAAGATGGACTTTAGCCAGTTTTTTGAGAGGGAAGAATATCCACTCAAGGTGGTGGCCAATCTACCCTACCAGATTTCCACTCCTCTTCTTTTTCGTTTTATAGAAGCCAAGGAGATTTTTTCAACCTTCACTTTAATGCTTCAGAAAGAGGTGGCAGAGAGAATAAGGGCTCTTCCAGGTTGCAAAGAATACGGTCCGCTAACGGTTTTCTTACAAATGTTTTTAAATGTTTCGACCCAGTTCTTCATCAAACCCTCTGCGTTCTTTCCACCCCCAAAGGTTGAATCGGCCGTGGTTCATATGGCCTGGAAAGAAAAGTCCATGATTGACATGAAGGATGAAGAGTGGTTCAGGGGGGTTGTGAAAGCCTGTTTTGGTCACCGCAGAAAGACCCTGGCCAATGCTCTGAAGCATTCAGAACTTTCTCTCCCCGAATCCATAGAATCCAAGATGGAAAGCATAGGAATAGAACCCCGAAGGAGACCAGAAACCCTGACGATTCAGGAATTTGCCCAGTTAGCAGAAGTCCTAAAATAACAGAGGAATTTATTTGCAAAACCCCAAGAGGATGATTATTTTTAGGTAAATTTGAAGGAGGGGAGTGGAATATCATGAATATAGAGAAATTTACGCTAAAGGCTCAAGAGGCCTTGCAAGAAGCCAAATCTATTGCAGAACGAAAACACCATCAACAGATCGATGTGGAACACCTCTTGTCAGCCCTCCTCGGGCAGAAGGAAGGGATCGTCATTCCCATTCTCCAAAAATTAGGGGCCAATCCGGATTTAATCATTTCTCAATTGGACAATGAGTTAAATCGTATTCCTCAGGTGACAGGAAGAGGGGCGGGGCAGGTTTATCTGTCCAGCCGGGTCAACGAAATTTTTAACATGGCCTGGAAAGAAGCTGAAAGGTTGGCGGATGAATACCTGTCCACGGAGCATCTCCTCATTGCCATTGCGGATGAGAAGCAGGGAGCTTCTTTTCAGATCCTTCAGAGAAATGGGGCGACCAAGGATGCGATCTTTAGAGTGTTACAAGAGATCCGGGGGCCTCATCGTGTGACGGATCAGAACCCGGAAGAGAAATACCAGGCTTTAAAACGATACAGCAGGGATCTGACGGAAGAGGCGCGCAAAGGAAAACTCGACCCCGTCATCGGTAGAGATGATGAAATCCGGAGGGTGATTCAGGTTCTCTCAAGAAGAACGAAGAACAATCCCGTATTGATCGGGGAGCCAGGAGTCGGTAAGACGGCCATCGTGGAAGGGTTGGCACAGAGAATCGTCAAAGGGGATGTCCCTGAGACCTTGAAGAATAAGAAGTTGGTTGCCCTTGACCTGGGGGCTATGATCGCAGGCGCAAAATTTAGGGGTGAGTTTGAAGAACGATTGAAAGCGGTTTTGAAAGAGATTTCGAATGCCGCAGGGAATATCATTCTTTTCATTGACGAACTCCACACCTTAGTGGGAGCGGGTGCAGCAGAAGGTGCGATTGATGCCTCGAATATGTTAAAGCCTGCCCTGGCTCGAGGGGAGCTCCGATGTGTCGGCGCCACCACACTCAACGAATATCGGAAGTATGTGGAAAAGGATGCGGCTTTAGAGCGTCGATTCCAACCGATCTACGTCAGTCAACCAACGGTTGAAGATACGATCGCTATTTTAAGGGGATTGAAAGAGCGTTATGAAGTCCATCATGGTGTGAAAATCAAGGACTCAGCCATCATCGCTGCTGCCATGCTTTCACACCGATATATTTCAGATCGCTTCCTTCCAGATAAAGCAGTTGATTTGATCGATGAAGCAGCCTCCAAGCTGAGAATTGAGATCGATAGCGTTCCGATGGAGATCGATGAAATCCAGCGGAAGGTGATGCAATTAGAGATCGAACGTCAGGCATTGAAAAAAGAGAAGGACAAGGCCTCCATTGAAAGATTGAAAAAAATCGAAAAAGAGCTGGCGAGTTTAAAGGAGGATGTCAAAGAAAAAACGCTCAAATGGGAAAATGAGAAAAAAGGGATCTCGCGAATCCATCAAATCAAAGAGCAGATTGAAAAAACGAAACAGATGATGACGGAGGCAGAACGAGAGGTCAACTATTCGAGGCTGGCCGAGTTGCAGTACGGAGAGATGGCGAGGCTCGAAAGCGAATTGAAGAAAGAGGAAGAAAAATTGTCCGAGCTTCAAAAAAGCGAGAAGATGCTTAAGGAGGAAGTGGATGAGGAGGATGTGGCCGAAGTGGTTTCCAAATGGACTGGCATCCCTGTTTCAAAAATGTTGGAGGGGGAGGTCGAAAAATTGATCCATATGGAAGAGAGACTCAGAAAGAGGGTGGTGGGTCAGGACGATGCCATCCTTGCTGTCTCCAATGCCGTGAGAAGGGCAAGGGCAGGGTTGCAGGACCCCAACCGGCCTATCGGTTCTTTTATCTTTATGGGACCGACGGGAGTCGGAAAAACGGAATTGGCTCGAGCACTGGCTGAGTTCTTATTCGATGATGAACAGGCGATGGTCCGAATCGATATGTCGGAATACATGGAAAAACATTCTGTGGCCCGGTTGATCGGGGCCCCGCCCGGATATGTTGGATATGAAGAAGGTGGTTTTCTCACCGAGGCGGTGAGAAGAAGGCCTTATTCTATCGTTCTCATGGATGAGATTGAGAAAGCTCATCCTGAAGTGTTTAATATCCTCCTACAGATTTTAGATGATGGAAGGTTGACCGATGGCCACGGCCGAACCGTTGATTTCAAAAATACAGTGGTCATCATGACTTCCAATATCGGAAGCCAGTGGATCATGGACTTAGGTGAGAAAGACTATGAGGAAATGCGGCGTCGAGTGATGGATGCGGTCAAAGCCCATTTTAAACCCGAATTTTTGAATCGAGTTGATGAGTTGATCATCTTTCACAGTCTCGGATTGGAGCAGATCAAGGCGATTGTTGAGATTCAGGTTAAAAAATTGGAGCAACGCCTATCGGAGAGGCGAATTCAACTTAAAATGACTGAAGAAGCAAAAAAATGGTTGGCCCAGGAAGGCTTTGATCCTGCTTATGGGGCTCGACCACTTAAGCGTGTGATTCAAAAGGAAATTCAAGATAAATTAGCGATGAAGCTATTGGAAGGCAAGTTTAAAGAAGGCCATACGATTACGGCAGACATAGATGATAGGAAAGGGGAATTAGTATTCAAGGTATAGAGTTGTAACTTAACAATTTTCTTGACAATATTCGAAAAACCTGTTATGCATACAACGTTTTTTAAAATCTGCCTTTACCTGTCAAGGGAGAGGCAAGGGAGGTCGAAAGGCACGTAGCTCAGGGGGAGAGCGCTACCTTGACGCGGTAGAAGTCTGGGGTTCAAATCCCCACGTGCCTACCATTGAAACCAATTTATTAAAAAGTGAAACATAAGTTATTGAAGAGACAGACCTTTTAATCAAAACAAAATGGAGAGGCATCATTCGTATTTTTTAAGGGTGATGCCTCTTCCGCTTCAATTTAAGAGAGGCCATGGGAGAAATGGAAGACCAAATATTGATCACCATGCCCGATGGTGTCAAAAAATTAATTCCTAAAGGAACGAAACTAAAGGAGTTAGCTGACCAGTGGGATAAAGAGGCTGTCGCAGCTCAGATTAATGGGATGCTACTTGATCTAAGCAGGAGCGTGGAGAAAGATGCCGCCATTTCATTTATCTCCGTCCATTCAAAAAAAGGATTGGAGATATTGCGACATTCCGCATCTCATGTCATGGCTCAGGCCGTGAAAGAACTTTTTCCAACGGTTAAACTCACCTTCGGTCCATCTACTGAAAATGGTTTCTATTATGATTTCGACTATGATCGAACTTTTACAACTCAAGATCTGGAGATGATTGAAAAAAGGATGTCCGACATCGTTGCAAAAGACGAGCCCTTTTTTCGCAATGAGGTCACCAAAGAAGAGGCCATTAAAGAATTCCGGGAAATGGGGGAAACCTATAAGATGGAACACCTTGAAGATCTTCCGGATCATGTTTCCCTTTACCGGCAAGGAACTTTTATTGACCTCTGTGAAGGGCCTCATATTCCCTCGACAGGAAGGATCAAGGCCTTTCGGCTTTTAAATGTATCGGGAACTTACTGGAGGGGAGATGCAAGGAACCGAGTTCTCCAAAGGATTTACGGAACGGCCTTTCCAGCCCAAGAGGCATTGGAAGAATTTCTCCATATGCTTGAGGAGGCCCGTAAACGAGACCACCGAAAACTGGGGAGGGAACTCGATCTGTTCAGCCTTAGCGAAGAGGCGGGTCCAGGTCTGGTGATCTATCATCCCAAAGGCGCCATGCTCCGGAGCATCTTAGAGGATTTTGAGAAAAAGGAACATCTGAAACGGGGATATCAGATGGTCATCGGGCCACAGCTTCTCCGGCTCGATCTGTGGAAACAGTCGGGCCATTTCGAAAACTACCGGGACAAGATGTACTTCACCAAAGTGGAGGATGCGGAGTATGGAATTAAACCGATGAATTGTCTTGCCCACATGCTCATCTACAAATCTCAGATTCGAAGTTATCGAGATCTTCCCATTCGCTATTTCGAATTAGGGACGGTCTACCGTCATGAAAAATCCGGAGAGCTGCATGGCCTGCTTCGGGTGAGAGGGTTCACCCAGGACGATGCCCATATCCTCTGCCGGCCTGATCAATTGAATGACGAGATTTGCGCGATCATCGAATTTGTGGATGATGTGATGAAGATCTTTGGTTTTGAATTTGAGATGGAGCTCAGCACCCGACCCGAAAAGTCAATTGGTGCGGATGAGGATTGGGACAGGGCCACTCAAGCCCTGGTGAATGCACTCCAGGCCAAAAATCTTCCTTACGATGTCAACGAAGGGGAAGGGGCCTTTTATGGTCCGAAGATTGATGTCAAGCTAAAAGATGCGCTCAACCGGAGATGGCAATGTGCGACGATTCAAGTGGACTTTGCTATGCCCGAGAGGTTTGACCTGACCTACGTGGGGAGTGACGGAGAACGGCACAGACCGGTGATGCTTCACCGCGTTGTGCTGGGAGCCATGGAGAGGTTTATCGGAGTATTGATTGAGCACTATGCAGGGGCCTTTCCTGTTTGGCTTGCTCCCACCCAGGCTGTTCTGATGACTGTGACGGATCGACAGATTCCTTATGCAGAAGGTGTTTACCAGCAATTGATTCAAAAGGGAGTTCGAGTCGAGAAAGATTTCCGTAATGAAAAGTTAGGGTTCAAGATTCGAGAGGCCCAGGTTCAGAAGATTCCCTATATGCTGGTAGTGGGGGATCGAGAAGTAAAGGAAGAGACGATTTCTCCTCGCAAGCGAAGTGGCGAGACATTGAAATCGATGCCAGTGGAAGATTTCATCAAGCAGGTTGAATCTGAATATCCGACCCTTTGAAAAAGACGCTAAGTGCTTAGCCTTCCTACCGCAGGCAAGCGCTTTGGGCACAGCGAAAAAGAGAAGGAGGTGATGTTTATCGCCAGGGAGGTTCGAATTAATCGAGAAATTCGAGCGAAGGAAGTGAGGGTCATTGACCCCGAAGGGAAGCAGTTAGGAATCCTGCCAGTGTCCGAGGCACTCCGTTTGGCTGTCAATTATGAATTAGACTTGGTAGAGGTTTCTTCAAAATCGGAACCGCCGGTCTGCCGGATCATGGACTATGGGAAGTTCAAATATCAGCAGAGTAAAAAGGCACACGAGGCCAAAAAGAAACAGGCCGTGATCCATATCAAAGAAGTGAAGATGAGGCCGAAGACAGAAGAGCATGATTTCCAGTTTAAGCTTCGCCATATTGAACGATTTTTAAAGGAGGGAAATAAGACCAAGGTGACCATTGTTTTCAGGGGCAGGGAGTTAGCCCACCCAGACCTAGGGAGAAACATGCTGGGCAGGGTGACTGAGGAGGCGAAGGAATGGGGAAAAGTGGAGCAGGCGCCCAAGTTTGAAGGGAGAAATTTTATCATGATCTTAGCTCCTCTCCAGAGTCAAAAACCATCTTAAAAAGAGTAAGAGTGACGGATGATGATAGGAATAGTGATGGGTATTTGCCCTCCTTTTACTGTTACCTTTCACTTACCCACTCCCAATGAGTTATAGAAGGAGAATCATGTGCCAAAATTAAAGACCAACCGAGGAGCGGCCAAGCGGTTTAAGAAGACCGGGACTGGAAGGATCAAAGCCAAACGGGCATTTGCCCGACATATTCTAACAAAAAAACCGACCCATCGTAAGCGAGGTCTTAGAAGGCCAAAGCTAATCGCGAAGACGGATTCCAAAGGGATCAAGAAGCTAATCCCTTACATCTGAAATGTTCAGACCCACTTTGCATATTTCAAGTCTCATGATTTTTCATTTAAATGGGTACTTGAAACTTAGAACCTGAAACTTGAAACTTATTGATATCAGGAGGAATTTCAATCATGCCGAGAGTAAAAGGAGGACCGAAGACAAGACAAAGAAGGAAAAAGGTCCTGAAAATGGCAAAGGGTTATCGGGGAGGAAGAAGCCGGCTCTTTCGAACGGCTGTCGATGCAGTTCATCGGGCTTTGGCTTATGCCTATCGAGACAGGAGGGCCAGAAAAAGAGATTTTAGAAGACTTTGGATTACTCGCATCAATGCTGCGGCGAGGCTCCATGGTCTCTCTTATAGTCGTTTAATGGACTCTTTGAGGAAGGCCCATATCGAATTGGATCGGAAGATATTAGCCGATTTGGCGGTCAAGGATCCGAATGCCTTCTCCAAAATTGCTGAAATGGCAAAGGCGAAATCCAAATAGCATAAATTTCCCATCCTCTTATCTTTCTTTAAACAGAAAGAGGCGATGGTTTAGGAAGAAAGGGATTGATTTGTGCTAAATGAATTGGAAAAAGTCCAAAGCGAAGCAGCGGTTTCTATTTCTCAGGCCTTTACCGAGAAAGAGCTTTCTGACACCCGAGTAAGGATTTTAGGGAAAAAGGGGAGTCTGACTCAACTTCTCAAACGTTTGGGGACCCTCCCTGAGACCGATCGACGGGAAATTGGGAAAAGGGCAAACCAAGTTAAAGAGGATTTAGAGAAAAAGATCGCGGTGGCCCTCTTACAGATTCAGGAGCGAGAGAGAACAGAGGCTTTAGAGAGGGAAAAGATCGATGTGACGCTGCCTGGTCGAAGAATCCCTGTCGGGAATAGACATCCTCTCACCCAGATCCTGGATGAAATTATTGACATCTTCTCCCGCCTGGGCTTTGAAGTCGTGGAAGGGCCGGAGGTAGAGTTAGACTACTATAATTTTGAAGCCCTTAATATTCCAAAAGGCCATCCTGCCAGAGAGATGCAGGCCACCTTCTTTTTTTCGGAGGATGTGGTTTTGAGAACCCACACCTCACCTGTTCAGGTGAGGACCATGGAAAAGAAACGGCCACCAGTTCGAGTAATCTGCCCGGGTGCGGTCTACCGCTGCGATTCAGATCCAACCCATTCTCCCATGTTTCATCAGGTTGAGGGGCTTCTGGTCGACAAAGGGATTACCTTTGCAGACTTAAAAGGAGTGTTGACCATTTTTGTTCATCAAATGTTTGGTAAGGAGACGAGACTCCGTTTCCGGCCGAGCTTTTTCCCTTTCACAGAACCCAGCGCAGAAATCGATATCGAGTGTTTTATCTGCGGGGGAAAAGGATGCGGGGTTTGTTCGAATACAGGCTGGCTGGAGATCCTGGGGTCCGGAATGGTAGACCCGGCTGTATATCAGTTCGTCAATTATAATCCTGAGGAAGTCACCGGCTTTGCCTTTGGGATGGGCATCGAGCGGATTGCCATGCTGAAGTTTGGGATTAATGATATTCGGCCCTTCTTCACGAATGATTTGAGGTTCCTCAAACAGTTTTAGAATACACCCCCACCCACCCCTCCCCCCTTGAGGGGGAGGGTAAGGGAGGGGGGACATCCGAAATGGAAGTATTATGAAGGTTAGTCTGAATTGGCTCAAAGATTACGTTGAGATTCGGATCAGTGTGAAAGAGTTGATCCATCTTCTGACCATGGCTGGTTTGGAGGTTGAAGAAGCAACCTCTGTGGGGGAAGGTTTTGAGAAAGTGGTTGTCGCAGAAATCCTTTCGATTCGAAGGCATCCCAATGCGGATCGCCTCTCTTTGGTGGAAGCCAAGACCCATCAAGGGACTTTTCCGATTGTCTGCGGTGCCACCAATATTCAGGAAGGTCAGAAAGTTCCTTTAGCCCTTGCAGGAGCTCGCCTCCCGAATGGGATGGAGATCAAGCGATCAAAGATCAGGGGAGTCATTTCTGAAGGAATGCTTTGTTCAGAGATAGAGCTTGGCCTGGGTCAGGATGCTTCCGGAATCTTGATTCTTCCCTCTCATGTTCCAACGGGAATAGACTTGGGAGAGGCATTGGGTTTGAAGGACACCCTTCTGGATATCAGCATTACACCCAACCGCCCAGACTGCCTGTGTGTGATCGGGATAGCCCGGGAGATAGCTGCCTTAACCCATCAGAGAGTGAAGTATCCGGTTCCCGTTCTGAGTGACCGGGGGGAACACATCCATCAAAAAACTTCGGTCACGGTTCTAGATCAAGACTTATGCCCCCGCTATGTAGCAAGGATGATTGAAGAGGTGAAGATCGGTCCCTCTCCCCGTTGGATGAGAGATCGATTGGAAAAGGTGGGGATACGTTCCATCAGCAATGTGGTCGATGTGACCAATTATGTGATGATGGAATACGGACAACCTCTTCATGCCTTCGATTTTGAATTGCTGGAAGAAGGCCGAATTGTCGTTCGACGGGCGAGACTGGGAGAGGAATTCGTTACCCTGGATGGGGTGAAACGGAGGCTGGATGAGGAGATGCTCATGATCTGTGATGGGGTGAAGCCCATTGCCATTGCCGGTGTGATGGGTGGCCTCAATTCGGAGATCAAAGAAAATACCCAGAGCGTTCTCCTTGAAAGTGCTTATTTCAACCCGGCGGGGAATCGGAGTACCTCAAAAAAGCTTGGCCTGGAAACCGAGGCCGCCTATCGTTTTGGAAGAGGCATCGATTATGGGGGATGCCTCTCTGCGGCGAACCGAGCCACCCAATTGATTCAGGAATTGGCGGGTGGAAGAGTGGTGGAAGGAATAGTGGATATCTACCCGGTTCCCATCAAACCCAACCCCATTTATTTGAGCGTCAAAAAGATCCATCAGGTATTAGGAAAAGAGGTTTCTGCGAAACAAGTGAAGGGTTATCTCAAAGATTTGGAATTGGAAGTCCAAGAGCAAGATGATGATGCCCTCATGGTGATCCCTCCTACTTTTAGAGGGGATTTAGAGAGAGAGATCGATCTCATTGAAGAAGTGGCCCGACTGGATGGATATGAGAACATTCCCATTACGATTCCCCAAGGCCCCCCTTCCTCAGAAGGGAGGAGCAAAGAGTTTGTGATGGAAAGAAAAGTGGTAGACACTCTGATCTATCACGGTTACCACGAGGTGATCACTTATAGTTTTACCTCTCCAACCTCCTCAGATATCCTTGGATTTCCTCCGAACGATCCAAGGCGGCAGTACCTTCGGATCCTCAATCCTTTGACAGAAGATTTCTCCGTGATGAGAACCACGTTGTTGCCGGGTCTGATGGAGACCGTGCGTTATAATGTTTCCAGGAAGAATTCCAATCTTAAGCTCTTTGAATTAAAAAAAGTTTTCCTCCCCCAAGGAGGAGAAAAACTTCCAGAAGAAGTTAAATTTTTAGCTGGGGTGGCGATGGGGTTTGACAGAGATCCCCACTGGGGTTTTTCTCAGAGACCTGTTGATTTTTATGACATCAAAGGTTGTGTGGAGGATCTTTTTGATGCCCTGCAGATTAAAGAAGCCAAATTTAATAAAGCGGAGGATAACCCCTATCTTCATCCGGGGAAAGCATCAAGGGTCATCCTGAATCAAGAGGTTGTGGGAATTTTAGGGGAAGTCCATCCCCGGGTTTTAGGCCACTATGAAGTACAGGAAAGGGTTTATCTCTTTGAAATGGATTTTAGCAAAATGGTGAAATGGGCCGGAGGGGAGCGGCGGTTTCAATCCCTGCCGAAATTTCCGGCTGTTTACAGAGACCTCTCAGTCGTGGTCGATCAGGCTCTGGAAGCAGAAAGGGTGATGGAAACAATCCGGAACTTCCCCCAACCCTTCATCGAAGGGGTCACCCTCTTTGATATTTACCAAGGTCCCCCTATTCCAGAAGGAAAAAAAGGAGTTTCTTATCGAATCCGTTACCAGGCGAAGGATCGGACGTTGACCGATGAAGAGGTGAATCAATACCACGAAAAGATCCTCTCCAGATTAAAAGAGGTCTTCCAGCTTGATTTAAGGCAATAGACATGGCTAAGAAAGGAGGAGGCAAGAGATGACAAAAGTGGATATTATTGAGGAGATTTATGAGAAAGTGGGATTTTCTAAAAAAGAGGTGGCTAAAATTGTAGAGTATATTTTTGATATTATCAAGGATACCCTGATCAAGGAGGATAAGATTAAAATCTCCGGGTTTGGAAATTTTGTTGTTCGAAAAAAGAGGTCGAGACGAGGTCGAAATCCACAGACAGGGGGGGATATCGAAATTACGGCGAGAAGGATCTTGACTTTTAAGCCAAGTCAGGTATTGAAGGCTTCTCTCAATCGTAAAGAGTCATAGTTTTTCCTCAGTTTTCTTTCAATGCCTGTGTCTCATGCTTCCGAAGGGCAAGGAGCAGTTAGAGGGGAACAATGGTCAGGCTACTCAAAAGCGACGAGATTGAAACCCCCATCTCTCATGAAAGGCTCTATTATCGGATCGGGGAAGTAAGCCGGATTACAGGCCTTAAACCCCATGTCCTTCGTTATTGGGAATCGGAATTTAAAGTCATCAAACCCCATAAGGGGGGGTCTTTACAGCGGCTCTACCGGAGGAAAGATTTAGACCTCATTCTAAGGATCAAGAAACTCCTCTATGAAGAGGGATTTACCATTGCCGGAGCGAAGAAAAAGATCCGGAATCTGGAGAAATTAGAAAACAAACAAGTGAATCTGAAACGGGTAGAGAAAAGGTCCAACGGAAGGTCTCATGAGTTTCTGGTCACCATTCAGGAGGAACTGAAAGGGATCAGAAAGATGCTGGAATAATATAACCCTATTCAGAAATAATGATATAATTTAATACCTATATCCCCTCCAAGGGGGAGGACTTTATGAATTGGGTGGTGAGTTGCACGCTGTGTGGCAGTTCCTATGTCTATGAGTCAGGCCAAGGATTGCCGGATATGTGCGCTGTTTGTTATGAGAAGGGGAAAAAAGAGGTAAAAAAATTTTTAGAGAAGGAGAAAAAACGAAAAGAAATCGTTTCGATCAGTATCCCTGGATTCGCCAATCGGAAGATTTTAAGAACACTGGGAATCGTTTCTCATGAACATATTTTTGGAGTGGGGTTGGTTAAAGAGTTGGATTTGGCTAAGTTTAATGGCGGGATTGCCATTTCTTGGGCTGAGAAAGTGCATAGCGGGAGGGATCTTGCCATTAAGTCCATTGAGGATGAAGCGATCGAATTGGGAGGGAATGCGGTGGTGGGGGTGGAGATTGTTTATAAGGTGCTGGGAGCACATAATGATATGGTGATGCTGCTCGTGGGGGCCACGGGCACGGCAGTCATGCTTGGGGATTGACAGGAAGCTGGACTTTTGAAAGGAAATTGAATATACTTAAAAAACACAAACGGGAATGATGGAATAATAGAATAATGGGTTATACATAATTCTCCAATAAGGTCCTTTTTGATAGCTTCCAACGTTCTAGTATTCCATTACCCTATTGTTCCATGATCTTTGATCGGGGCGTAGCGCAGCCTGGTAGCGCACTGGCATGGGGTGTCAGGTGTCGGAGGTTCAAATCCTCTCGCCCCGACCATCTTTCCTTTGAAATCATTAGGCTTTTTTAATTGAGTATCTGTGAATTCAGGTGTGAACAGATTAGTCTTTTTTTTACCCCGCATAATGTTTACAAGCTTGCCAGTCTGATACTTTCCATATCTTGTCCTAACCATCTCTGGACTAATACCCAGTACTTCTGAAATTTGGTCATAGGTGTAATCCTGTTCAAGTCTCTGGGAGACAAACGAGTGCTTCAACCCCTGATAAAGACGTATTCTCGGAGTGCTATACTTCTCTGTAGATAATTTATTCGCCCTGTCCCAAACCTTCTCGAGCCGTCTGACTGTATAGGGTCTCCCGTCCATATGATATACAAAATGAGATGAGTCGTCTTTAGTTTTCATTAAATCGTCTTCAAGTTCAGGGATGAATGGGAACATTTTCTCCCGCTTGTTTTTAGTGTTATTTTTGATAGTCTTTCCCATTCCGATAACAGTCGATAAAGCGAACTCTTTTCTATCCCAAAATATATTCGTTTTCAGAAATCCACCTGCTTCATTGGGTCTGCATCCTGTGTATCTCAATAGATTAAAGATAGGTTGATGGTGTGCTGGAATGAATTCAAATATCTGGTCTTGTGCTTCACTGGTAATCCATTGGATGACAGGCTTCTGAACTTTTATTTTAGGGAATCTCGGCATCCTCGGAAGAAGGTCACTAATTGAATTGAAAAAGGTCTTCAGTTCTGATAACAGATTCTTTCTATACTTATCGCCTACCTTTTCCTTCAGGTGAAGGTTGAACTCATTTATTTTGATATTCAGGTGTGGAATGTCTCTAACATCCAAATCACCGAAGTAGGGGATGAAGATATTTTCAACAATCCTTTTCCTTTTCTCAAGCCACTCGGGGGAGCAGTCGGACGCTTTAACCCAAGTTCGGATAAGGTTATTAAAATAGTGAGAAGTGTCCTTCTCAAACATTTTGGGGTCGAACCTTCTCTCTTGTATCATCAAAGAAACATATCCCTGAATTTGAAAAGCATCATCTCTGGTTCTCAAAGGTACTCCATCTAACCCACGCTGGATAAAATACCTTTTATTCCCGTAGCTGAAATAAAACTGAAACAGGTTAGGTCGAATCTGTCGAATCTGCCCAATCAGGTTTTTAATTGCAATTCCTTTAATTTTCATTCTCGGTAGAATACTCCCCTTTTCCGATAGAGTCAATAGGGGGAACGGACCCCGCTCCATTCCCTTTCTGGGGGGAGGAGGTTATCGCAATTGGGCGGATGTCAATTCGCTGTTCAAGGTCTTCATCTGTTTTACCACCCGCCTTAAACGCATCTTTTACCCCTCCTACTTACGCACCCTTGAATTTTCCTCTCGGAGAAGTCGCTTTACATTATCCAGGTCGTAACGGAAAATTTCAGTAGTCCCGTCGTGCCTTCCCTGCTGACGACGCCCCAGGTACTTCTGGACATCGGAGCAGGCTACACAAACTTTGTACCCTAAAACCCGTCGTCTGGCAGGATAGGACTCCCCGCATCTCTCGCAAAGAACCTCTGTTTCTAAACTATCGTTTTGCATTTTAACCCCCTACTTATGACTACATAGAATTTCTAACACGCTGTATCTGCATGCCCCTACTAAACACTTTAGTGAAAAGTCGCAATGTTTCGTAAGGGAGTGCCTTTATCCGAGTGGTTACGAACCTTTCAGGAAAAATTCCCTGGAGGTCTCGGGTGGGATTTTAATGTCGGCATCTAGGATGGGGGGCTCCTGAGAGCCTGTGCGACTGCCATCAGGGTGATACAGGGTGATAGGGTGTACTTCATCTTCTTTTGAGCGAAGCAAAGGGAGCAGGAGTATTTCTTTTGCGGTTAATAACAGGATGGCCTTTTCTTTGGTATGGTGAGAAATGATTCTCTGATACTCAGCTATCACCCTATCACCCTGCTCACCCTGCTCACCCTGCTCACCCTGCTCACCCTCGTCCCCGTCGAGCCTGATCGTAACCCAAACTTTGCTACCATAAGCCCCCTTCTGTTTCCCCTTAATCCATCCCTTCAAAACATATCTCTGATACCGCCCCCGTGCACCAGCAGGCGAGATTTGAAACTTTTTGGAGATTTCTTTTTGGAACTGTTGAATTGAAATTCTGGAGGCTCTATATGAAAGAGCCCCTTTTCGTTTTAACCACTCGATTATCTCAAGATCAGTACCTGTGGGTTGATTTTGGTCTTCATAATCCAATGAGCCTTGGACTTTTCGTTCTACATACTCGAAATTTGAATCCAAGAATTCAAACAAATCCACACCAAATATTGATGGTGTTCAGCTGTGCGGCTACTTTTAGGGGGAGCAAATCGTGTCACCCTAAGGAGATAGAGGCTCACACCAACCCCCGCTCCATGGTGTTATTGACTTCAATTCATATCTTTTACCCTTCTGAAAACCCCTCTAAATCGAAGGCTAAGCCGCTATCTAACCATTGGTTTTTTATTTTAATGGCCTTAAATCGCAAATTTTCGACTGGTTCAGACAGTCCAAACAATTCTAAGAAGTCAATGACGGGGCCGTGGCAGTGATCAGATGGCAAGCGTGCAATGGTCACATTCCAGGAATGTTTTTTGATATACCCCTAAGTCAACACCATCCTTTTCTACGGTGATCCTATCCTTATGGGGCCTTATACTTTTAGCCTTTGGATTATTCAAGTCTATAGTACTCCCTACTTCGTTCCCCCAGACGTCCCATCCTTCTACTTTTTGACGAGCAAAAAGTTCAATTCGGGGCAGGTTTCCATTAAAGTCCTTACTGATGAAATAACGTTTTTTATCTTTAGTAAAATAAATTTGAAATAGAGGTGGATGTTTACGAATTTGTCGAATTGAGCCTTTCAGGCCATCGTATCTTTTAACCATCTTATAGGCCCCCCTCGGAACTTTTGGATTCTTAATAACAAGCAAAAGTTATGCCATTATTTTCACTCAGGATGGGTTTCATAGCCTATACTTTCAGTGCTCTTGAAGAACAATTAAGGCTGGTCTGACTCCCGTGTCCTTTATAAATCTTATTCTTGCTATCGTCAATGTCCAGGACTCGTGAAAAAATTAAAGGACTCTTAACTATTTTAAACTGATGGGGTATGATGGGCCATCCTTTACTCATACAACTACTCGTAATGCGTTAACGTTAATATTATTACAATTTGCAAAATCAGCAAAATACTCGCAATTTTGTAGTTTTGTAATTAATTGAAATTATTATATTTGTAATTTTCCGAAGAATTCAGAGTTTTGAGTTATATTAATAATAGTAGAGAGAGAATTCAGGTTGCTCTGGCATATCATTTGCATTAAAACGATGGGAGGACAATATGGACATAAAAATTATTAACATCGAAAAAGTTGATTACTCACCTAATTTAAAATATCTCATTGATATTCAAATTGGGGACATCATAACCAGAAATTGGAGAGTCGTCAAAGACCGTTCTGGGAAAGTCTTTGTAGCATCCCCTCAAGTAAATGTTTATGATGATGAAGGAAACAAACGTCGGAAAACTCTGATATCAGTACCAGCTAATATCAGGGAATCAATCGAACATTTAATTTTTAGCAATATAACAATGGAGGATGACAATGGAGACAAAAGACAATGATGAAATCTATCAAGCTGCTAAGAAGTTAGTAGAAGAAGGTTGTTCAGTAGTCCCGATTAAAAAAGGAAGCAAAAGTCCTGATGGTATTATTAAATGGACTCCCTACCAAACCAGAGTTCCAACCGAACAAGAAATCACTAAATGGTTTTCCCATACAAATCATCAATTAGGTTTAGTCACAGGGTGTGTGAGTCGGGGTAGGTTCATCCTTGACTTCGATGGCCCAAACTATGTTGACGCCTTCCTCGACTTCCTAGACTCATTTCCCGAATTTGAGTCAGGAGCTATTGTAAGGTCAGGTTCCGGGAAATTCCATCTTCATGGTATATGTGACAATATCCCGGTTGATGTGACTATGATTAAAAAACACTTGGATTCAGCTACCATTGAGTTAAGGGCTAACCTAGTTCAAACCTTGATCCCACCTTCCCAACATCCTAATGGGGGTTTCTATGAATATGAGAGCAGGAATGAAAACCCAACACCTGTCACTCGAGAAAGGTTTATGGAAGTAGTTACCTATATAAATGATGGTAAAACTACAGTCCATTCTCATTCCGATGTCCCACCTTGTGATATCCCCTCTGATCAGAAACTAACTTCTGCTGATTGGTATAAGAGATGGGTGATAAGAAAAGTCCTCTTTAAAGGTGAGAGCCGGAATGATAAAGGCTATGAGTTGGCTCGATATTTAAATGACCTGCAACTTCCCATTGAAGAAGCAGGGAAGATAATGATTGATTATGCAGAAGATGTAGGAATGGTTCGGAACAAAGACCACGAATACACATACGAAGAAGCTGAAGGGAGTTTGGATTCTGCTTATCATAACACACCCAGGCCACCTTTCGTTCCCCATTCAATGCAACCTAATGAGTCTGAAGCTGAAACTCCTGTAGTTGAAGTGATAGACGAAACGATAGTTGTAAATGAAGATTTGAATGTAGGGCAACTAAACCTGATTTATCCCAGGGACACGTTTCGGGGGCTCATAAAAGAATGTGCTGATGTTTATTCAACCTATCTTGAAAGCCCTTACGAGTTTTGGGTGTTCAACTGGGCAACTATAATTGGGAGTATGTATGCTCAGAAGGTATTGATACCTTCACAACTAAAAACTCAACCAAGGTTGTATTGTGTGCTTATTGGGACTTCTGGGAAAACCCGAAAATCAGAATCCAAGAAACAATCCATTGAAATAATCAGGGATTTGTTATGGGAGTGTGAAGGTAGTCAACGGGATGAAAAAAATAAAAAAATATACAGTAAATATCTAACTTACAAAGATGGGATGGGTTCTGCAGAGGGTTTAATGAGAAGATTAAAAGTAACACCGAATATGATTCTCTGTTTTGACGAATTTCGATCCTTTGTACAGAAGAGCGATATAAAAGGGAGCAACCTTCTTCAAGCTGTTACTTCCCTATTTGAAGATACTTTTTTAGAGAACCCGGTTAAGATAGGGTCGGATTTTGATAGGGTAGACGATTGTGCCCTATCCTTGTTAGCCTGTTGCACATCTAAAACTTGGGAAACATTGTTCTCTGCTAGTTTTATTAACATAGGACTACCCAATCGTTTGTGGCTTGTGCCAGCCGAGGCTAATAGAAAAAGCTTCACTCCAAACAGCGTACCTGAAAAAGAGTTAATAAGATTGAGATTCAGGTTCTTTAAAATGCTGGAGAAATTCCCGTTGGATGTTTCAACCCCCTATTTAATAGATTGGGAAGGGGGGCGTTACGGGGATGCTTATCAAAGAATTGAAGATTGGTATATGAAAATGCCCGATAATGATTTTACGACTCGGGTTGATACTTATGGAAGAAAGTTTTTGATGATAATGGCAATCTCTGAAGGGAAGGATGTGATCACCCTTGAAATGGTCGAGAGAATCATTCCCCTGTTAGATTGGCAAATGCAAGTTAGGGAAGCATATCAACCGGAGGAATTTACGAACCTAATGTCAAAGATTGAGAGTGCAATTCGTAGGGTCGTAAAAAGAAATCCCGGAATAACCCAAGGTCGTATGTTTAGCCAGTTTAGGGAATTGGGAGGACAGAAAGATAAGGAGTTGGCAGTTCAGGGTATGGTGAGAAGTGATGAAATAATTCAAAAGAATGTAATCCCCTTAACTGGAGGGAAGCACACAATTAGATACTTTTACAACCCGAAATGGAAAATAGAGAATGAATAAGGAATCAACTCGCAAAACCGATGTAGTAAACGATGTAGTAAAATTTTCCCTCCATCGGTTCCTTATAATTACCCTATAAACATTGAGCTTTGTTAATGGTGCAAGTCGATGTAGTGACTTTTTACCAAAATGCAGAATATGTTAAATAAAAAAATAAAAAAAATAGACCTTATATTACTACACCGAATGGATGCATATGAAATTACAAAGGAATTCGGGGAATTTTTACTTACTACATCGGCCCTCCATCGGTGCCTAATAAATAGGCCATAGCTTAATCAATGATTTCAATAAGTTGATTTACAGGCCATAGGGTATATATATCTGATTATTTTTAATTAAGAAAATGGGGGGTTTTTATATGATGGCCTGTTTATTCCGAACAATCAACAATCTGAATAATTTTGATGGAACTTTAATGGACACTCTGATTAAAGATCGACTGGAATTCCGCCGACTCCTCGGAAAATACCACCTGCTCGATTTGATTGGAGATGAAAACGAATCAATCGAATGGTTCCGCCAGATAATGCTTGAGCTTGCTGGATGGGTAGGCGAACGGGAACGAGCTCGCGTAGTACTTCGACGATTTAGGGAAGAGTGCTACAGACAGAGGGAAGAGCAGGAGAGATTTGAGAGAGCTGTAGAGACAGGAGACTTGCCCAGGGGTGAACGAATAGATAAACGCAACCCATACGTCGAGGCGAGATTTAGGAGAATAAAAATCTAACCATCGTCATTACGGAATGGAGAGAAGACGCTCTATTATAGAATTCCTATCTATCACCTAAAACAAGTCATATGTATGAAAAACCAGTAAAAACGTCCCTTGCGCAGCCTGTCTTAACCACTTGAAGTTTTTATTTCTTTTAGTGTAGCATCTATGGCTCAAGTTCCTTTTTTTCGATGCAGCTGGTAGAGGTTAAAGACAAATGACCTCTTAAATCTCTCCTTTTCTATTCTCTGTATCGAGAAGTTCCCTTTTTCTTCCCTCTATCCAATGATCAAGATCACCCTTTTTGAATCGCAATAGACTGTTAAGCCTATAATGGGGGATCTTCCCGCATTTAGCCCACGCATACAGAGTCGGTTTCTTGATGCCTAAATACTCGGACGCCTCTTCAACACTTAAAAAAATCCCGTCCATTCTTTCCTCCTTTAGCGAAATCGTATCCGTTAGGTTCTTCTCGCTTATTTAGAAAGTATATAAAGACCCATCTAATTTTTATTTTTTTACGAACAGTAAAAAGAGAAAAGTTTTTTATAAAAATTATAATGAACGAAGGAAACGAGCTTTTCTTCTACGGTTTTACGAACCTTCAGGGAAAATTTCCTGAGGGTTTAGGGACGATACGAAATCTCACCAAAAAATTCATTATCAGGAGGAAAAAATGAAAACGAACCAAAAAGAAAAGAAAAAATGGAATCGGGTCTCGCAGAAATTCAAGTACGGTTCGCACGACGAGCCTTTCAATTTCTGGATCGGCTGCCACAGGTTCAGCGAAGGTTGCAAAAACTGCTACATGTTCATTGAGCAAAAAGGAAGAACCATAGACCCCGAAAACGTGAGGCTATGCACTACGACTTGGAAAGACCCGCGCAGATGGCAGAAGGAAGCGGAGAGGGCGGGGGAGTACAAGAGCGTTTTTGCCTGTTCCTATTCGGATTTCTTCTTGCGCGAAGCCGACGCATGGCGAGACGACGCATGGGCACTCATTCGTGAAACACCCAATCTCATCTGGCAGCTGG
The DNA here is from genome assembly GCA_002327985.1 of Syntrophaceae bacterium UBA2188. GTDB lineage: Bacteria > Desulfobacterota > BSN033 > BSN033 > UBA1163 > UBA1163. The sequence continues at coordinate 3,734 of DCVM01000181.1, read as the reverse complement.
CAAGCAAAAGAACACACTTGATTGCAGAGCGACTTCCGGCGGATTGGGGCAACGGTTACAAAAATGTCTGGCTGGGAACCGGTGCCGAATTGAAGAAGTATCTGCCACGCCTTGACGATTTGAGAAAGATACCTTGTGTGCTCAGATGGCTCGACTTAGCCCCAATGCTAGAAGATTCGATGCCTGAACTTGCCGAGCATATCGACGGCTTCGGATGGTTGATTGCATCGGGAGAAACGGGTTGCAACGAAGTTGAACCCAGACCGTTTGATCCTCAATGGGCTAGAAATGTTCGTGACATGTGTTCGAGCAGGGGAATCCCTTTTTACTTGTCTCACACAGGAGGTAAAGCAAGACACCCCGACCGACTTCTTGACGGGGTTGAGCACAACGGGATTCCGCCGCTGGACATTGGGTATAAAACTGGACAATAATTGTTACGTTTTCGCTAAAATGTCAGTTTATTTAATGAGATATTGATAAGTTAGGGAGTCAGAAGGTAAGGGTAGGGAGTACTAGAAAAACCTACCTTGCGAGTCGGGCAACGAAGATGCGAAGGCATTAAAGGTTTTTTGACGAGTACACCTACAAAGAGTGAATGCCAGGCCGCACCAAAATTTATCGATTTGCATTTGAAAGTCTGGAAGCAAATTCAGCCGAGAAAAAGACAAATTCCGACCAAACTCGAAAATAAGGATTCAAATCTTAGGGTCGCCCGGCGCATCCTGGATCGCAAAGAGCTTGATGTTGCCCCGTTCTATTAAGTCAACCGCTGTGCATAATGAATGGTTATAAAATTATTAAAGTCTTTTTATCTATTTTGAATTCTTCCCATCCATTGTCTTTTTTGAATTTTATTTTTGCATAATTTTTATTGGGTAGATAAGATATCAATACTCCCAGAATATACTGATAGCGTGCACTTTTCACTAAGTCATTTACTTTGTCCACATCATTTTTTCTCGGATAATCCTTTTTTGCTTCAATAATTATAAAATTGTTCCTATTTCCACTCTCTCTTTGATGAACGATAATATCTGGACGAATCTTCCGGCCTTGGGAATCCTTTTTTTCGCCTTCCTTATATTTATCGTATTCGATGTCAACATCCCATGCAACAGTAGAGCTGAGTAAAATATTATCTCTTTTAAGAATGTTTTCTAAATACATGGCAAATTTATGGTTTATGCATTCTTCTTTGGTCGAGTTTTTTATTATTACGTTATCCTTTTTAAGCAGCAATTTGAGTGCTTCGAAAATTGAATCTTCCAATCTCTTTCTCTTCACGACAGACATAATAAGCCTACCTACACAAAAAAATATAGAGCTTCTCCATCTCTGAATCCGGTTCGATAAATTTTAGCTCTGAATCGAGTTTTACAGTCCCCCACACAGTATTACCGTCCCTATCAAGCTCCCGCATATTCAACTTGCGATAAGACCTCTCTACACAATTAATTTCGTAGTAATAAAGAATCTCCTCAGTAGTACTCGCTGAGATAAACGTCTTTATTGATTTTTCACCTTGGCCCGCTATTCGGTCCATCATGGGATGGATTAAAATTTGGCTTGAGTTATATTTTTTGGGTATCATTACAACCTTAATCCATGCCCTAACAATATTCCCGGACCGAACTATACTACTCATATCACAATAATAAGGTGTTCGAGACCCCGCTTGAAATCTACTCTCATCAAAGAAAATACGAGCAAACTCAGGATAAGCGGACAAAGGCGGTAAAACCTCTTTACTTTCAAAATACAATTTCCAGTCTGCTCCAGTAGCTTCAATAGTCAGGCCAATAGTAACCAGTAAAGTAATGAATAAAATCTTTCTCATTTCCCCTCCCGTTCGTGAAATACGGATTGTAATATACACCTTTTCTTAAAAATATGAAAGAGCACATTACAGGAAGGAGTCTACACCTTTCATCATGACCTGTAAATACTAAAAATGAGGTTGTGAAAACTATCTTTGTGGGGGTTTAGGGAGATTTTTGTTAAGGGGAGGCAAAGGTCATTGAGTTTGCATTTGAAAGGTCATTCATCATAGAAGGCAACGAGTTTTCTCGAGCCGTTTCAAAGTTCGCTTGTTGACCTTAATTACCGGCAAGGTGCTTAGAAAATTTCCAAAAGCGACGGTTACGGGGAATCTAAGCAGTAAATCACGACAAATTGTGTCGTTGCGTGAATTGGCTATCAGGATTTGCAAAACCTCGTCGGGTCCAAACTTGTCAAGTGCTGAACACATACTGTTAAAAGCCTCCTGAAAAACATCTTCCACGCTGTTAGGCTTATCCTTTGCCTTATCATCCTTCATTAGATTCCCTCCTGTCGCCATTGCCAAAGATATTGGTTTCAGAATTCCTTGCCACGGTATTATAAACCTCAACACAGGATTCAAAATATCTTTCATCGTTCATACCCAGAGAGTTCTTGAAGTTTCCATAATCTATTTCGGATACCAGCCTTGCAATCACTTTAGAAACTTCCTTAGCTGGTAGCTCTGATCTGTATCTATAATCTCTTGTAGCATCCTCTATGACGTGAGCATTGGGAAATATCTTCTCAATGTGCCCTCGAAATCTACTTCTCACAATAAGGATATTAGACTTGTCCGTGTGCCTAACGATTGATAAAAATCCCTTCTGCGTGAATATCCACATTAGCTTACTGTCCTTTCACTCTGTCCATAAAACAGATGAATTCGGGACACCTATTTTTAGGAATTTGGCTATTGAAAATACAAAGGATTTCCCCCTCAAATTTGTAGGGATTTATGGACAAGAGATTTAGAGACACCCAGTTCTTTTGAAATACCCCTGATGGATATTCCCTTATCTCTCCTATCCTTAATTGTCCCTAAAAGCCTCTCGTCAATTAATGGACGCCTACCCAGCCTTTTCCCTTTAGCCCGTGCATGAGCTACACCTGCTTTCACACGTTCACGGATTATTTCTTTCTCAAATTCTGCGAACGCTCCCAGTAGGTGAAGCATCAGCCTTCCAGTTGCAGTAGTGAAGTCAATGGACTCCTTGAATGAAACGAAGCCTAGCCCTAAAGTCTTGAGTTCGTCTAATGAGACAATAAGGTGCTTCAGCGACCTCCCGAACCTATCCAGTCTCCAAACAAGAATGATGTCAATCTTTCGTTTCCGGGCATCTTCCATTAACTGGTTGAAGGCAGGTCTTTGTTCTTTAGAGCCAGACTGCCCAACATCCACATACTCCTTGAACACCTCCCATCCTCTCGCATCGGCATAGGTTCGTAAATCGCAGAGCTGGAGTTCGACATCCTGTCCCTTGTCCGAGGTGCTCACCCTCGCATAAATCCCTACCTTTTCAGGTTTCATTTAGCCTCCGTTGACACATTTTGCCTTACGAATGAGCCCAGAATCACTTCTGGGAAGAGTTAATATCCTTCCCTATGTCTAACCCTTGCCGGGTAAATAGGGCTATGGAGATACTCCCTTTTTTGCTCTTCTCTTTCATTTCAATCCCCTTCTGGATAAAGCATTTCTCTTTTGGAAAAATCCCAGTATGGAAGGCCAGCAATCTTCCTTAGATAATTTGTTGGGCCGTGGTAGTTTTTGTCTTCCAAATAGTCTGCAATGGTCTCTAATTCTTCTTTCGATATTTTTGACAAATCAAAATATTCTTCTATGCACTCAATTTCCAACCTATGTCGCTCTTCTAAAGGCTTCCTACGCCATTCATCACGTCCTATTTTCTCCA
>DCVM01000153.1:43485-48315 GCA_002327985.1 Syntrophaceae bacterium UBA2188 | reverse complement strand
GCCATCTCAACTGCCCTCTGTTGAACTTTATGGGACTCTTCCGCTTTCATCATATTGACGGCCAGTTCCATGAGATCCCGGATCATTGACTCCACATCCCTGCCCACATAACCCACCTCTGTAAATTTTGATGCTTCAATCTTCAGAAATGGGGCCTGGGCCAATTTAGCCAACCTTCGGGCGATCTCTGTCTTGCCGACCCCGGTGGGGCCAATCATAATGATATTTTTAGGTGCAATTTCGTCCCGGAGAGGGTCGGGGACCTGTTGACGCCTCCAACGGTTCCGCAAGGCAATGGCAACAGCCCGCTTTGCATCCCTCTGCCCAACGATGTATTTATCAAGTTCCGAAACGATCTCACGGGGGGTGAAGGTCTGCATCATAATTCCTCCACGATGATTTGATCATTGGTATAGATACAGATGGAGGAGGCAATCTTCATGGCCTCCATCGCAATGGACGTGGCTTCTAAGTTCGAAAACTCGGTCAATGCCTTAGCCGCCGCGTGGGCATAGGGACCTCCACTCCCAATGGCCGCCACCCCATCATCCGGTTCAATGACATCTCCATTTCCGGAGATGACAAGCGTATGCTCGGAATCGGCGACAATAAGCAAGGCCTCCAGCCTCCGGAGAATACGATCTGTTCTCCAATCTTTTGCCAACTCCACGGCTGCCCTGAGTAGATTACCGCTGAATTGGTCCAACTTTTCCTCAAACTTGGCAAACAGGGTGAAGGCATCTGCCGTGGCCCCAGCAAAACCAGCCAGAACCTTTTCGTGATATATCTTTCGGACCTTCCTGGCAGTATGCTTCATAATGGTATGCTCAAGGGAAACCTGACCATCCCCGGCCATCACCACCTTCCCTTTGTGTCGAACGGATAAAACGGTCGTTCCCCGCATCGTTAACATAAAATTACCCTCCATCCCCTATCTCTATTCATATTAATTAGAAAATAAGTCCTCGGGCAAAAGTTAGGATAAAAGACGGCAACAAGAGAGAATAACCGGTTGTCGTTGTCGAAGCTCGTATCGAATCCCGCGTATGGATGCTGGATACTCGAGCTTCTAATTTCAAGCTTCCTGCTTCGATACAAGCATCGTCACCGTATGCCATTCTAAAGCAGACTGGCCTCCTAACCTTAACCGTGAAATGGGCTTTGTCTTATTGATGACGTGCATTACACTTATTCTCTATTTTTTCCTACCCACATTTTTAAAACTTCTTGGATGGGCCTTGTCATAGACCTCCATCAATTTTCCCATACTGAGGTGGGTATATCTCTGTGTGGTTGAGAGGCTCGAATGTCCTAACATCTCTTGAATTTCTCGAATATCAGCCCCTGCATCTAAAAGATGGGTGGCAAACGTGTGGCGCAAGCTATGAGGACTAACTTTTCTAAAAATGCCAGATTGCCTCGAATATTTCTTGATCAACCTCCCTACACTACGAGTTGTCAATCTCCCTCCGCGGGAGTTAATAAATATAGGTTTGTCTTCCTTAAGCCCCCCCCGTTCTTCCATATATCGCTTCAAAACCCCTATGGCCTTCACCCCGACTGGGACAATTCGCTCTTTCCTTCCCTTCCCCATCACCCTTACGATACCCAAATCAAGGTCCAATTGATTCGAATTTAATCCCACCAGTTCACTCACACGCAACCCGCTGGAATAAAGAAGTTCCAGGATAGCTCGATCCCTTAGATATTTTCCCTCTCCCCCTTCTGGAGGCGCTTCAGAAATACTTTTGGGCGATTCCATCAACCGGAAGGCTTCATCGACCGTCAGAGTGGTCGGAAGGGTCTTTTCCACCTTCGGAGTTGAAACACTCTTGGCCGGGTTTGAAGGAATGACCTGTTCTCTGACCAAATATTTAAAAAAAGAGCGCAGCGTTGAAATCTTCCTTGCGATGGAACTTTTTTTGTTTTTCCGGTGAAGAAAACTCAAATATTTTCGGATGGCCATCCGGTCCACTCTTTCTATCTCTATCCCTCCCGTTGGAGCTATATACATCCCTGAGTCCCTTAAGAATTTCTCAAATCCCTCTAAATCTTTACGATAACATCGACAGGTATGAGGTGAAGCATTCTTCTCTATAGAGAGATAATGCATAAATTGATGGATGAAGTGCTGTTTTTCATCTGACCGTAAAGTCATCCATCCCCTCACTTGTCATGGCTTTAAACATGATGTAAGTTATCAAAATATTATTAAAATTTAATTTTATAACACAATTTTCAAATTTATCAATATTTTTCTCATTGACATTGTTTAGGATTTTCGTATAGACTTTTAGGAAGAATACCCATCTTATATAAAGGAGGTGATCAGAATGCCAGAACCCAGGGTCGCAAGAGTAACAGAAATTATTGCAGGTTCTCAAAAGGGTTTTGAAGATGCCATCAAGGTCGGCTTCGCAAGAGCGACAAAGACCTTAAGGGGTATCACCGGAATGCGTGTTGTGGAATTCAGGGTGGCGGTAGAAAATTCTAAGATTGTGGAATACAGGGTCAGGTTGGAAATTATTTTTGTCCTCGAGACATAATGACGTTATTTATCACCTGCCAACCCTGCCGGCAGGCAGGATGAGGAGGGATAAAAATGGAAAGGCCCTATTCTCAATCCTGAGGTAGGGCCTTTTTGTCTCTGAGCATTTTTTCTTAGAGAATCGTTACTCAAAGCTTAAAATCGAAAACTACCTTTTCTTCTGCATGGCTTCCATCATATCTTTGCGGGTGGCGGTGGCCGTTCCCATTTTGCCTACAACAATCCCTGCGGCATAGTTTGCCAACGTGGCTGCTTCGATGACCTTGGCTCCAGCACCCCAAGCGAGGGCTAACGTTCCAATGACAGTGTCCCCTGCTCCGGTCACATCGTATACATCTTTTGCCACAGTGGGAACGGGAAAATAATTCTGAGAAGATTCGAAGATCGTCATCCCTTCTTCTCCTTGGGTAACAATCAAAACGGCACACTTTGACTTATTCAGCAATATCCTCGCTGCTTTTTTCAACGAGGGGGGGTCAGTGATGGGGACTCCTGAAGTTTCGCCTGCCTCTTTGGCGTTTGGGGTAATGACGGTTGCCCCTTTATAGAATGAAAAGTTCTTCGGCTTTGGATCAACCATGATAAACTTTTTATATCTGTTTGCCACTTGGATAATGGTTTGAGATAACTTTTTTGTCAATACTCCTTTCCCATAATCCGAAATGACGATTCCATCCACGTTAACGATATTTTCGGATAAATATTTTAAAAGAGATCGATAGGTGGTGGTTTTAAGGTGATCGAGGGTTTCCCGATCGATTCTCGTCAACTGTTGTTGGTATGGATGCTGATGAGCAATGATTCTGGTCTTAACGGTGGTTTGGCGACCTTCCTCCTCGAATATTCCGTCGATGTTCACTCCAATTTCATCAATTTTTTTCAATAATTTTTGCCCGTAATCATCGTTACCCACCACCCCGCAAAGCGAAACTTTCCCTCCAAGAGAATGGATATTATTCACCACATTCGCAGCTCCTCCAAGGATGAAATCTTCCTTTTCGAATAACACCACGGGAACAGGCGCTTCGGGTGATATGCGGGAAACCTTCCCCCAAATGAACCGGTCCATCATGATATCGCCGACCACCAAAATATTAACCTTTGGAAACTTATCCACTATTTTTTGAAGTGTCGGCTTGCCCTTCATCTTGCTCCATGCCTCCTCTTCATCCCATTCACATTAACCCCTCTGAAAAAATTCGACCGTCTTTTTTAATCCCATCTCGATCCCAACGATTGGCTCATAGTGGATCATCTCTTTAGCTTTATGAATGTCAGCCAAAGAGTGCTTCACATCCCCTTGCCGAGCTTCTTCGTAAAGAGGGGGCTGGTCTGATCCAAGAATCTCTTTCAGGATGTTCAGTAATTGATTTAACGAAATCCTTTTTCCACAGGCAATATTAACGGCTTCCCCATGAAGATGTTCCGCGGACATGGCAAGGAGATTGGCCTGAACCACGTTTTCAATATAAGTAAAGTCTCGCGATTGCTCCCCATCTCCAAAGATAACCGGGGAACGCCCCTGAAGCAGGGCACTGATAAACCTCGGGATGACAGCCGAATAAATAGAGTTCGGATCCTGCTTGGGCCCAAAGATATTGAAATACCTCAGGGAGATGGCCTCCAGGCCATAGAGTTGGTAAAAAAGTCGACCATACTGCTCTCCAATATATTTCTGCAAGGCATAGGGTGATAGAGGATAAGAGGGCATCTCTTCATGCTTCGGTAACGTAGGCGTATCCCCATAGACGGAAGAGGAAGAAGCGTAGATCACTCGTTTCACCCCCGATTCCTTGGCAGCTATTAGAATATTCAACGTCCCTCCCACATTGACAGCATTGGATGTCGCTGGATCCTCAACGGAACGTTGGACCGAAGGGAGGGCCGCCTGATGAAAGACAAAATCGATTCCCTTGACCGCTTTTTGGCAGGTCAGGAAATCACGAATATCTCCCTCCATGATCTCCATGGCGGGGTATGCTTGATTAAAAATAAGGTTCTCCTTTTTCCCGGTTGAAAAATCGTCAAGGACTCGAACAAAGTGATTTCTTTTAAGCAGGGCCTCTGTCAGATTTGAGCCGATAAACCCAGCGCCTCCAGTCACCAATACCTTTAGCATAAAGAACCCTTCCTCTCTTGATGGTCTAAGAATTTCCCTAAAATTATTTTATTTTTAACAAAACCATGACACTTTATCAAGGCAAAACATTCCATTTCATGAGTAACATAAAACAAACTGATAAATAACTTGACAAAACCCCTCAAATGCAATACACTCCATT
>DCVM01000153.1:42214-43467 GCA_002327985.1 Syntrophaceae bacterium UBA2188 | reverse complement strand
TTGCGGGATCTCCTCTCTTCCAGGTCGGTGAAGAAAGAATCTTTTTTCTCACAGGAAGAGATCGAATTGGTCAAAAAGAGATTAAAATCTCTTGGGTACTTATAATTTAAAAAATTCGAGTTCCCTCGGCTTCCTGTGGCATCAGGAAAGTGGACCATCACATCATCGTTTTCATCCTATTTGGTTTTATTGCCCAATTCATTGATGGGGCCCTTGGAATGGCTTACGGGGTATCCTCTAACGCTTTCTTTCTTAGCCTTGGGGTGCCTCCTGCCATTGCCAGCGCTTGCATCCACACCTCAGAAGTGTTCACCACCGGTGTATCCGGGGTATCACACTTCAAATTTGGAAATGTAGATAAGAAGATTTTTTTTAGGCTTCTGATCCCCGGTGTGATAGGGGGAGTATTAGGAGCCTATATCCTGACTGAATTACCAGGAGGCAAGATTAAACCCTTTATCTCTCTCTATCTGCTGATCATGGGGTTATGGATACTTATCAGGGTGTTCAGAAAAAATTTCCAGACAAAAGCCAAAACTCGTTTGATCCCCTTAGGATTCGCCGGAGGTTTTTTTGATGCCATCGGAGGGGGGGGATGGGGTCCCATTGTCACCTCCACATTAGTGGCTAACGGGAATCCTCCTCGATTTGCAATTGGTTCGGTGAACTCAGCGGAATTTTTCGTAACGGTGGCTGAATCGATGACGTTCTTCGCCACCATTGGCGCATTGCTATTTCAACACTGGGAAAAAATTGTTGGATTAATGATTGGAGGAGTGATCGCGGCGCCTTTTGCGGCTTGGGTCTGTAAGAAGTTGCCCCGTGACGTATTGATGCTGCTGGTTGGATTATTAATTACCAGTCTGAGTATCAGAATTCTTTACTTGGCCTGGTTTTGAGGGAAAGTGGATGGCATCATTTAAAGAAAATAATAAAAAGGCATTAATCATCGGTATCGATGGAGTCCCCTATTCCTTGTTAAGGTCCTACCTCAACAATGATATCATGCCAAACTTAAAAAGGATTTTAGGACAGGGATTTACGCTTCACCAGATGAATGCCTCTATCCCGGACATCTCCTCTGTCTCCTGGACATCGTTCAACACCGGAACAAACCCGGGCGAACACGGGATTTACGGATTTACGGACCTCAAACCAGATAGCACCTCTTTATATTTTCCCAACTCAAAGGACGTCCAGGCTCCACCCTTTTGGGAAATCTTAGGAAAGACAAATCAAAAAACCTCAACCTT